>NZ_LR733817.1:3920000-4220000 GCF_902506165.1 Bosea sp. 29B
GCCGCCGGCCTGCGCAAAGGCGAGGGTGCGGGCGAACAGCGCCTGCGCCAGCCCGCTGCCGCGCTGGCTCGGATCGGCATAGACCTTGAACAGCTCGACCGCGTTCTGGTCGGGCACCGGCACGACGGCGATGGAGCCGGCGATCCGGCCATCCGGCCCGTCGGCGACCCAGAGCCTGCCGCCCTTTTGCGTATAGTGGCTGGCGGGACGGCGCAGCTCGGGGAATTCCGACCAGTCGAACCAGCAGTTCGGATACTCCGCGAAGGTCGCGGCGATCAGGGCGGCGAGCGGCTCCGAATCGGCGTCGGTGGCGTCGCGAAGGGCGGGCAGGGCGGTCATGACAAAGCGCTTAGGGCCAATAGGGGCCGCTGCAAAGATGGGGCGCTCGCGCTCCTGCCATGCCGTTATCGCAGCAGTGCGAGCGCGGCGTCTGTGGTCAGTTTCAGCGCGGCTGCGGCAAGCAGCAGATAGCAGGCGAAGAACAGCCGCTTCTGGTCGAGACGCTCATGCAGCCAGCGGCCGATCCAGACGCCGATCGGCGCCGCCGGCAGCAAGGCGAGCGCGGCCCAGAGCGCCTGCGGCTGCTTCAGGCCCAGCGCGAGATAGGGCGGCAGTTTCAGGAGGTTGCCGAGCATGAAGAAGGCGATGGTCGTGCCGACGAAGGCGGTCTTGGAGAGCCCGCGCGCCAGGAGGTACATCGCGACCGGCGGGCCGCCGGCATGGGCGACGAAGGTGGTGAAGCCCGAGGCGGTCCCGGCCAGCAAGGCCAATGGCGGCGAGACTGGAAGCTGGCCGGCGGGGGCGGTCCGGCCGCGCAGGAACCAGTGCGCCGTAAAGGCGAGCGTGATGACGCCGATGATCAGCGTGACGATGCGGGCATCGACGATCAGGAAGACGGCATAACCGATCGCGATGCCGACGATCAGGCCGGGGATCAGCCAGGCGAGGTCCGGCTTCGACCAGGTCGAGACGCCGAAGCTGCCGATGGCGAAGAGGTCCATCGCGGCGATCAGCACCGCCACCATGATTGCGCCCTGCAGAGGATCGACGACGAGCGCCAGCAGCGGCACGCCGAGGATGGCGAGGCCGCCGCCGAAGGCGCCCTTGCCGATGCCCATCAGCAGGGTGGTGGTCCAGCCGACGAGATAGAACATCGGATCGCCCGGCATCAGCTCAGCTCGTCATGACGGCGCGGAGCGAGGCCGCGCCAGTTTCCGCTTGGACAGGCGCGGTTTGGCGGTTAGGCGGGATCAGCGCAGTCATGCGCGGCCGGTGCTGAGTCGGCTTGCCCCTTCGCGATGGCGTCATGACCGTACTCCTGCCCTTCGTGATCAATGCCGGGCTAAACTTCATCCTCGGACTGCTCATCGCCTATTTCCTCGGCCCCGCCGAATTTGGCCGCTACGCCATCGGTGCGGCGATGCTCGTGCTGCTCAACACCGCGCTGCTCGACTGGATCAGGCTCTCAGCCGTCCGTTTCTACTCGCAGAAGAGCCGGGACGAACAGCCGCAGATCAGGGCGACCCTCGATGTGCTGAGCGCGGGGATCACGCTCGCCTTGTGCGGCATCCTGGTCGCGGCCGTCGTCGCCGGCGTCGATTTCGGCCTGCCGGTCATGCTCGTCGCCGGCTCGGTGCTGGGCGGCATCTGCGCCGGCCTGTTCGACTATCACGGCGCCATCGCCCGGGCCCGTTTCCTCGATGCGGCCTATGCCCGCCTGATCATCATCAAGAACGTGCTCGCCTTGCTGCTGATGGTCGGCGGTGCCTGGTGGACGCGCGACGCGACGGTCGTGATGTTCGGCGGCGTCCTCAGCGCCATGGCGGCCCTGCTGGCGGTGCGGCGGGCGCTGGCGGACGCGCCGCTCTCCTGGTCGGCGGCGCGGCGCGACCTCGCACTCGACTTCGCGCGCTATGCGCTGCCGATCGTCGGCGCGAACGCGATCTACTCGCTGATCCCGCTGCTCAACCGCTCGCTGCTCGCCGATAGCAACGGCTTCGCCGAGGCCGGCTATTTCTCGCTCGCCGCCGATATGGGCCTGCGGCTGTTCGGCATGCTCGCCTCGACGCTGGAGATCGTCATGCTGCGAGAGGTACTGCGGCTCGACGAAACGAAAGGTGAGCGAGCGGCCCAGAAGCGCATTGCCGCCAATTTCGTGATCGTGCTGATGGTGTCGCTGCCGGTGGCCGCCGGCCTCTTCCTGGTGCTGCCGGCGTTCGAGGCGCTGCTGGTGCCGGTGAAATTCCACGGCCACTTCTCCGGCTATTTGCGCTTGCTGCTGCCCGGCCTGGTCGCGCTCGCGGTCTTCGCCGCCGGAATCTACCCGGTCTTCCTGCTCGGCAAGCGTACCGGCGTGGTGACGTTGGCGGCCCTCGCAGGCCTCCTCGTCAACCTTGCTCTGGTCTTCGCCGCCGGCGCGCTCGGCCCGGAACGCTATGCGCTCGGCCAGACCCTCAGCTTCCTCGTGGTTCTCGCCATCACCGGCTGGGTGGGCCTGCGCTCGCTCCCGGTCTCCCCGAACTGGCGGGAGATCGGCATCGTCATCGCGGCGGTCGTCGCCATGGCGATCGTCGTCTGGCCGCTCTCCAGCCGGCTCTCTCCTCTGCCTGAACTGCTGCTGCAGGGCACGCTTGGCCTAGTCGTCTATGGTGGGCTAATGCTCGCCTTCGACGTGGCCCGCTGCCGGACGCTGCTGCGGCTCTGGCTCGCCATGCGCAAGAGCCGGCGCTAGCGGAGGGCGTGAACCAGGCGTTTACCGCGTTTGCTCGGGGATCGCTAAGGTTAATCCTGGGAATTCGAGCGATTCAGCCGGTTCCGGGGCCGATAGAGTCAACGATTCACCATTCATTTCAACGCATCGCCTCACGCTTCAAGCCTGTTGCGTAAAGAGAGTTGCGTCATGCGTCCGCTCTATCTCGTTCCCTTTGTTGTGCTCGGCGGCGTGCTGCTGTCGGCTGAGGCCAATGCCGAGACCTATTGGCGCCCGGCCGATCCGATGGTCACGCATTCGGCCGGCCGCGGCCAATATGGCGGCGGCTTCATCGAGATGATGATGACCGGCCAGGACCCGACCGACTATGGCCGGGGCGGGGCGGTCTACAACCGGCCGCAGCGCGGCGCCTACGGCCAGCAGCCGACGATGCGCCGCCTCTCCGACTATGAGGCCCCGGTACCGATGCAGGGCGATCCGATGGAGCCGCGCCGCGAGCGCCGCTCCGCCGCGCTCGGCGAGCCGATCCCGGCCGAGCGGCCGATCGCGCGCACCCTCGATCCGCGCTTCCAGAAGCAGGAAGTCGCCTATGACGGCCCGCACAAGCCCGGCACCATCGTCATCGATACGCCGCGCCGCTTCCTCTTCCTGGTTCAGCCCGGTGGCCGCGCCTTGCGCTACGGTATCGGCGTCGGCCGCCCCGGCTTCGAATGGGCCGGCATGAAGGCGATCACCCGCAAGGCGGAATGGCCGAGCTGGACGCCGCCGGCCGAGATGCTGAAGCGCCGTCCCGATCTGCCGCGTTTCATGGCAGGCGGCCCCGAGAACCCGCTCGGCGCCCGCGCCATGTATCTTGGCTCCTCGCTCTACCGTATCCACGGCACCAACGAGCCGAACACGATCGGCCAGGCCGTCTCCTCCGGCTGCATCCGCATGAACAACGAGGATGTTGTCGACCTCTACGAGCGCGTCCGGGTCGGCGCCAAGG
Source organism: Bosea sp. 29B (assembly GCF_902506165.1). NCBI lineage: Bacteria > Pseudomonadati > Pseudomonadota > Alphaproteobacteria > Hyphomicrobiales > Alloboseaceae > Allobosea > Allobosea sp. 29B. Next base: position 3,923,699 of record NZ_LR733817.1, read on the forward strand.
TCTTCGTGATCTGAGGCCGGCCGCACATCGCGCGACGGAAAGGGCCCGCCTGTCGCCAGGCGGGCCTTGTCGTTTCAGGGAGCTGCGCGGCGCTCACTTGGGCGCAGTCGTGCCCGCCGTCCGTGGGATGGTCATCGCCGCCATGGCCGCGCCGACCACCGCTGCGCCGGCTCCAGTCGGGCGTAGGCCGCCGCGGATGGTGTCGATCACGGCGCGGAGCGGTGGCGCCATTTGCCGCTGGGCCGGATAGCACAGGTAGTAGCCGGGGAAGGGCGCTGACCAGGCCTCGAGTAGTGGGACGAGGCGGCCCTCAGTGATGTGGGCGGCAATCAGTTGCTGGCTGGCGAAGGCGATGCCGACACCGTCGACCGCCGCCTGCACTCCGAAGTCCTTCCTGTTGGAGATCAGCGGGCCATCGACGGCGACCTCGAACCATTTGCCGTTTTCCATGAACTCCCATTTGTACGGCGTCTTCTGGCCCGGCCAGCGCCAGCCGATGCAGCGATGGGCGAGCAGATCGCGCGGATGGGCCGGTGTCCCGTGCCGGGCGAGATAGTCGGGCGAGGCCACTGCGATCTGGCACAACTCCGGGCCGAGCTTCACGGCGATGAGGTCCTTGTCGATTACCTCTCCGAGCCGGATGGCGACGTCGTAGCCCTCCGCCACGATGTTCACGACGGCGTCGTCGAGGGTGACGTCGAGCACGACCTGCGGATAGGCGTCGCTGAAGGCACGCAGGATCGGGGTCAGGTGGAGGTCCGCCGCCGCCCGAAAGCAGTGCATCCGCACGGTGCCGGCGGGGTGGGCGCGGCGCTCACGGGTCTCGCCCAGCGCCTCCGCCAGCTCCTCGACGGCGGGCTGCACCCGTTCGAACAGCTTGGCCCCCGCCTCGGTCAGGGAGACGCTGCGGGTGGTGCGGTTGAACAGGCTGACTCCGACCCGCTCCTCAAGCGCGCGGACCATTTGGCTCAGCGCCGAGGATGATACTCCGAGCCTTTCGGCCGCCCGGCTGAAGTTCAGCGAGCCGGCGACCGCCACGAAGGCTCGGAGCTGGTTGAAGTCTCCGGCAGACAAAAGGGACGGGTTCATGATCGTCTCGATTGCTTAGCTCAGCTTATAAGGCTGATTAGAGTGTGCATATTAAAAAATCCACCGCTCATATTTATACTTTGTTGGATACTGAAGTTGAAGGAAATCATAATGACGTCACAAGTTATGCCCTCGGCAGGAAATATAGATGAGCTGGTCGCTTTGGCGAAAACCTATTTCGACGCTGTCTATGCGATGGATGCCGACAATTTTGCGACCATCTTCGACCCTGCCGCCTTTGTCACCCGGCGCGGTGATGGCAACAGCGTAGTGGTCACTCCTGTTGCCGCCTGGCTCGATATGGTCCGGAGCATGACGTCTCCGCGGGATGCGGGCAGCGTGCGCGCTGACCAGATCCTCTCCATCGCCGTGACTCGCGACATGGCGCTGCTCAAGCTGCGTGTGCGGATTCCGCCTCGCGAAATGACCGACCTGCTGTCGTGCTTCTACCTCAACGGGCGTTGGCAGATCGTTCAAAAGGTATTCGCCGCGGAGACGATGGCCTGAGGGTTCGACCGTTACCGTCACCTCGCCGGCCCTTCCTTCAAACGAAAAGGCCCGCCTGTCGCCAGGCGGGCCTCGTCGTTTCAGGGGGGTGGTGCGGCGCTCAGGTCCAGTCGTCGTCGCCGCCGCCCGAGCCGTCGTCATAGCTACCGTCGTCATAATTGGCGTCCTGGTAGGTCGGCTCCTGATAGGCCTGTTGCGGCTCCGCCGTCGGCTGCTGGTCGGCGGCCGTCTGCGTATCCTTCGCCGCGTCGCTGTTCTGCGAGGCGTCCTTGTTCTGGGCGGTGCTGGCCTCAGCCGGCTTGGCCTCGCTCGCGCTCGCCGCGCTCTTGTTGCCGCCGAGCGCGTTCATCAGCATGTTGCCGGCGACCATGCCGCCGGCGACGCCGGCTGCCGTCGTCAGCGCACTCGCCATGAAGCCGCCGCCCCGGGCCGGAGGCTGCTGCGGCGCCTGGTTCTGCCACGAACCGGGGGCCGGGGCCGCGCCCATGCCTTGCTGCGAGGCCATTCCCTGCTGCGGCGCTGCAGCCTGGCTGCCCCAGGGCGGCGAAGCCGGTTGCGGCGCGGCGCGCTGCGGGAAGGATGGCACCGAGCCGGAGCGGGCCGGCTGGCTCGCGCCGCCGCCGAAGATGCCCGACAGGAAGCCGCCGGACTGCTGCGCCGGGGCAGGGGCCGGCGCGGGCGGCTGGTTGCGCAACTGCTCGACCTCGGCCTGCAACTGCTCGATCTGGCCCTGCAGGCTGGTGAGCGCCTGCTCCTGCACATAGACCGATTGCGCCATCGCATAGACTGCATAGGGCTGCTCGCGCAGCCTGTCGGCGATGAAGCGTTCAGCCTCGGGGTCGCGGGGCTGGTTGGCCGCCTGACGCAGGCGATCGAAAATCCCGGCGATCACGTCGCGTTCTTGCGGCGTCATCGTCATCTCCTCTCATGTTGGACAGGGCGGTCGCCCTGTCGCCCCGAAAGGTGGTGACGGCTTATGACGCTATCAAGGCGACGGTCCGGCGCCTTTCTGTCGCGTCGTCAGGGAAAGCGCTTCAGGCGTTGCCGACATTGACATAGGTGAAGCCGCGTTCGTGCATCTCGCTGGAGCGGTAGATGTTGCGCAGGTCGATGACGACGGGATGCCGCAGTGCCGCCTTGACCCGGTCGAGGTCGAGGGCGCGGAAGGCGTCCCATTCCGTGACGATCACCAGCGCATCCGCTCCGTTGAGGCAGGAATAGGCGTCGGGTGCGTAGGCGATCTCGGGCATCAGCGTCCTGGCGCTCGCCATCGCCTCGGGGTCATAGGCGACGATCTCGGCACCGGCGTCGAGCAGCGCCGTCACGATCGCGAGCGAAGGCGCCTCGCGCATGTCGTCGGTGTTCGGCTTGAAGGCGAGGCCGAGGATGGCGATGCGCTTGGCCCGGACCGAGCCGCCGCAGGCGGCGATGACCTTGCGCGCCATCGCGCGCTTGCGCTGGTCGTTGACCGCGACCACCGTCTCGACCAGGCGCAAGGGGCTTTCCATGTCCTGCGCAGTCTTGATCAGCGCGAGCGTATCCTTCGGGAAGCAGGAGCCGCCATAGCCGGGGCCGGCATGCAGGAACTTGCCGCCGATGCGGTTGTCGAGGCCGATGCCGCGCGCCACCTCCTGGACATTGGCGCCGACCCGCTCGCACAGGTCCGCCATCTCGTTGATGAAGGTGATCTTGGTCGCGAGGAAGGCGTTGCCGGCGTATTTGATCAGCTCGGAGGTCCGCCGTGCGGTGAACAGGAGCGGCGCCGCATTGAGATAAAGCGGCCGATAGATATCCTCCATCACCTTGCGGGCGCGATCGTCCTCGGTTCCGATCACGATCCGGTCCGGGCGCTTGAAGTCGGCGATCGCGGCGCCTTCGCGCAGGAATTCCGGATTGGAGACCACGGCGAAATCGGCATCGGGCCGGGTCTCGCGCATGATCCGCTCGACCTCGTCTCCGGTGCCGACCGGCACGGTCGACTTGGTGACGACGACCGTGAAGCCGTCGATCGCGGCGACGACGTCGCGCGCCGCCTGGTGGACATAGGACAGGTCGGCATGGCCGTCGCCGCGGCGCGAGGGCGTGCCGACCGCGATGAAGACGGCATCGGCCGCCGCGACCGGTCCGGCGAGCTCGGTGGTGAAGGAGAGCCGCCCGGCACGGACATTGTTGGCGACGAGGTCGTCGAGGCCGGGTTCGTAGATCGGGATCTCGCCGCGCTTCAGGGCAGCGATCTTGCCGGCATCGGTATCGACGCAGGTCACCTCATGGCCGAAATCGGCGAAGCAGGCTCCAGAGACCAGGCCGACATAGCCTGAACCGATCATCGTCACGCGCATCTGGCGGTCTCATCGTCTCGTCGGCGGGCTGCCGACCGGCTGGGCGTAGCGCAAAACCGCGTCGAGGCAAATCGCAGCCGCACGGGGCTGGAGGAGTAGCCCAATCTGGCGAAGGGACCGTGACGGTGCCGCGGCGACATGAAAAAGGGCGGCTGCGAGCCGCCCTTTTTCGAAACGAGCCGGCTGGTCCGGCAGCAACCTCAGATATCGTCCGGCGGCAGAGGCGCGTCAGTTTCGTCGATCTGCGGCTCGGAGGTCGGATTGCGGTTCAGCACGACCACCGGGGTCCCGGTCGGGACGCGGCTGTGGAGGTCGATGATGTCCTGGTTGAACAGCCGGATGCAGCCCGACGACACGGCCTTGCCAATCGACCAGGGCTCGCTGGTGCCGTGAATCCGGTACAGCGTGTCCTGGCTGCCCTGGTAGAGATAGAGCGCGCGCGCGCCGAGCGGGTTCTCGATGCCGCCGGCCATGCCGCCGGCCCAGCGGGCGTTCCGCTCCGGCTCGCGGGCGACCATCGCAGCGGTCGGCGTCCAGCGCGGCCACTCGGCCTTGCGGGCGACGGTGGCGCGACCGCGCCAGGACATGCCCTGCTTGCCGACGCCGATGCCGTAGCGGATGGCGCGACCGTTCTCGCGGACCAGGTAGAGATAGCGGGCCGAGGTGTCGACCACGATCGTGCCGGGCCGCTCGGGGGTCCGATAGTCGACTTCCTGGCGCAGGAAGCGCGTGTCGACCTCGTCGATATCGGTCGCCGGCAGCGGATGCCGCTCGTCGGGCCGCTCGTCATACATCGACAGGAAGGCGGCGTTCTGGTGAACCGGCGTCCGGGCTTCGTAGGGCTGCTGCGGGCCGCTGACACAGCCGGCGAGGCCGACGGGGACGAAGGCCGAGACCATCGTCAGGAAGCGGCGGCGGGAGCAGGCGGCGGCGGTGTCGGGCAGATGGGCGGACATGACTCGGCTCTTGGATTGGCAGCGGCTGGCAGCGACAACAGGTGAATTGCCGACAAGTTCCAGTGAATTCCCGCCGGCTGGCCCTTTTCAATTCACGGTCTCGCGTGGCGCCGGGGTGAACAGCATGTGGCGAAATTGTGGTCGACGCAGAGCGTGGCTGGAATGCCACAGTGCGACATGCCGTCCTTGCATGTCGAAGGGGCCGCCACCCTGTGTAGGTAAATGCTCATGCATGCAGCTGAAAGGCGAGGAGTTGCCGTGTTTTGCATCAGTTTCCCAAGGGAAACTGGGCTGTCTTAAACGGCTTTTAACCACTACCGGCAAAGCTTTTTAAGCCTTGTGGGCTTCGGTGCCGGGTCATGCCGAACGTTTAAGTGCCGGTCAGACTTCGACTGCGCAAAAGAGTACGAGCAAGCATATGAAATCGATCCGCTTCAAGGTGTTGGCGATGCTGGGGATCGTCGCCGCCGGTGCGATCCTTTCCGCAGTCCTGAGCCTCTACGCACTGTCACGTTCCGGTGACCTCAACGCGCGTTCCGACGTTCAGGGCGAGATCGCATTGCTGACCGAGCGGCTCAACACGCAGGTCTTCGCCGTGGTGATGGATTCCCGCGGCATCTACATGTCGAAGGACGCCAAGGAGGCTGAGGCCTTCGCCAAGCCGAAAGAGGCGCGCTTCCCGGTGATGCGTAAGCTCGCCGCCGATCTGGTGGCGCTGGTGCCGGCGCAGGAGCGTGAGACTGCGCTCAAGCTGCAGAAGTCGGTCGAGGAATTCATCACCTTCCGTGGTGAGTTGATTCGCCTCGGTCGCGAGGTTTCGACCGCGGCCGCCAACCAGCAGGGCAACAACGACGAGAACCGCGCCAACCGCAAGGCGCTGAACGACCAGCTCGTCGCCTTCGGCAAGCGCAACGAGGAGGTCGGGAACCGGCTCTCCGACGAGGCGGCGGCCTTCACACGCCAGGTGCAGTGGATTCTCCCGTCAGTGCTGTTTGCCGCCTTGCTGGCCTCGGTCGCGGCAGCGCTTCTGTTCGCACAACGTTCGATCACGCGTCCGCTGCTCGATCTCAGCGCGAGCATGAGCCGTCTCACCGCCGGCGAGACCGCGATCGCGGTGCCGCATACCAAGCGGCAGGACGAGGTCGGCGACATGGCGCGGGCCGTGGCGGTCCTGCGTCAGAGCACCGAGCAAGTCGCGCTGCTGCAGGAGCAGGAGCGGGCTGCCGCGGCGGACCGAATTCGCTCCGCCGACGCGATGTCGGTTGTGGTGTCGGATGTCGGCGAGGTGGTCGCGGCAGCGGCGGCGGGCGATTTCTCGGCGCGGCTGCAGATCGACGATGCCGACGAGCAGATGCAGAAGCTGGTCGCCGGCATCAACGAGATCAATGCCGTGGTCGACGGCGCCACCACCGAGTTCGTCGACGTCCTGCAGGCGCTCGCCGCGGGCGATCTCACCCGCCAGGTGCCGACGGCCTATCGCGGCCGCTTCGCCGAGCTCAAGGATGCGGTCAACGAGACGATCGCCCGCCTCTCCGAGACGGTCTCGACCATCCAGGTGACGGCGTCGGATGTCGGCATCGCCGCCCGCGAGATCAATATGGGCGCAGACGACCTGTCGAAGCGCACCGAGGAGCAGGCCTCCTCGCTCGAGGAGACCGCAGCGACGACCGAAGAGCTGGCGGCCTCGGTGAAGGCTTCGGCTCAAGGCGCGCGCCAGGCGGCGGCAGTGGCCGAGGAGGCGATGAAGGCAGCGCAGGACGGCGGCGCCATCGCCGGCGAGGCAGTCAGCGCCATGGCGCGGATCGAGGACGCCTCAAAGAAGATCTCCGAGATCGTCTCGGTCATCGATGGCATCGCCTTCCAGACCAATCTGCTTGCCCTCAACGCCGCGGTCGAAGCGGCGCGGGCGGGCGATGCCGGCAAGGGCTTCGCGGTCGTCGCTTCGGAAGTGCGCACCCTGGCGCAGCGCTCGGGCGAGGCTGCCAAGGACATTTCCGGGCTGATCTCCTCGTCCAATGCCGAGGTCGAGGCCGGGGTGAAGCTGGTGCGCCGGGCCGGCGAGTCGTTGGAGACGATCCTGGCGGCCTCGCAGAAGGTCACCGGTACGATCCAGGAGATCTCGGCGGCGGCGGGCGAGCAGGCCAACGGCATCGAGGAGATGAGCCAGGCGGTCGCCCATCTCGACGAGATGACGCAGGCCAATGCGGCGCTGGCCGAACAGAGCGCCGCCTCGGCCGGGGCGCTGTCGGGCCGGATCGGCGAGCTCAACACGCTGGTGGCGAGCTTCCGCACCGGCAGCGGGGCGAAACTCGCCATGGCGCCCGCGCCGGCCTTCGCCGGCCCCGGGACGCGCCCGGCTGCCAGATCTGCTGCGATGCCTGCGATGCGCGTGCCCGCACGATCCGCGGGCACCGCACCGCATGCTGCCGGCGCGGCCGATCGCAGCAGCGGCCAGGCGCCCGAGCCGGAGCGGCTGCGCCAGCTCGCCGAGGCCGCCTTCGCCCAAAGCAAGGCCGCCGCGCCCCAGCGCGCTCCAGCCCAGACCCGCAAGGCCGCAAACGGGCGCGCAAATGACACAGGATGGGAGGAGTTCTAGAGCATTTTCAAGCGAAGTGGGCACCGGTTCGCGTGAAGAAAATGCGATAAGACAAAGACCTAGAGCAGCTCCGCGGTTCGGAGAATTGCGGAACTGCTCTAGGCGGCGCGCTGACGGCGGCAGATCAGGCCGAGCGCTGGCTCGGTGCAGCGGCGGCGAGCATGGTCGCCGCCATCTGGTCGTAGAGCTCGCTCCAGGCCGCTCGCGCCTGCGCCGTGAAAGCATCTCCCAACGCGGTCTCCAGCGTCCAGAGCAGGGCACCGCGAACGGCCTCGTAATGCGCCGGCCGGACACCGTAGCCGCTGTGGCGCTCGCCGAGCCGCGCCAGCAGGGCGTTGAGTCCCGTCGGGTCGTTCAACATGGCGAGCGCGACCGTCAGCGTTTCGATCAGCTTCGCCGCTTGCGCCTCGATGTTGGTCTTGAACAGCGCGCGCGTGTTGGGCATCGTGGTGAAGAGCCGCTCATAGAAGAGGCAGGCCGTCTCGATCTTGCGCCGGTGCAGTTGCGCAAAGTTCGACCGGATCAGCGCGATATCTTGCGGCGTCACGACTCGTCCCTTTTCAGCGCGGCAGCATGAGGGATCGTCGCAGGAAGTGTCCGCCAAGATGCGCGAAAATGCAACCTGGAGTTAATGAATCGCTACTTCGCCGTCGCAGCGTCGCTACGAGGCCGGCTGGCCGGCCGACCTCATCAGGCCGAGCCGCTCGCGGGCGAACCAGCGGGCCAGCATCAGGGCGGCGACAATAGCAAGGCCGGTCGCGAGTCCGATCCAGATGCCGACGCCGGCGAGCGGTGTCAGGAAGCCCAGCGCTGCCGAGAGCGGCAGGCCGATGCCCCAATAGCCGAGGCCGGCGAACAACATCGGCATGCGCGTGTCGCGCAGGCCGCGCAGGATCGAGACCCCGACCACCTGGATGCCGTCGACGATCTGGAAGATCGCCGCATAGAACAGGAACACCATGGCGAGCTCTGCCACCTCGGCGGCGCGCGGCTTGCCGGCGTCGAGGAATGGCACGACCAGCCAATGCGGGATCAGCAACATCAGCAGGGCGGTGAAGCACATGAAGGCGGTCGCGAGCACGAGCGCCGTCGCGCCGGCCCGGGTGATGCCCGCGCTGTCGCCGGCGCCAAAGGCGCGCCCGACCCTGACGGTTCCGGCCTGGCCAATGCCCATTGGCACCATGAAGCACAGTGAGGCGATCTGGATCGCGATCGCATGGGCGGCGAGCGAGGTCGGGCCGAGCAGTCCCATCAGGAAGGCAGCGCCGTTGAAGATCCAGACCTCGAAGCCGACCGTGGTGCCGATCGGCAGGCCCATCCGCCAGAAGGCGCGATAACGGCTCCAATCCGCCCGCCAGAACCGGCCGAACAGATGATAGCGCCGAAAGCGCCGGTCGAGTGAGACCACCAGCGCGAGGCCGGCGAACATCAGGGTCGAGGCCAGCGCCGTCGCCATTCCCGAACCGGGCAGCCCGAATGCCGGGAAGCCGAGCCGCCCGAACATCAGCACCCAGTTGGCGAAGGCGTTGAAGCCGACCGCAAAGAGCACGGTCACGAAGACCCAGAACGGCCGCTGCAGCGCTGCGAGGAATCCGCGCAAGGCAAGATAGAAGTAGAAGGGCAGGAGCCCCCACTGCAGTGTGTGCAGATAGGAAGCGGCAGCTTTCGCCAGCGCCGGATTCTGGCCCATCGCCGTCAGGATCGCCTCGGCTTGCCAGAGGCAGAGCCACATCGGGCCGGCCATGGTCGCCGCCACCCAGAAGCCCTGGCGCACGGTGCGGCGCACGTCGCGGACCGAATGCCGGTTCCGCCCAAGCTCGATCGCGACCATCGGTGCGACGGCGGCCATCACACCGATGCCGAAGATCAGGAAGGCCATGTAGAGATTGGAGGCGAGCGCGCCGGCGGCCAGCGAGTCGGGGCCGAGATGGCCCATCATGATCACGTCGGTCGCCGTCATCGCCGTCTGGGCGACATTGGTCAGCACCATCGGCCAGCTCAGCGCCAGCATGGCTTTGACCTCGGTGAGCCAGGGGCTCCCCGAGCGGTAGGGCAGGGCAATCTGCGACATGATGGCTGCCTTTTATCTGGGCAGAGTGCTCCTTCAAAGTCCTCGGCGCGCCGGGCTGGACCGCGCCCTGCGCGTGGCGCGCTGCCGGCCCGCGTCGTGCCGCCCAATCTGCCTCTTGCGCGCGAGCGCCCGTTCCGGCCTGCTGGGGGCCTGAACGGGCGCCTATGGAGAGCCGACGCGATGAGCACCAATCTGCGGATCGACGGGGAGCGCCTGCTCTCGCGGCTGGCGGCCCTGTCGAAGATCGGGGCGACGCCGGAAGGCGGCTGCCGGCGCCTTGCGTTGACGGATGAAGACAAGCAGGGGCGGGGCTGGCTGGTCGGTGAACTGAAGGCGCTCGGCCTCGATGTCCGCGTCGATGCGATCGGCAATATCGTCGGCATCCTCAAGGGCCAGGAGGACGGGCCGGCGGTGATCATGGGCTCGCATATCGATACGGTCGGCACCGGCGGTCGCTTCGATGGCGCGCTCGGCGTGATCGGCGGCGTCGAGGTGCTGGCGGCCTTGCGCGATGCCGGCGTGACGCCCAAGCGCGACATGGCGGTGATCGCCTTCACCAATGAGGAGGGCGCGCGCTTCCATCCCGACATGCTCGGCTCCTATGTCTGGGCCGGCGGGATGAGCGTCGCTGCCGCCCATGCCGAGAAGGACGCCGACGGCGCCGTGCTCGGCAGGGAGCTGAACCGCATCGGCTATCACGGGCCGGAGCAGCCCGGCTTCCTGCCGGCGCATGCCTATCTCGAACTGCATATCGAGCAGGGGCCGATTCTGGAGAGCGAGGGCGGTGGCCTCGGCGCCGTCACCGGCATCCAGGGGATCTGCTGGCTCGAGCTGACGTTGACGGGCCGGCCGAGCCATGCCGGCACCACGCCGATGCGCTATCGCAAGGATCCCGGCCTCGCCGCTGCCCGTATCAATATCTTCGCCAACGAACTGACCAAGACGATCCCGGGCCAGCTCGCCAATTCAGGCGTGATCCGCACCTGGCCCGGCAACGTCAACGTCGTGCCCGAGACCGTCGTGATGACGCTCGATCTGCGCAACCCGCTCGATGCGCCGCTGGCCGAGGCCGAGGCTGCCGTCCGCAAGTTCTGCGCCGAATTGTCGGCCCGCGACGACATCGCCATCAGCTTCCGCGATCTCGCCCGCTTCCCGGCGACGCCCTTCGCCGAGGAGCTGATCGCCAGCGTCGAGGCGAGCGCCGCCGAGTTCGGCCTGCCGATCCGCCGGATGATCTCGGGGGCCGGTCACGATGCGCAGATGATGTCGCGGCTCTGCCCGACCGCGATGGTGTTCATCCCCTCGATCGGTGGGCTCTCGCACAACCCGGCCGAGCTCAGCAGCGACGACGACATGGTCGCCGGCGCCAACGTCCTGCTCAGCGCCGCCTGGCGCGCCGCCAACGCCTGACGGGGTAGATCAATGACCAGCATCGCCTCCCTCTCCGCCGCCGAACTCGGCGACCTCTATGCCGCGCGCGAGCTCTCGCCAGTCGAGGTCGCCAGGGACGCGCTCGCCCGCATTGAGCGCTTCGAGCCGGAGGTGAATGCCTTCGTCGCCCGAGATGAGCCCGTAACGCTCGCCATGGCGCAAGCTGCGGAGGGCCGCTGGCTGAAGGGCGAGGCGCTCGGCCCGCTCGACGGCGTGCCGGTGACGATCAAGGACAATCTCGGCGTCGCCGGCTGGCCGATGCGACGCGGCTCGGCGCTGGCTTCCGATGCGCCGTTCCAGCAGGACGCGCCGGCGACGGCGCGGCTGCGCGAGGCCGGCTGCGTCTTCCTCGGCAAGACGTCCATGCCGGAATATGGCTGGAAGGGCGTCGGCGATTCGCCTTTCTCCGGCATCACCCGCAATCCCTGGGACGTCTCGACCGGTCCGGGCGGCTCCTCCTCGGGCGCGGCGGTGGCCGCAGCGCTCAATCTCGGCTGCATCCATCTCGGCACCGACGGCGCCGGCTCGGTGCGCATTCCGGCCGCCTTTTGCGGCGTCTTCGGTCTCAAGCCGACCTATGGCCGCGTGCCGGCCTGGCCCGCCTCGGTGATGGGCTTCCTCGCCCATCTCGGCCCGTTGACCCGCACCGTGCGCGATTCCGCCCTCGCGATGAATGCGATTGGCCGGCCCGATGCGCGCGACATGACCGCTTTCAAGGATGCCCCGCCCGATTTCACCGCTGGGCTCGATCGCGGCGTGCGCGGCCTGCGCATCGCCTGGTCGCCCCGTCTCGGCGGTGACGCGCTGGTCGATCCCGAGATCGCAGCGCTGACGCATGCGGCGGCGCTGACCTTCCGCGAACTGGGCGCGACCGTCGAGGAGGTCGACCCTGGCTTCGACGATCCGATCGAAACGCTGATGACGCTCTGGTCGGCCGGCGCGGCTTTGGCCCTGCGCAGCACCGATGCAACCGGGCGTGCGCAGATGGACCCCGGCCTCGTTGCTGTCGCCGAGATGGGCGAGCGGATCGAGAGCGCCACTTACGTCGATGCCCTGCTATATCAGCGCAATGCGCTCGCCTATCAGATGGCGCAGTTCCATGAGCGGTTCGATCTCCTGCTGACGCCGACGCTGCCGCTGCCGGCCTTCGCGGTCGGCAGGAACACGCCCGAGCATGGCGGCTATGGCGAGGACTGGACGCGCTGGACGCCGCTGACCTACCCCTTCAACATCACCCAGCAGCCGGCCGCCGCCGTGCCCTGTGGGCTGACCTCGGCCGGATTGCCGGCGAGCCTGCAGATCGTCGGGGCCTTCGGCAATGATGCGCTCGTCATGCAGGCGGCTGTATCTTTCGAGTCTGCGCGTCCTTTCGCGCGTGTCGATGCGCCGATCAAATCGATTTAAGCGGATCGGCGCAATTTTCTGCGCCGGCCCCCCGGCTTTGCGTGTCGTTTGCTTGCAAACGATGTCGTGAGCCGCAAACCGGTTCCGTCTGGCACGAACCCTGCAGGGCCAATTCTTGTCGTAGCGACCCGTCAAGCGTGTTGTCAGGTGCAGATTTTTCTGCCCACACTCTAGGCAAGGTCGCCCGATCAGAGGCCGCCGCCGCTTCAGGGGAGAGTACAAGATGGACCGCAGGAATTTTCTGAAGACCGCCGCCGGGACCGGCGTTCTGGCAGCAACCGGCGGCCTCGCCATGCCGGCGCTCTCGCAGGGCGCGGCAGCCAAGACGCTGCGCTTCGTGCCGCAGGCCAACCTCGCCAATTTCGACCCGATCTGGGGGACGCAATACGTCGTCCGCAATGCCGCGGCATTGGTCTGGGACACGCTCTACGGCATCGATTCGAAGTTCCAGCCGCAGCGCCAGATGGTCGAGGGCGAGGAGGTCTCCTCCGACGGCCTGACCTGGACCTTCAAGCTGCGTTCCGGCCTCAAATTCCATGACGGCACGCCGGTGCTCGCCAAGGACGTGGTGCAGAGCCTCAAGCGCTGGCAGGCCCGCGATCCGATGGGTCTGATGATCAAGGCGATCGAGAACGAGCTCTCCGCCGTCGACGACCGCACCTGGACATGGAAGCTCAAGCAGCCCTTCCCGAAGATGCTGCTGGCGCTCGCCAAGAACAACGCGCCGTGCTCCTTCATCATGCCCGAGCGCATCGCCAAGACTGATCCGTTCACGCAGATCACGGAATATGTCGGCTCCGGGCCGATGAAGTTTGCCCGCAATGAATGGGTGCCGGGCGCCAAGGCCGTCTTCGAGAAATTCGCCGACTATGTGCCGCGCTCCGAGAAGGCCGATTGGCTCGCCGGCGGCAAGAATATCCTGGTCGACCGCGTCGAATGGGTGATCATCCCGGACGCGGCGACCGCAGCCGCGGCGCTGCAGAGCGGCGAGGTCGACTGGTGGGAGACCCCGCTCTCCGACCTCGTGCCGGTGCTCAAGGGCCACAAGGACATCAACGTCGATATCGGCGACCCGCTCGGCAATATCGGCGCCTTCCGCATGAACCACCTGCATCCGCCCTTCAACAATCTGAAGGTGCGCCAGGCGGTGCTGACGGCGATGAACCAGGAAGACTTCATGCGCTCGATCGTCGGCGACGACGACAAGCTCTGGAGGCCGCTGCCTGGCTTCTTCACGCCCGGCACGCCGCTCTATACCGAGGCGGGCGGCGACATGCTGAAGATGAAGAATGTCGCGGCCGCCAAGAAGCTCATCGCCGAGTCCGGCTATAATGGCGAGCCGGTGATCTGCGTCGTGGCGCAGGACATGTCGGCGACCAAGGCGATGGGCGACGTCACGGCCGAGCTGCTCAAGAGCATCGGCCTGAAGGTCGACTTCGTCGCCACCGACTGGGGCACGGTCGGCGCGCGCCGCGCCCAGAAGACCCCGCCGAGCCAGGGCGGCTGGAGCATGTTCCACACCTGGCATGCCGGTGCAGACTGCCTCAACCCGTCCTCCTACACGGCGATTCGGGCGAATGGCGAAAAGGCCTGGTTCGGCTGGCCGGACGTGCCGGCGGTCGAGACCGAGGTCACCAACTGGTTCAACGCCAAGGACATGGCCGAGGAGAAGGCGGCGATGGACCGCCTCAACAAGGCCGCCGTCGAGAACGTCGTCTATGCGCCGACCGGCTTCTATCTCGGTTACCAGGCTTGGCGGAAGAACGTCACCGGCGTGACCAGCGGCCCGCTGCCCTTCTTCTGGGGCGTGTCCAAGGCCTGAGACCGAGCAAGCCTGCGGCCCGGCTGACCCCGGGGCGCGGCTCCAATCAAGCCGCCGGACTTTTCGGGGTCGCGATCCCAACAAGTCCGGCGCCAGCAGCGGCAACTCAGGGGTTCGATGCTCGCTTTCATCGTCAGACGCATTATCTCGACGATCCCCGTCATGGCATTCGTGGCGCTGTTCGTCTTCTCGCTCCTCTACATCGCGCCAGGCGATCCGGCGGCCGTGATCGCCGGCGACCAGGCCTCACCCGCCGACGTCGAGCGCATCCGCGCCAGCCTGGGCCTCGACCGACCCTATCTGGTCCGCTTCGGCGAATGGTTCTTCCGGGTGCTGCAGGGCGATCTCGGCACCTCGATCTTCACCTCGCTGCCGGTGACGCAATTGATCGGCCAGCGCATCGAGCCGACCTTGTCGCTGATGGTGCTGACGCTGATCCTGGCGGTTTCGATCGCCGTGCCGCTCGGCGTCATCGCGGCCTGGAAGGCCGGCACCTGGGTCGACCGTGCCGTGGTCGGCTTTGCGGTGTTCGGCTTCTCGGTGCCGGTCTTCGTGATCGGCTACCTGCTCGCCTATGTCTTCGCGCTCAAGCTCGACTGGGTGCCGGTGCAGGGCTACACGCCGATCGCGCAGGGCATCTGGCCCTGGTTCAAGAACCTGATCCTGCCCTCGATCACGCTGGGCACGGTGTATATCGCGCTCATCGCGCGCATCACCCGCGCGACCATGCTCGAGGTGCTGCAGCAGGACTATGTCCGCACCGCCCAGGCCAAGGGCGTCGGCAACCGTGACGTGCTCTTCCTGCATTCGCTGAAGAACGCGGCGGTGCCGGTCGTCACCATCATCGGCATCGGCGTCGCGCTGCTGATCGGTGGCGCCGTCGTCACCGAGAGCGTCTTCGCCATTCCCGGTCTCGGCCGGCTGACGCTCGATGCGATCCTGCGGCGCGACTATCCGGTCATCCAGGGCGTCGTGCTGATCTTCTCGTTCGTCTACGTGCTGGTGAACCTGGCCGTCGACCTGATCTACACCCTCGTCGATCCGAGGATACGCTATTGACCGCTCCAGCTGCTCCACTGCCCCTGGCGGATGACATCGGCGCGGGCGTCAAGCCGCCCAGGCGCTCTTATCTGCGCAAGCACCCTTCGGTCGCGATCGGCGGCTTCCTGCTGCTGACGATGATCTTCATCGCCGTCTTCGCGCCGCTGCTCTTTACCGTCGATCCGACGGCGATCTCGACGGCGCGGCGCACCCGCGTACCGTCCGAACTGTACTGGTTCGGCACCGACATGCTCGGCCGCGACATCTATTCGCGCGTCGTCTACGGCGCCCGCGTCTCGCTGATCGTCGGCTTCTCGGTCGCGATCCTGGCCTCGGTCGTGGGGCTCGCGATCGGGCTGTTCTCCGGCTTCGTGCGCTGGGCCGACGGCATCGTCATGCGCGTCATCGACGGCATGATGTCGATCCCGCCGATCCTGCTCGCCATCGCCCTGATGGCGCTGACGCGCGGCTCGGTCGGCAACGTCATCCTCGCCATCACCATCGCCGAGATCCCGCGTGTTGCCCGCCTGGTGCGATCAGTCGTGCTCTCGTTGCGTGAGCAGCCCTATGTCGAGGCTGCGATCTCGAACGGCGCCCGCGTGCCGCGCATCATCATCAAGCACATCCTGCCCAACACGATCGCGCCGATGACGGTGCAGGCGACCTATATCTGCGCCAGCGCGATGATCATCGAGGCGATCCTGTCCTTCATCGGCGCGGGCGTGCCGCCGGCGACCCCGTCCTGGGGCAACATCATGGCCGAGGGCAGGGCACTCTGGCAGGTTCGGCCGCACATCGTCTTCTTCCCGGCGCTGTTCCTGTCGATCACCGTGCTCGCCGTGAACCTGCTCGGCGACGGCCTGCGCGACTCGCTCGATCCCAGGCTGGCCAAAAGCATCTGAAGGCGTTCGACGTCATGGCATGTGTGGCTATCGGGCAAGCACGAAGCCCGATCCGTTCGTCGAATTGGCCCGCTGGCCGGCCGATTCGCTCGCTCGGTCCCATTGTCGCCTTCGGTGATGGCGCTGATGGCCGGGCGCTAGGCCCGCAGGTCGAGAACGGCGTCCCCGGACACCGCGTCGGTGACGCCGAGGCCACCGCCAAGGTCCTCGAGCGTGTCGCGGAAGCTGCCCAGCGTCGCGATCATCTGGTCGCGGGCGCCCTTCAAGGCGGCGAGGTCCTCCCATTCGCCGATCAGGCAATAAGAATGGTCGCCGGTCTTGATGATGTGGCCCCGCGCGAGGCCCGGCCAGTTGGCCTTGCCCTGGCGATGGGCGTCGAGGAATTCGGCCTCGCGCCCGGGCTTGATGCGGAAGCGGACGACATTGAACGTGGCCATGGCCTTGACCCGCAGCTCGATGCTGCCCCGGCAGCCGCGGCCGGCGGTTCCGGACCGAGCCTAGAGGGAACGCCAGACGGTATTGCCGTAAGGGCAACTGCGCAATGGCGCACAGGGATAGCGGTGTTCGCCTCCGGCAGCATCCTCGAGCAACGAACAAGCACAGCAGGAGCCTTCCGATGCCTCGTATCCTGACCGTCGGCGCAGCCCAGCTCGGGCCGATCCAGCGCGAGGAGAGCCGCAGCTCCGCCGTTGCCCGGATGATCGAGCTGATGCGTCAGGCGAAGTCGAATGGCTGCGACCTCGTCGTCTATCCGGAGGCAGCGCTGACCGCCTTCTTCCCGCATTGGTGGATGGAGGACGAAGCCGAGATCGACAGTTATTTCGAGAGCGCGATGCCCTCGAACGAGACGGCGCCGCTCTTCGCCGAAGCCGAGCGGCTCGGCATCGGCTTCCATCTCGGCTATCCGGAACTGGCCTTCGAGGACGGCCGCAAGCGCCGCTTCAACACCGCGATCATCGTCGACAAGTCCGGCAAGATCGTCGGCAAATACCGCAAGATCCATCTGCCGGGGCATCCTGAGCACCGCCCCGACGCCGTCTTCCAGAATCTCGAGAAGCGCTATTTCGAGACCGGCAATCTCGGCTGGCCTGTCTGGGAGACCATGGGCGGCCGGCTCGGCATGATGATCTGCAACGACCGGCGCTGGCCCGAGAGCTATCGCGTCATGGGGCTGCAAGGCGTTGAGATGATCGTGCTCGGCTACAACACGCCCAAGCACAACCCGCCGGCGCCGGCGCACGACCGGCTCGGCAATTTCCACAACCAGCTCGTCATGCAGGCCGGCGCCTATCAGAACGCGACCTGGGTCGTTGGCGTCGCCAAGGCGGGATTGGAGGCCGGCGTCGACCAGATCGGCGGCTCCTGCATCATCGCCCCGACCGGAGAGGTGGTGGCGCAGGCGGTGACCGAGGGGGACGAACTCGTCGTCGCCCGCTGCGATCTCGATCTCGGCAACAGCTACAAGAGATCGACCTTCAACTTCGCGAAGCATCGCGAGCCGCAAACCTACGGCATGATCGTCGAGCGCAAGGGCGCGGTGATCGCGTGAGTGCTGACGGCGCATGCGCCGCATTCCCTAGGCGCAGCCTGGAACCGCGTCTGATCAGGCCAATGGCTCCCGGAAGCCGCATCCGCTCGTCGAGCCGATGGATGCGGCGCCTCGACAGGAGTGCCGACATGGTCGCCGAACCCTTCAACAAGACCTGCTTCGTCTCTGACAACCCGGCCGACCAGGCCAGCATCACCTTCTACAACAACGACGCCCGCGGCATCGCGAAAGGGCCGCAGAACGGCGGCATGTCGCATGTCCAGCGCATCCATCTCAACGTCGGGCAGTACTATTTCCGCTTCTGTGACAGGAGGCGCTTCGGCGAAGATTGGAAAGCCGCAGCTTCTGGCTGCTGGTGGGCCGACTACGAAGTTTTCGTCAAGGTGAAGCAGGCGGCGCAGCGCCAGCGCACGATCCAACGCTATGCCAAGAATATTCGCTCGTCGCGGCTCGCCTATGCGGCCAAGCTCTACTTCGCCATTCCCTACGAATGGGGCGATTGCGGTTCGCTGGTCATCGCCCGGCTCGACGTCCGCCTTGACGCCTACAAGGGGCGCGGGCTTCCCGCCTTCTACAATCGCGACCCGGATGAGGCCGACGAGCGCGACGGCAATGCCGATTACATTCCGATCCAGGACCCGACCGTCTCGCAGCTCTACATCCCCGGCCTGCGAGGTCGCTTCGACGACGTCTTTACCGTTATCCAGAAGGGCGCTACGGGCGGCTTCGCCTGAACGCGAAGCGTCCGCCCGCCCGGTTTCCCAAGGAGCAGTCATGACTCACGATCTCATCCTCAAGGGCGGACGGGTGATCGACCCGTCGCAGAAGCATGACGGCATCCTCGACGTCGCCTTCACCGGCGGGAAGGTCTCGGGTTTCGGCAAGGACCTGAAGGGAGCCAAGGAGATCCGTGACGTCTCTGGCTACATCGTCACGCCGGGCCTGATCGACCTGCACACCCATGTCTACTGGGGCGGCACCTCGCTCGGCATCGACGCCGACGAGTTCTGCCGCGCCTCCGGCGTCACCACCTCGGTTGATACCGGCTCGGCCGGGCCCGGCAACTGGCCGGGCTTCCGCAAGCATGTGATCGAGAAGAGCCAGGCGCGCATCCTCGCCTATCTCCACGTCTCGCATGCCGGCATCTACGGCTTCGACCATCGCGTCATGGTCGGCGAGAGCGGCGATCTGCGCCTGATGAACCCGATCGACTGCGTCGAGGTCGCCGACAAGAACCGCGACCTGATCGTCGGCATCAAGGTTCGCGTCGGGCTACACGCCTCCGGCACCTCCGGCACCGTGCCGCTCAATATCGCGCTGCAGGTCGCCAACGAGGTTGGCATGCCGCTGATGTGCCATATCGACCATCCGCCGCCATCCTATGAGGAGGTGATTGGCATGCTGCGGCCGGGCGACGTGCTGACCCACGCGTTCCGGCCCTTCCCCAATGCGCCGGCGACGGCGCAGGGCACGGTGAAGCCCGAGGTGCTCGCCGCCCGCAAGCGCGGCGTCATCTTCGACATCGGCCATGGCAAGGGCTCGTTCTCGTTCAAGACGACGCGCGCCATGCTCGCCAACGGCTTCGAGCCGGACGTGATCTCCTCCGACGTGCACAAGCTCTGCATCGACGGCCCGGCCTATGACCAGGTCACCACCATGTCGAAGTTCCTCTGCATGGGCATGAGCCTGAACAATGTGATCGCGGCCTCGACCGTGAACGCGGCGATGGCGCTGAAGCGGACGGAATACGGTTCGCTCAAGGTCGGCTCGCTCGGCGACGCGACCGTGCTGACGGTCAAGGAAGGCAAGTTCGACTATGTCGACGTCGTCGGCGAGCACCTCATCGGCGATCGCAAGATCGTCTCCGAGGGCGTGGTGCTGAAGGGCGCCTGGTGGCACCCCAAGCGCAGCAACAAGTTCAGGAAGGTCGAGGCGGCGTAGCGGTTTTCAGCCTCTAGAACACGAGTCATCCCGGACAAGCCGCGAAGCGGCGCCGATCCGGGATCCATTCCTGAGCCTTTCCGATGAAGGTTCCGGAATGGGTCCCGGGTCTCCCTGCGGTCGCCCGGGACGACGCGTAGAGAGAAGCCGCTGACTTCATGCCTGAAAAGATTTCCTCCTCCTGGCGCCCCATGACCGCCACCGACCTGCCGACTGTGATGGCAGTCGCAGCGCAGGTGCACCCGAACTACCCGGAAAGCGAGGTGGTCTTCGCCGAGCGGCTCGCACTCCATCCTGCCGGCTGCCTCGTGCTGACGGGCGCAGAGGGGCTCGGCGGCTATGTGCTGAGCCATCCCTGGCGGCTCGGACAGGTGCCGGCGCTCGACAGCCTGCTCGGCGCGCTGCCCGATGACGCCGACGCTTACTACATTCATGACCTTGCTCTGCTGCCGGTCGCGCGCGACGGTGGCGCCGCCTCCACATGCGTCGACCGGCTGGCGGCTCATGCTCGTGCATCGGGCTTTGTCCGCATGGCGCTGGTCGCCGTCGGCAACTCGGCCGGCTTCTGGCGTCGCCAGGGCTTTCGTGAGGCGCATGACGAAGCCCTTGCCCGCAAGCTTGCGAGCTATGACGATGCGGCCCGCTATCTGGTTCGCGATTTGAAAGACGATGGGAGAAACGCATGAGTGCCGATGACAAGCTCAGGGAATTGGGCCTGACCCTGCCCGACGTCCCGACCCCGGTCGCGACCTATGTCAGCTTCAAGCGTGTCGGTGATTTCATCTACCTCTCCGGCCAGGGTCCCAAGCGTGCCGACGGCACCTATCCGACCGGCAAGGTCGGCGCCGATGTCTCGATCGAGGAAGCCTATGAGCACGCCAAGCAGACCGGTCTCGGCCTGCTGGCGGCGATGAAGAAGGCGGCCGGCTCGCTCGACAAGATCGAGGTCGTGAAGCTGCTGGGCATGGTCAATGCCGCCCCTGACTTCTCGCAGCATCCCAAGGTCATCAATGGCTGCTCGGACCTGTTCGTCGCCGTGCTCGGCGACAATGGCCGCCATGCCCGCTCGGCCGTCGGCATGGGCTCGCTGCCCAACAACATGACCGTCGAGATCGAAGTCATCGTCCGGGTGCTGCCGTGACCGCGCTCGCAGAGGAAATCGCCCGCGTCTACGGCACGCCCGCGGTCGTCATCGACCTCGACAAGGTCGAGGCCAATATCGCCAGGCTCCAGGCCGCCTGCGACGCCGCCGGCGTCGCCAACCGTCCGCACATCAAGACGCACAAATCGCCCGAGCTGGCGCGCATGCAGGTCGCGGCCGGCGCGCGCGGCATCACCTGCCAGAAGCTCGGCGAGGCCGAGGTCATGGCCGATGGGGGCATCGACGATATCCTGATCAGCTACAACATTCTGGGCGAGGAGAAGCTGGGCCGGCTCGGAGCGCTGCAAAGACGCGTCCGCATGATCGTCGCCGCCGACAATCCCGTCACCATCGCCGGCTTGCCCAAGGCCGCCGAGATCGCCGGGCGCAATCTCGAGGTCGTGGTCGAGTGCGACACCGGCCGCAAGCGCGCCGGCGTCGAGACGCCGGGCGAAGCCGTCGAACTGGCGAAACAGATCGCTGCATCCAGGGGCCTGACCTTCGCCGGCTTCCTGATGTATCCGCCTGAGACCGGTTGGCCGGCGACGCAGGATTTCCTCGACACCGCCAATGCCGGCCTGCGCGAGGCTGGCCTCGAAGCCGGCATCATCTCGACCGGCGGCTCACCCAACATCCCGAACATCGGCAAGCTCAAGGGCTCGACCGAGCATCGCTCCGGCACCTCGATCTTCAACGATCGCATGCAGATCGCGGCCGGGGTGGCGGAGCTGGAAGACTGTGCGCTGACCGTCTACGCCACGGTCGTCAGCCGGGCTGGGCCGGAGCGCGGCATCCTCGATTCCGGCTCGAAGACGCTGACCAGCGACAAGGGCGGGCTCGACGGCCACGGCTATATCCTCGAATATCCGCTGGCCAGGATCGCGCAATTCGCCGAGGAGCACGGCTTCCTCGACCTCTCCGGCAGCAATGAGCGGCCCAATGTCGGCGAGGTCGTGCGTGTGGTGCCGAACCATGTCTGCGTCGTCGTCAACATGGTCGACCGGCTGGTGACGGTGCGCGGCGACAAGCTCGTCGGCGAACTGCCGGTGGCGGCACGAGGGAAGCTGACCTAAGGTTCACGAGGCGTCATGCTCGGGCTTGACCCGAGCATCTCGAACCGGAGGAGGCTCCTGCCGGCGCCTTCTCGCCCTGAGATTCTCGGGTCTGCGCTCCGCTCCGCCCGAGAAGGACGCCCAGTCTTTGCTACCCCTTCCCGCGATCCTCCAGGAAGGCGACCAGATCCTGCCGAACCAGCTCGATATGGTCGACGAGCAGGCGGCAGGCTTCCTGCATCGCTCCGGCGCGGCAGAGTCGGATCAGCTCGTTGTGCTCGGTCCGCGCCCGCTCGATCGAGGAGCTGCGCTGCAATTGCAGCCGTGTGTAGCGGTCGCTGGTCTGCAATAGCCCCGCGACGATCGCGAGCGTGCGCGGCTGGGTCGCCCGCGCATAGAGGGCCATGTGGAAATCGGCGTTCAGCAACCCCCAGCGGCTGACGTCACCAGCCGTCATCGCTTGCTCGAACGCAGCCTCCATCCCGGCGACGGCGGCGAAATCCTCCACCGTTAATGCCGGCACTGAGCTTGCCAGCAAGCGCGGCTCCAGGAGCTTGCGCAACTCGAAGACGTCATTGATCTCGTCCAGCGACAGTCCTGAGACGATCGCGCCCTTATGCGGCACGATCCGGACGAACCCCTCCGCCTCCAGCTGGAACAGCGCCTCGCGCACCGGGATGCGGCTGACCTCATAGGCCTGCGCCAGCGCATCCTGCCGCAATTGCGAGCCGGCCGGATAACTGCCGTCGAGGATCTCCTGGCGGAGCCGGTCGACGATCGCAGAGGCGAGGGTGCGGTGCTTCAGGGGAGGGGACATCGAGTTGCACCGTAGTGGATCGCAGTGCCGAACGCCATTGACATGTAGATTTTATACAATCTACAAAGCGGCAAGGGGAAGGCAAGAATGAACAATGAAGCTGTCGCGGCGAAAGGCCGCTCCATGGCCGTGCCGGAGGCGATCGTTGCCTTGTCCGTGCACCTGCTCCGGGTCGAGCACCGCGCCATCCAGGCGCTGATGTTCCTGCTCTCGGCGCTGATCCTGCTCAACGTGGTCACGCGCTACACCGGCTACCCGATCTACTGGATCGACGAATCCGCGGTTTACAGCGTGGTCTGGCTCACCTTCATCGGCGCCTCCGCGATGACCCGCATGCGGCTCGATTTCGCTGTGACCATGCTGACCGAGCGCTTCTCGGAGCGCGGCGCCGCGATATTCCGGGTGATCGCGACGCTCGGCGTCGTGCTGTTCGGCATCGCGCTCGGCGTGATGTGCTGGCTCTGGCTCGATCCAGTCGGCATCGCCCAGGCCGGCTTCGACGCCAAGGAATATGCCGGCCAGTCCTTCAACTTCATCTACACCGAGCGGACCCAGACGCTGAACTGGCCGACCTGGGTGATCTACCTGATCATGCCGATCTTCGCGCTCTCGATGACCCTGCATGCCCTGGCGAACCTGTTCGAGGATCTCGGCCTCGTTGCCAAGCAGGAGCTGCCGG
Source organism: Bosea sp. 29B (assembly GCF_902506165.1). Lineage (NCBI taxonomy): Bacteria > Pseudomonadati > Pseudomonadota > Alphaproteobacteria > Hyphomicrobiales > Alloboseaceae > Allobosea > Allobosea sp. 29B. Next base: position 3,947,036 of record NZ_LR733817.1, read on the forward strand.
GCTTCGCCGCCAATGCCGACGGGGTGGTGAACTGACATGGCGCTGACGATTGGAGCCTTCTTCGGCATCATGCTGGCCGGCGTGCCGATCGCGCTGTGCCTCTGCCTCGGCGCCCTCATCTACATGGCGGCGACCGGCAACATGCAGCTGTTGCCGAACTATCCGTTGCAGATGTTCGGCGGCGTCGACAGCTACGGGCTGATCGCGATCCCGCTCTTCATCCTGATCGGCGAGATCATGAATGGCGGCGGCATCACTCGTCGCATCGTCGACCTCGCCATGGCCTTCGTCGGCTCGCTCAAGGGCGGGCTGGCCTATGTCAACATCCTCGCCAACATGTTCGTCGCCTCCATCCTCGGCTCGGCGACGGCGCAGGTCGCGATCATGGCGCAGGTCATGGTCCCCGAGATGGAGCGCAAGGGCTACGACAAGGACTTCGCCGCCGGCCTCACCGCCTATGGCGGCATGCTCGGCCCGATCATCCCGCCCTCGGTGATGTTCGTGGTCTATGCCGTGCTGGCCCAGGTCTCGGTCAGCGACATGCTGATGGCCGGCATCGTGCCGGGCGTGCTCCTGACCGTGCTGTTCTTCCTGATCATCGCCGGCATGGGCTTCGTCTACAACTACCCGGCCGGTGACAAGCTGACCCTGCGCGAGCGCGTCAGGATCGTGCTGAGCTCGGCCCCGACCCTGCTGATCCCGATCGTCATCGTCGGCTCGATCCTCGGCGGCTTCGCCAATGCGACGGAGGCGGCGGCCGTCGGTTCGGTCGCGGCGTTGCTGATCGGCCGCTACTGGACCAGGCAGCTCGAGTTCGGGCAGCTGCCGCAGATGATGCTGCGCGCCGGCGTCTACTCGGCGATCGTGCTGTTCCTCGTCGCTGCCGCCGCCGTGTTCTCCTGGGTGCTGGTCTACGGCAAGGTCCCGCAGACCGTCGCGGCCTCGATCCAGGCGATCGCCAAGGATCCGGTGACCTTCATGCTGCTGGTCAACGTCATCCTGCTGGTCATCGGCACGGTGATCGATGGCATTCCCGGCCTGATCATGACGGTGCCGATCCTGCTGCCGATCGCGACCGAGGTCTACAGCATCGATCCCCGCCATTTCGGTGTGGTCGTGGTGATCAACCTCGTGCTCGGCCTGCTCTCGCCGCCGGTGGGCCTGTGCTTCTTCGTCGCCGCTGCGGTGACAGGAGCCAAGCCCGGCAAGATGTTCCTGGTGACGCTGCCCTTCTTCATCATCTCCTGCGTCCTCCTGGTCCTGCTCTCGATCTACCCATGGCTCTCGCTGGCCCTGGTGAAGTGAACCTGTCTGCCAACCAATAAGGGGAGTACCGTCATGACCATCTCGCGCCGCCATTTGCTCGCCGCCGCAGCGACCCTGCCGATCGCCAAGCCCGCGCTGCTGCTCGCCCAGAGCAAGGATCTGCGCCTCGGCATCCTCACCCCGAACGGCCATCCCTGGAACGTTGCGGCCGTCAAGGTCGGCGAGCGCCTGAAGGCCGAGACCAATGGCCGGCTGAACCTGACGGTCTTCCACTCCGGCCAGCTCGGAAACGAGGCGGCGATGCTGCAGCAGATGCAGTCCGGCGCGCTCGACATGGGCTGGATCATGGCCGCCGAGCTCGGCTCGCGCGTCCCGGCGATCGGCGCGATCACCGCGCCCTATATCGTCGATTCCACCGCCAAGATCGCCAAGCTGGTGCGCGACCCCGTTGCGATGAAGCTGTTTGACGTCCTGCCGCGCGAGACCGGCTGCGTCGGCATGGCCTGGGGCATCACTGGCATGCGCGCCGTCTTCGCCGCCAAGGAGATCGACGGGATCGCCGGCATCAAGGGCATGAAGCTGCGCATCAACCCGACGCCGGTCTATCGCGACTTCTATCAGCTGCTCGGCGCTGCCCCGACGCCGATCCCGACGCCGCAGGTCTTCGACGCCATGACCAATGGCCAGGTCGACGGGCTCGAGGCGGACCTTGAGTTCTCCTGGAACCAGCGCTTCGACAAGGTCTCCAAGACCATCCTGCAGATGAATGCGATCTTCATGCCGGTGATCGCGCTCGCCTCGGGCCGTGTCTGGCAAGGCATGCCGGCTGCTGATCGCGAGCTGATCCAGAAGACGGTCCGCGCTGCGCTCGACGAGCAGATCGATGCGCTCGCCGGTAACGAGCCCAAGCTGGTCGAGCAGTTCAAGGCGGCCGGCGCCAACTTCAAGCTCGCCAACCCGAAGGACGCCGAGGCGGTCATCGCCGAGTTCGACAAGATCTGGCTGCCCAAGGCGCCGGTGCTGGCCGACCTGCGCAAGGCCGGCAAGGCGATCACGGCCTGATTTTTTAAGCTATCATCACGGCTGCGGGCGTTTCGCCCGCAGCCGCATTTCCTCCCGTGAGCGGACCCCTGCCATGACCAAGAACATCTTCAGCGGCACCATCCCCGCTTTGATGAGCCCCTGCACCGCCTCGGGCGACGTCGATTATGCCGAGCTGGTGCGCACCGGCCGCCACCTGATCGACGCCGGCATGTCGGCGGTGGTCTATTGCGGCTCGATGGGCGACTGGCCGCTGCTCACCGACGAGCAGCGCATGGAGGGCGTCGAGGCCCTGGTGAGGGGCGGCATCCCGCTCATCGTCGGCACCGGCGCGCAGAACCCCAAGCGCGCCGCCGCGCTCGCCGCCCATGCCAAGAAGGCAGGCGCGCAAGGGCTGATGGTCATCCCGCGTGTGCTCTCGCGCGGTTCCTCGCTGCAGGCCCAGCGCGCCCATTTCGAGGGCATACTGGAAGCGGCGGTCGATCTGCCTTCGGTGATCTACAACAGCCCCTATTACGGCTACGAGACCAAAGCCGACCTGTTCTTCGCGCTGAATGCACGCTTCCCGCATCTCGTCGGCTTCAAGGAGTTCGGCGGCGGCGCAGCGCTGACCTATGCGGCCGAGCACATCACCAATCGCGATCCGAAGCTGACCCTGATGGTCGGCGTCGACACGCAGGTCACCCACGGCTTCATCCGCTGCGGCGCCGGCGGCGCGATCACCGGCATCGGCAATGCCCTGCCCAAGGAGGTGCTGCACCTCGTCGCGCTGTCGCAGAAGGCCGCCGCCGGTGACCCACAGGCCGAGCGTGATGCGCTCGAATTGGAGCGGGCGCTCTATGTGCTGTCGTCCTTCGACGAGGGCGTCGACCTCGTGCTGTACTACAAGCACCTGATGGTGCTGGAGGGCCACAAGGCCTATGAGCGCCACTTTAACGACGCCGACAGGCTCTCCGACGCTCAGCGCAACTATGTCGAGACCGAATGGCGCCGCTTCAAGAGCTGGTACGCCAAATGGGCGGCCGAGGGGCGGGCCGCCAAGGCGGCGTGATCAGAGTCGTCACTCTCGGGCGAAGTGCCGGATAAAGGACGCTTGGAACCCTTCTCCCGTGTGGGAGAAGGGCAGGGATGAGGGCCTGCTCTATCCGCAAATGGCACGACAGTGCCGCCTCGCCTTAACAATCAGCGGCGGTCCCTCACCCCTGCCCCTCTCCCATCCGGGAGAGGGGTTCTGCGGAGACTATTCCGGATGCCGCGCATTCCACGCTGCGGCATACTCGCTGCACAGCCGGTCGAGCTCGTCCCGGTCGGTGACGCCGGCAGGGCGCGCCCGCGAGGGTGAGGCCTGCTGGAACGGCACGGAGCGCTGATGCGCAACCCGCCAGATCCGGCGCAGCTCGACGAGCGGCTCGGCGTGGTCGTCGACCCTGATGTCGAAGCTCGGCACCGGCTCGCTCGCCCAGATCCGGATCGCGCTGGATTGCCGGCCACGCTTGTCGCCGCCGGCCTTCTCGCCGGCTTCGAGTGCGACAAGCAGGCGCTCGTCGAAGTCGAGCCCCGAATTCTCGACATAGGCCTTGAGCGTCTCCTGGACGACCTCCGGGCCGGCCAGCATGTTGCCGGCGACCGAGACCTGCGGCCCGTTCACCGCCCCGCACCAGTCGATGCAGGCATTGCCGGTATAGGACGCCGTGCGGCCGTCGCGGTCGATCAGATGGAATTGCCGGTGCGCGCGGCCTTCATCGGCCGCGGTCAGATTGGCGATGATCTCGACCGAGGACCGCCCTTCCTGCAGCAATCTCAGGCCGTCGACGCCGTAGAGCGGGTTGACGAAGGCCTGAGTCGCGATCGCGCCGACCCGGCCGCAGCCATAGGGCACGCGCGCGCCGACGGCGAAGGCGCAGGTCGAGACGGCGACGCCAAAGGCGCCGGTCGCGGCATCGCGAGCGACAATGGACCATGTCATGGAAGCAGGCCTCCTAGCGCCCGGCGGCGTAGGCCTGCATCAGACGCGGCGTCGCAGCCGCGCGCAAGAGCCCGTCGGCGCTCTTCTCGGCTGCGGTCAGGCGCCCCACCGTCCAGGCCGGCGCTTTCTCGAGCTTGTGGCCGCGCCGGGTGAGTTCGGCCAATGTCGCCTCGCCGACGCTTTCCTCGACAGTGAGATGGCCCGGCCGGGCCTCGCGCGGATAGAAGGTCGAGGGGAAATGCTGGGTGTGGAACAGCGGCAGATCGATCGCCTCCTGCAAATTGAGGCCGTGATGCACCCGGCGCAGGAACATGCCGAGCTGCCATTGCTCCTGCTGGTCGCCGCCCGGAGTGCCGAAGGCAAGACGCGGCTCTCCGTTCTCGAAGGCGATGGTCGGGGTCAGCGTCGTGCGCGGGCGCTTGCCGGGCGCAAGCGAGGAGGGCAGGCCCTCTTCGAGGAAGAAGGCCTGGGCGCGCGAATTCAGCGGGAAGCCGAGCTCCGGGATCACCGGCGAGGATTGCAGCCAGCCGCCCGAGGGCGTCGCCGCGACCATGTTGCCCCAGCGGTCGATCACGTCGATATGGACAGTGTCGCCGCGCCGCGAGGAGGAGACCATCGAGGCCAATGTCGGCTCGCCGACGGTCGCGCCGCCCCTGGCGCCATGCTGGCCGGCGATCCGGATATTGGCGAGCGCCTGCGCGACCTGGGCTTCGAAGCCAGCGACTGCACCCGGCCGGATTTCGAGCGAGGCCTTGTTGCCGATCAGCTCGCGCCGGCCGCGGGCATAATCCTCGGACAATAGCGTTGCCAGCGGCACCTTTACGAAATCGGGGTCGCCGTAATAGGCCTCGCGATCGGCGAAGGCGAGCTTCATCGCCTCGGTGACGTGGTGGATGAAACCGGGGCTCGCCGGGCCCATGGCGGAGAGGTCGAAGCCCTCCAGGATCTTCAATGTCTGCAGGAAGACCGGGCCCTGGCCCCAGGGGCCGATCTTGAACACCTCCCAGTCATGGTAGGTCACACTCGCTGGCGCCTCGTAATGCGGCGTCCAACCGGCCATATCCTGCGCGGTGAGCAAGCCCTTGTGCCGGCGGCCGGTCGAATCCATCGGCGCTTCCGTGCGGCAGAAGGCATCCATCGCCTCGGCGACGAAGCCCTTGTACCAACAGTCGTAAGCGGCCTGGATCTGCTTTTGCCGGTCGCCGCCGGCGGCTTCCGCCTCGGCGAGGATGCGCTTGTAGGTGTTGGCTGCGGCCGGGTTGCGGAAGAGCTCGCGGCCCTTCGGGACATTGCCGCCGGGCAGGTAGACCGCGCCGGATGTCGGCCATTCATTGCTGAAGAGATCGGTCAGCCCCGCGATCGTGTCGGAGACGCGCGGCAGCATCGGGTGGCCGTTCTCGAAATAGCCGATCGCCGGCTCCAGCACCTCGCGCAAGGGGAGGCGGCCATGGTCGCGCAGCATCGTCATCCAGCCGCCGAAGGCGCCGGGGATCACAGTCGAGAGCAGGCCGTCGCCGGGGATGATGTCGATGCCGAGGTCCTTATAGGCCTTGATCGTCGCCGCTGCCGGCGCCGGTCCCTGGGCGCAGAGCACTTCGACCTTCCTGGTTTCGGCCGAATAGAACACCGCGGGCATGTCGCCGGCCGGGCCGACGAGGTGAGGCTCGACCACCTGCAGCACGAAGGCGGCGGCGGCGCAGGCGTCAAAGGCGTTGCCGCCCTTCTCCAGCATCGCCATGCCTGAGGCGGTCGCGAGCCAATGCGTCGAGGTGACGACGCCGAAGGTGCCGAGGATCTCGGGACGGGTGGTGAACATGGGCGGTTCCTTGGGTAGCAGTATCAGGATTCTTTGGGGTCGAGCGCGTCGCGCAGGCCGTCGCCGAGCAGGTTGAAGCCCAGGACCGCCAGGAAGATGGCGACGCCGGGCGCAACCGACATCCACGGCGCCTGTTCCATGAAATTCTTGGCAACGTTGAGCATCTGGCCCCAGGACGGCGAGGGCGGCTGCTGGCCGAGGCCGAGGAAGGAGAGGGCGGCTTCGAGCACGATCGCCTGCGCCATGAACAGGGTCGACTGCACGATGATCGGCGAGAGCGTGTTCGGCGCGACATGGCGGAACAGGATGTAGAGCTTGCCCCCGCCGATGGCGCGGGCGCCGTCGACGAACTCCTCGTTCTTGATCGCCAGCACCTGGCCGCGCACGAGGCGGATCAGGATCGGCGCGAAGGAGAGCCCGATCGCGATCATCGCATTGGTCAGTGACGGGCCGAGTACGGCCGCGAGCGCGATCGCCAGGATCAGGAAGGGGCAGGCGAGCAGCGCTTCGGTGACGCGCGAGATCACGGCATCGATCCAGCCGCCATACCAGCCGGCGATCAGGCCGATCGGCACGCCGACCGCGAGCGCGATCGCGACCGAGACGATGCCGGCGAGCAGCGAGGCCTGCGCCCCGAAGATCAGCCGCGAGACCTGGTCGCGGCCAAGCTCGTCGGTGCCGAACCAGTAGAGCTCGGAAGGCGGCTTGCGGATGGCGAGGAAGTTCGACTTCAGGGGGTCGGCGAGCGGCAGCAGCGGCGCCAGAAGCGCCATGGCGACGAAGGCGAGCACGATCAGGCCGCCGATCCGGGCCGAGCGGCTGCGCATCAGCTTGCGGAAGGAGCCACGGCCCTGAAGGGTCGCACCAGTGGCGCGGACGGTCAGGGCGCCCATCAGCCGTCCCTTAGGCGCGGATTGACGAGGATGTAGAGCACATCCGCGAGAAGGTTCATGACGATGAATCCGATCGCGGTGCAGAGCACCACGCCCTGGACGACGCCGTAGTCGCGGTTGAAGACCGCGTCGACGATCAGCTTGCCGAAGCCGGGGATAGTGAAGACCTGCTCGGTCAGCACGGCGCCGGCGAGCAACTCGCCGAACAGGATCGTCGACAAGGTGATGATCGGCACCAGCGCATTGCGCAGCGCGTGCCGGTTGATCACGGCGTCTTCGGCCAACCCCTTGGCGCGTGCGGTGCGGACATAGTCGGATTGCAGCACTTCGAGCATGGCCGAGCGGGTATGGCGCATTAGCGACGCCGCCAGCCCACCGCCGAGCACGAAGGCCGGCATGATCAGCCGCTCGATCGCGGCGCGCGGGTCGCGGAAGATCGATTCAAAGCCCGAGGCCGGCAGCCAGCGCAATTCGACCGAAACCAGCAGGATCAGCATGATTCCGAGCCAGAAATGCGGGACCGAGAGGCCGAACAGCGCGACTGCGCTCGCGGAATAGTCGGCGAGCGTGTCTTTGCGTCTGGCAGCGATGATGCCGGCGGGGATGCCGATGCCGACGGCGATGAGCATCGAGGCGACCGCCAGCTGGAAAGTGACGCCGAGCTTCTGGATGATCAGCCCGAGCACCGGCTCTCCCGTCCGCAGCGAGCGGCCGAAATCGCCCTGGATCACCTGGCCGAGCCAGGCGAAGAACTGCACCACGATCGGATCGTCCATCCGGTAGATCTCGCGCAGGCGCGCGATCACCTCGGGGTCGCGCTCCTCGCCGGCGATCACCAGGAACGGATCGCCCGGCAGCGCCCGCTGCAGGGCGAAGACGAACAGCGATACCAGGAACAGGGTCGGGATCGCGATCACGAGGCGTCGGCCAATCAGCGCTAGCATGGCTGTCTTCTCCCTCCCCCCGCTTGCGGTGGGGAGGGCTGGGGTGGGGGGCAGTGCCGCTTGGCGAAACGATTGAGGATGGCGTTCCGGCTTTCCGGCCCCCCATCCCTAACCCTTCCCCACCGCAAGCGGGGGGAAGGGGACAGGGCGCCGCCCGTGCTCACGACCGCTTCAGCCCCGAGAGCCGGATCATCCCGTCGGGATTGATCACGAAGCCCTGGATGTTGGAGCGCAGCGCGAAGAAGACGGTCTGGTTGTAGAGATAGACGATCGGCAGCTCGTCCTGCAGGATCTTCTGCGCCGCGTCGTAGCGCTTCTTGCGCTCGGCGACGTCGTAGATCGTGCGGGCTTCGTCGAGCAGCCTGTCGACCTCGGCGTTGGAGTACTTGCCGTCGTTCTGGTTGCCCTTGCTCGTCACGAACGGATGGATGTTGCCGTCCGGGTCGATGCGGCCGGACCAGCCGATCCGGCTCATCTGGAATTTGCCCTGCTGCTGGTCGCGCAGCTGGCTGGCGAACTCGCTGGAGCGAATCTGGATGTCGATGCCGGCTTCCTGCGCCATGGCCTGGATCACCTGGCCGAGCTGGGCGTCGACCGGGTTGTTGGTGACGAAGAGCTCGACCGAAACCTTGGCGACTCCGGCCTCCTTCAGCAGCGCCTTGGCCTTGGCGACGTCGCGCTCCGGTACGGGCAGGGCGGCGGAGAGATACTGGTTGCCCGGGTTGAAGGGCTGGTTCATCGGGGCATAGAGCCCTTCGAACACCACCTGGCTCAGCACCTTCCGGTCGATCGAGAGCGACAGCGCCTGCCGGACGCGCTTGTCCTTGCCCATTGGCTGGTTGGCGGCATCGGTATGGTTGGTGTTGATGGTGATGCCCTGATAGCCGAGATTGGCGGTGCTCTGGACCTTCAGGTTCTTGTCGCCCTGGGCCGACTTCACATCGGTCGGGGCCAGCCGCTCGAGCATGTCGAGCTCGCCGGCGCGCAGGTTGGCGAGGCGGACGGTGGTGTCGGGGATGGCGCGGTAGATGATCCGGTCGAACTGGTACTTGTCCGCCTCCCAGTGCCCCTTGAATTTCTCCAGCACGATCCGGTCGTTCTGGACGCGCTCGACGAACTGGTAGGGGCCGGAGCAGATCGGCTTGGCTGTGATATCGGGGCCGAGGCTCTTGGGCGACAGCATCATGCCGGCGCGGTCGGTGAGCTGGGCCAGTAGCGTCGCATCGGGGCGCTTCAGCTTGAAGACGAGGGTCGCCGGATCGGGGGCACTGACGCTTTCGACCGAGGCGAGTTCGGACTTGCGCAGCGAATCCGGCAGGGTCATCGCCCGCTCGATATTGGCCTTGGCCGCCTCGGCGTTGAACGTCTCGCCGTCATGGAATTTGGCGTCGGTCCTGAGCTTCATCGTCAGCGTCAGCCCGTCGCCTGAGAAAGACCATTCGGTCGCGAGCCGCGGGGTGATCTTCAGCTCCGGATCGATGTCAACGAGCCGGTCGCACAGCCCCATGAAGACGATGCGGCCGACGAAGGTACGCGCCTTGTGCGGGTCGAGCATGTCGGGATCTTCCTGCAGCCCGATGCGCAAGGTCGATGGCGATTGGGCCTGGGCTGGAAGAGCGGCGAGGCCGAGCAGGGCCGCCGAGGCCAGCAGAACGATACGCTTCATGGCTGTTCCCCTTATTGTTTTGTGTTGATGCTGGCCCGCTGAGTGGCGCTCCCTCGCTCTTCGGCGCTTGCGGGAGTTCCGCGGGTCACTCTGGGTTGGTCCCATTCGGTACCAAGCTGGCGCATTTTTCGGTGATCGTCGATAGGCTCGGCTTGCTCCTGCCGGGCGTTGCCGCGAACATTCCACGCCGCCGCGATTGGTGCAATGGATACAGTGTGACGATCGGGTGCCGCCGGTGCCCGCATGGCGGCAGGGCGGCCAAGGTCTGTCGCCGCTCGCACGAATTCTGGTATGCAAGATTCTGCCGACTACGCTCACATTCGAAGCGGCACGGCATAGGAAAGGTCTAGTGATGCTGCTGGGTGTGATCGCCGACGACATGACGGGCGCGACCGACGTCGCCCTGATGCTGAACCGCGCGGGCATGCGCACGGTCCAGGTCATCGGCGCGCCTGCTGCCGGCGCAAAGCTGCCCGACGCCGATGCCGTCGTCGTCGCGCTGAAGTCGCGCACCAACCCTGTCGCCGAGGCTGTGGCGGATTCGCTTGCCGCCTGCGAAGCGCTGCTGGCGGCTGGCGCACGGCAGGTCCTGTTCAAATATTGCTCGACCTTCGACTCGACGGCGAAGGGCAATATCGGCCCAGTGGCGGATGCGCTGATGCAGCGCCTCAATGCCCATCAGGCGATCGTCTGCCCGGCTTTCCCGACCAATGGCCGCTCGATCTTCAATGGCTATCTCTTCGTCGGCGAGGTGCCGCTGCACGAGAGCTCGATGAAGGACCACCCGCTGACGCCGATGCGGGATTCGAACCTGATGCGGCTGATGGGCGCGCAGACCGCCCACAAGGTCGGGCTCGCCTCCTATGCCGCCGTCAACCAGGGCGCTGCCGCGGTGCGCAAGCGCCTGGCCGAGCTGGCAGCGGACGGCGTGCGCTATGTCGTCACCGACGCGCTCGACAACGGCCATCTGAAGGTGCTCGGCGAGGCCATTTCCGACCATGTCCTGCTCACCGGCGGCTCCGGCATCGCCATGGGCCTGCCCGAGAATTTCCGCAAGGCGGGGCTGCTGCCTTGGCGCGAGACCGCCACGCATCTCTCCGCGCCGGCGGGCCGTGCCGGCATCATCTCCGGCAGCTGCTCGGCCGCGACACGCGGCCAGATCAAGGCGGCCTTGGCAGCCGGCATCCCTGCGCTGAAGGTCGATCCGCTCGCGCTGGCCGGCGGCAAGCAGACGGCGAAGGAACTGGCGGATTGGGCCTTGGCTCAGCCGGCCGACAAGCCCTTCCTCGTCTATTCCAGCGACGACCCGGCCGAGGTCGCTTCGGTGCAGGACAAGCTCGGCCGCGACAAGGCCGGCGAGATCGTCGAGCACGCTTTCGCCAAGGTCGCGCGTCTGCTGAACGCCGGCGGCGTCTCTCGCCTGCTCGTCGCCGGCGGCGAGACCTCCGGCGCGGTCGTGCAGGGCCTTTCCATCCGCACGCTGGAGATTGGCCCGGAGATCGATCCCGGCGTGCCCTGGACGCGCGTCGTCGACGGACCGGACATGGTGGTGGCGTTGAAGTCGGGGAATTTCGGCGCGCCAGATTTCTTCCTCAAGGCTTGGGATCTGCTGAAGTAGCGCGATCGTGTCGCGGCGCCGCGCGTTTGCACTGCGGCAAACTCGTATAGGATAGGCGGTGCAAGCGAGGCTTTGGGGGTGCAGATGGCGTTTCTTGGCGATCTTCTGACCAGCGTCGCCGATCGCGGCCGGGCGCTGATCAATTTCGAGCGCTTCGCCTCGAATCGCCGCCGGCCGCTCGACAAGCTCTGTGAGGACCTGCTCTCGGGCCGCGGCGAGGCCTCGGGCATGGCGTTGGCGCAGGCCGTGCTGGAGGATTGGGAGCAGCTCGACGAGGCTGGCCGGCTCGCTTTCTTCCGCCTGCTGCAGGAGCGCTTCGGCCCTGATCGCGAGCGGCTCGACGCCGCGCTGGAGCGCTATCGCGACAATCCCGACGCCGCGGCGATCGGCCAGCTCCACCTCGCCTCCGAACCCCGCCGGCAGGAGCTGTTCCGCCGGCTCAACCTCGCGCCCGGCGGCACGCATGTGCTGGTGCGCATGCGCGAGAGCATGTTCGAGGCGATGAAGCAGGAGCCGGAGCTTTCGGCGGTCGATGCCGATTTCCGCCACCTGTTCGCTTCCTGGTTCAACCGCGGCTTCCTGGTGCTGCGTCGCATCGACTGGACCACACCGGCCAATGTGCTGGAGAAGATCATCCGCTACGAGGCGGTCCACGCCATCAAGGACTGGGACGACCTGCGCCGCCGGCTCGAACCGGCCGATCGGCGCTGCTTCGCCTTCTTCCATCCGCAGCTGATCGACGAGCCGCTGATCTTCGTCGAGGTGGCGCTGACCCGCGAGAGCCCGAGCCGGATCGTCGACGTGCTGAGCGAGGACCGCGAGGTGCTGCCGGCGTCTTCGGCGACCACCGCGGTGTTCTATTCGATCTCGAACTGCCAGGAGGGCCTGCGCGGCATCTCCTTCGGCAATTTCCTGATCAAGCAGGTCGCCGAGGATCTTAAGCGCGAGCTGCCCGGGCTCGACGTCTTTGTCACGCTCTCGCCAGTTCCCGGTTTCGCGCGCTGGCTCGGGCCGACGCTGGCGGAGCCGGCCGAGCTCGGCCTGACCAATGAGGAAGCGGCACTGCTGATGCAGGCTCCGGCCGAGGTCGCGGCGCAGGATGAGGTCACCCGCGCCCGCCGCGACAAGCTGCTCGGCCAGATGATGGCGCAGTACATGCTGCGGGCGCGGACCTCCTCCGGCCGCGTGATCGACCCGGTCGCGCGCTTCCATCTCGGCAATGGCGCGCGGCTGGAGCGCATCAATGTCGGCGGCAACCTCTCCGACCGCGGCCTGCGCGAGTCGCATGGCGTCATGGTCAATTACCGCTATGAGCTCGACGACATCGAGACCAATCACGAGGCCTTCGCCACCCGCAACACCGTGGTCGCTTCCTCCTCGGTGAAGAAGCAGTTGCGGCCGGCGACCAAGTGACCAAAGACAACGGAAACGCCTGAAAGGACCCGAAATCATGGGCAATCATCTGTTCGACCTGATCAAGGCCCGCATGCCGGCGCCGACTGCGCCCTTCGCGTTCCTCGATGACGGCCGGACCTATACCTACGCCGACATGGTCGCGCGCTCTGCCCGCTTCGCCAATGCGCTGGTGGGCCTCGGCGTCAAGCCGGGCGATCGCGTCGCCGTCCAGGTCGAGAAGAGCCTGGAAGCCTTGATGCTCTATCTCGGCACCGTCCGCGCCGGCGCGATCTTCCTGCCGCTCAACACCGCCTATACCCCGGCCGAGATCGAGTATTTCCTCGGCGATGCCGAGCCGGCCGTCTTTGTCTGCGACCCCGCCAAGGCCGAGGCGCTGAAGCCCTTCGCGGAGAAGGCCGGCGCGAAGCTGGAGACTCTCGGCGTCGGTGCCGGCAGCCTGCTCGACAAGGCTAATGCGGCTGCGGCCGTGTTCGCGGATGTCGCGCGCGGGGCCGATGATCTCGCCGCCATCCTCTACACCTCCGGCACGACGGGGCGCTCCAAGGGCGCCATGCTCAGCCACGACAACCTCGCCTCGAACGCCTTGTCGCTGGTCGACTACTGGCGCTTCACCAAGGATGACGTGCTGCTGCACGCGCTGCCGATCTTCCACACCCACGGCCTCTTCGTCGCGACCAACACGATCCTCCTCGCCGGCGCCTCGATGATCCTGCTGCCGAAATTCGATCCCGAGCAGGTCTTCAAATACCTGCCCAGGGCGACCAGCATGATGGGCGTGCCGACCTTCTATGTCCGGCTCTTGCAGGACCAGCGCCTGTCGAAGGAGGCGGTGAAGCATATGCGCCTCTTCGTCTCCGGCTCGGCGCCGCTGCTGGCCGAGACGCATCGCGAATGGCGTGAGCGCACCGGCCACGCCATCCTCGAGCGCTACGGCATGACCGAGACCAATATGAACACCTCGAACCCCTATGACGGGGACCGGGTAGCCGGCACGGTCGGCTTCCCGCTGCCGGGCGTCTCGGCCCGCGTCACGGATCCGGAGAACGGCAAGGAGCTCGTCCGCGACGAGATCGGCATGATCGAGGTCAAGGGCCCGAACGTCTTCAAGGGCTATTGGCGCAATCCCGAGAAGACCAAGGCTGAGTTCAGGGCCGACGGCTTCTTCATCACCGGCGATCTCGGCAAGATCGACCCGGCCGGCTACGTTCACATCGTCGGGCGCGGCAAGGACCTGATCATCACCGGCGGCTACAACGTCTATCCCAAGGAGGTCGAGGCCGAGATCGACGAGATGCCCGGCGTGATCGAAAGCGCCGTGATCGGCTGTCCGCATCCCGATTTCGGCGAGGGGGTCACGGCCGTCGTGGTGGCCAAGCCCGGCGCCGAGGTCAGCGCCGCCGGCATCGCCAGGGCGCTGGAGCAACGCCTCGCCAAGTTCAAGCAGCCCAAGCAGGTCTTCGTCGTCGCCGACCTGCCGCGCAACACCATGGGCAAGGTCCAGAAGAACCTGCTGCGCGAGCAGTACAAGGACATCTACGCCAAGCAGCTCAAGGCTGGGGAATAGACCCGCTCCTTCGAATGGAGGACGCGCGGTCAGGTGCTTCCGGAGCAAGGATCGGTGCAGAGATACCTGCACCGCCCTCCGGAGACCGTCATGCGCCGTTTCCTCCTGCCGCTACTTGCAGCCCTTCTCGGCTCGGCCGGGATCGCCTCGGCCGCCACCGATTGCCGGGGGACGCTGACCGGGCGATGGGTCACCAAGGGTGACGTCGATATGGGTCTGGCGAAGGTCAAGGTCGACAATCGCGACGTCTACAATGCCGACGGCTCCTTCCGGGCGGTGCGCCGCTTCGTCAATCAGGAAGGGAAGTGGGAGGAGCAGGTCACTTCGGGGCAATGGACGGCCAAGCCAGGCTCCGGCGCCGGTGAGTGCGTGCTGGAAATGTCCAGCAAGAGCGAGTTCGGCAATTCCAGCTCGTCGACGACGGTGATCGTCGTCGACCGCAATACCTTTCGCTCCTTCGGCGTCGACGCCAAGCGGGTCAGATAGGCGCCGCTCAGGCGTGCACCGGCGCCTTCAGTTCGATCGTCTCGCCATCGGCCGGGATCAGCAGCCGGTCGCGGCCGATGCCGCGGGCTTCGGCCGCTTCGCGCAACGCCAGCCGGCTGACGCTGGCATGGTCGAGCGCTTCCATATGGGTCGCGACGATCACCGCCTGCGGCGCCTGCTCGGCGAGGTCCAGCGTCTGTTGCGCATCCATGACGATCAGTGTGCCGTCCCAGAGCGCTCCACAGGAATGGGTGACGATCACGTCGGGCTCGGCCTTGGCAACAGCCTCCTGCAACGGCGGATAGAGCACGCTGTCGCCGCACCAGTAGACGGAAGGTTCGCCCGGCGCTTCCAGCGTCAAGCCCATCACCTGGCCCATCACCTCGACGACCGGCCCGGTGCCATGCTGGGCCGGCTGCGACTTGACGACGATCGGCCCGATCCGGATGAAGCATTCGAGCGGCTCGACATTGCTGAAGCCGGCTGCTCGGATCGCGTCCTCGTTGCCGGGCTGGCAGATCAGCGGGATGTCCTTCGGGATCCGCGCCTTGGCGACCTCGTCGAAATGGTCGGCATGCAGATGCGAGACGATGACATGGTCGACGCCGGCGAGGATGTCCTCGATCGGCTCGGGCAGGTCCACCATCGGGTTCTGGGACTTGCCGGCGATCGAGCGGCGGCTGAGCTTCTCGCCGAAATCGGGATCGATCAGCAAGGTCTTGCCGGCATAGCTCAGCTTGAGCAGGGCGTTGCGCAGGAGTTTGAGCTGCATGGCGGCTCCGCAGAAGGAGGGATCGGTTTGCCCGATCCTTCCCGTATGCAGCCGCCACGACCAGTTCCAATTTGTGAAGCAAACTGCATCGCGGCGTTAGGATACTGAGGTTTCAGGGAAATTTTTCACTCGCAGCCATCGGGACATTGAATTTGTCTCCGACAAGCTGCTGACATGAGAAGATTCCTGCGCGCAAGCTATCGGTATCGTGTCGAGCCCGATGCCGCTCAGGCTGCAAACTGGCCGTAGGGCACGGTGTTTCGCGCCGTCCTGAGCGCGGTTGCCCACCAGTGCAATTGCCCGAGCATGGTCGCCATCGCCCGCTCGGCGCGATCGGCGTCGCGCAGCCGGCCCGTCTCGTCGAACTGGTCCCAGGCATTGGCGAAGCAGACGCCGTCGCGGATCGTCGCGGCGTGCAGTTCGGCGAAGACGAGGCGCAGTTGCTCGACGGCGCGCAGGCCGCCCGAGACCCCGCCATAGGAGACGAAGGCGACCGGCTTGCCGCGCCATTGTGCGCCGGTTCCGTCGATCAGCGCCTTCAGCGGGGCGGGGAAGCTGCGATTGTATTCGGGCGTGACCACGATGAAGGCGTCGGCACGGCCGAGCCGCTCTGCCTGTTCGGCGAGATCATGGACGCCGGGGTCGACGCTCTCGACCGAGAAGGGGCCGTCGCCCTCGATCTGCGCGATCGTCCAGCCGGCGACCTTGGTGCAGAGGCGGCCCTGGCGCGTGCTGCCATAGATCACGGCGACTTTGATCTGGGGGATGAGCGGGCGATGCATGGGAAGGGCTCCGGAGGGCTGGCGGTGCAGCGGAGCGAACTCTATAAGACCTCAACTAAGGTTAAGGTCAAGCGCCATGAAGCACCCGGCCCGCAATCCCTTCGCCGACGATCTCAGCGTCGGCCAGGTCGCCAGCCGCAGCGGCATCGCCGTCTCTGCGCTGCATTTCTACGAGGCCGAGGGGCTGATCCGCAGCCGCCGCAACGCCGGCAACCAGCGCCGCTATCCGCGCGAGGTTCTGCGCCGCGTCGCCATCATCAAGGTGGCGCAGCGCACCGGCATTCCGCTGAAGACCATCCGCGAGGCCTTCAAGGCGCTGCCGCAGGAGCGGACGCCGACGGCCGATGACTGGAGCCGGCTCTCCGCTGCCTGGAAGGAGGAGCTGGAGCATCGTATCGACCGGCTGACGCGCCTGCGCGACCACCTCACCGACTGCATCGGCTGCGGCTGCCTCTCGGTGAAGAGCTGCCCGCTGCACAACCCTTGGGACGAGCTCGGCAAGCAGGGCGCGGGGCCGAGGCTGCTCGATCCGGATTGACGCGTGTCAATCGGCCTTGTGCAGCGTTGCCAGCGGAAACCGGGCCACATCCGCCAGCAGCTCGACGAAGCCCTTGGCCTGCAACTCGGCCGTCGCCTTGCCTTTCTCGGCCGTTGCGAGGCTGGCATCGCCGGCCGCGCCCGAGGGGTGAACGTCCTGCGCCATCCAGGCGAAGGGATGCGCACCGGTCGGCCGCAGCCATTTATAACCCTCATCTGCCATCTCGACCGTGCGCGGCACGAAACGGCCGGCCTCGCTCATGTCGACGAGGTCGGGCCGGAAATGCAGCATCAGCGAGGTCTCGATGTCACCGGCATGGATGCCGTGCCTGGCGTCCATCTCGCCATAGAGCTCGGGCGGCAGGCCGAAATTGCTCCAGGAGGTCGAGACCGCGAACATCCCCTGGCTGACGCGCAGCTCGCGCGCCACCACCTTCATCGGGTCGACATTGCCGCCATGGGAGGTGACGAGCACGAGCTTGCGCAGGCCGGCGCGCCTCACGCTCTCGCCGATCTCGATCCAGCTGCGGATCGCGCTCTCCCAGGAGATGGTCAGCGTGCCCGGCGAGTGCAGGTGCTCGTTCGACTTGCAGATCGCCTGGGTCGGCAGCACCAGCACGTCGAGCCCGGCCGGGACCTGCGGCATTGCCAATGCCAGCATCGCGTTCATCACGGTGGTGTCGACCGACACAGGCAGGTGCGGGCCGTGCTGCTCGATCGCGGCGAGCGGCAGCACGGCGATAGTCGCCTCGGGCGAGAGGCCGGCAAACTCGGTGGTCTTCAGGTCGCCCCAGAAGCGTGCGGTCATGGTCTCGAGGTCTCGTCGGTCAAGCTGCGGGCCGGTCCCGCGATTCGCACCTGCTGCCTCACGGCGACAGGACTGCCCAGCATAGTGGCCGGAGATGACGAGGGAAGGGCCGATGGCACGCGCATGCCATGCGGGCTGGAGCCTCGCCGGCAAAGCCTGTCTGTGCGAAAGCCGGCCACGACGCATTTCCAGCGGCCCACAGGCCGTGGCATACAAGCTGCCTGCTGGATACAAGGGTTGCGCGGTCCGGCGACAGGTTCGCGCCATGATGGAGGGGGTTCGGCCATGACGATGAAATATCGCCTCGACCGGCGCGCTGCGCTCGGCCTGCTCGGTGGCTCGGCCGCCTCGGTGCTGATCCCGGTGCCGGGTGCGCGCGTCAACGCGCAGACCCTCGACAAGGTCAGCTACCAGACCAACTGGCGCGCCCAGACCGAGCATGGCGGCTTCTATCTCGCCGCCGCCAACGGCATCTACAAGAAGTACGGCCTCGACGTCGACATCCGCCCCGGCGGCCCGCAGCAGAACCCGACCCAGCTCCTGCTCGGCGGCCGCGTCGACATGATCATGGGCAATTCGCTGGAGGCGCTGAGCTTCGCGCAGGAGAACCTGCCCTTCCTCTGCATCGCCTCGATCTTCCAGAAGGACCCGCAGGTCCTGATCTCGCATCCCGGCCAGGGCAACGACTCGCTCGCCGCCCTCAAGGACAAGCCGATCCTGATCGCGGCCCAGGCCCGTGTCGGCTTCTGGCCCTTCCTGAAGCTGAAATTCGGCTTCCGCGACGAGCAGATCCGGCCCTACACCTTCAATATGGCGCCGTTCCTGGCCGACAAGAAGCTGACCCAGCAGGGCTTCCTGTCCTCCGAGCCTTTCGTCATCCGCAAGGCCGGCGTCGAGCCGGTCGTCCATCTCCTCGCCGATGCCGGCTTCGAGAACTACAACACCACCATCACGATCTCCCGCAAGATGGTGCAGGAGAAGAAGGAGGTCGTGCAGCGCTTCGTCGACGCGACCGCCGAAGGCTGGGCTGAATACATGAAGGGCGGCCCAAACATCGCCGCCGCCAATGCCCGGATCCTGAAGGACAATCCCGACATGGATCAGGAGAAGATCGACTACGCGCTCAAGGTGATGAACGAGAACGGCATCGTCACCTCGGGCGATGCGAAGACACTCGGCATTGGCGCCATGACGGATGCGCGCTGGGCGAGCTTCGCCAAGACGATGACCGAGGCCGGCGTCATCCCCGCGGGCGTCGACGTGAAGAAGGCCTACAGCCTGGAGTTCATCAACAAGGGCGTCGGCAAGCCCTGATAAGCGTCATGCTCGGGCTTGCCCCGAGCATCTCTTGCCGGAGATTCTCGGGTCTGCGCTGCGCTCCGCCCGAGAATGACGGCCCTGCACACAACGGATCATCAGGCCTTTGGACACAGCCTATCTGAGCACACATCCGGCAGCGGGCGCGGCGAGCGGGGCTCCCCTCGTTTTGATCCGGCGGGTCTCCAAGCAGTTCGCCAACGGCACCATCGCCGTGCGCGACGTCGATCTCGATCTCGGCACCGGCGAGTTCATCAGCCTGCTCGGCCCCTCCGGCTGCGGCAAGTCGACCTTGCTGCGCATGATCGCCGGGTTGGGCAGTCCGTCCACCGGCACGATCACCTGGCCCGGCACCGGCCAAGGCAGTGAAGGCAAGGCCGAGCGCGACCTCGGCTTCGTCTTCCAGGACCCGACGCTGATGCCCTGGGCCAATGCGCTCGCCAACGTCATGCTGCCATTGGTTCTGAAGCATGTGCCGCGGCGCGAAGCCGAGGAGCGCGCGGCTGAGATGCTGGCCTTGGTCGGCCTCAAGGGCTTCGAGAAGTCCTACCCACGTGAGCTCTCCGGCGGCATGAAGATGCGGGTCTCGATCGCCCGTGCGCTGGTGATGCGGCCGAAGATCTTGCTGATGGACGAGCCCTTCGCCGCGCTCGATGAGATCACCCGCCACCGCCTCAACGACGACCTTCTGAACCTGTGGTGGCGCGAGCGCTTCACCGCCGTCTTCGTCACCCATTCGGTGTTCGAGTCCGTCTATCTCTCGCAGCGCATCGTGGTGATGGCGGCGCGACCCGGCCGCGTCATGGCCGATCTCGACGTCTCCGCGCCCTATCCGCGTGACGAATTGTTCCGGACCTCGGCCGAATACGCTCATCTCTGCCGGCTCGCCTCCGGCAAGCTCAAGGAGGCGATCGGCGCATGAGCTCGTCTTCCCCCGCGACCGCCGTGCCGCACGATGGCACCGATGCGGAAGCCCGCCCGCTCGCGCTCGCTGAGCCGACCATCCTCGGCCTGCCGGTCAGCTTCTGGCCGCGCATCCTCGCGCCGATCGCGGTGGGCATCCTGGTGCTCGGGCTCTGGGAATTCGCCGTGCGCTGGAACGAGGTGCCGTCCTATGTGCTGCCCGGGCCGCTCCTGGTCGGCCAGACCCTGATCGCCGACTGGGGCACGCTTTCGACCTCGCTGTGGGTCACCTTGCGCATCACCTTCATGGCGCTGGCGGCAGCCGTGATCGTCGGCGTTGCGCTCGCGGTGCTGTTTACCCAGTCGAAATGGCTGGAGATGGCGCTGTTGCCCTATGCGGTGATCCTGCAGGTGACGCCGATCGTCGCGATCGCGCCGCTGATCATCATCTGGGCCGGCGACATCAACCTGTCGTTGCTGATCTGCGCCTGGATCGTCGCCTTCTTCCCGATCCTGTCGAACACGATCCTCGGGCTGAACTCGGCGGACCACAACCTGATCAACTTCTTCCAGCTGCATGGCGCGACACGCTGGCAGACGCTGCGCTATCTCAAGCTGCCGGCGGCGCTGCCGTACTTCCTCGCGGGCCTCAAGATCTCGGGCGGGCTCGCGCTGATCGGCGCCGTCGTCGCCGAGTTCGTGGCCGGGACGGGCGGCTCGGAATCGGGGCTGGCCTATCGAATCCTCGAGGCAGGCTATCAGCTCAAGATCCCGCGTGTCTTCGCGGCGCTGCTGATGATCTCGCTCTCGGGCATCGCGATCTTCCTGGCGACCAGCCTGATCTCGCATCTCCTGCTGCGGCGCTGGCACGAGAGCGCGCTGAAGCGCGAGAACTGAGCCGGGCGTCGCGAAGCGTTTTCAAGCGAACTGGATACCGGTTCGCCTGAAGACAGTGCGACAGATCGAAAGTCTCAGCCGAAGAAATGCAGTCGGTCCTCGACTGGCAGCGAGGCTATCGCCCGCAGGTCGGCCTCCGAATAGCTGAGCTCGAGCCGCGCCGAGCTGGCCGTTTCCGGCAGCACGATCGACTCTGCCGGTGCACCGACATCGGCGAAGGCGATATCGTCCTCGGCCACCTGGGTGCTGCTGCGCCGGCGATAGGGCTGCGTCTGCTGGTGCAGGCCGGTTTCGTTCAGGGGCACACGCTGCTTCGTTCCGGCATCGACCACATCGATGTCACCAAGATCGGTCGTCGGGTCGATCATGGCCGGTTGCGCAGGCGCGGCGGTCACGGCCGGATGCGATTCCTCGGCTGCGACGTCGGCTGCGGCCCGCAAGCTCGCATCGAGCATGGCGACGGTGTCGGAGACCTTCTCGATCTGGTTGGCGCCGGCCTCGATCACCGTGGTCGCGCCATAGATCTCGGTCGCGCGCCGGTCGAGCCGATCGCATAGCTCAGGCTCCGCGCCGCCCTCGCGCAAGGTCCAGGCGATCTCCTGGATGGATTCGGCCGCCTCGATGATGCCGGCGGTGGTCTCCTGGATGCGGGCCGACAGGCGGGCCGAGGCGCCGCCGCGGTCGAGATCGTCGCGCAACTCGGCGATGGTGCGGGCAGTTTCCGAGAATTCCGGCCCCAGATCCGGCAGCGCAACCGGCACCGTGCAGAGCCGTTCGAGGCGCGCGATCGCCGACAGCACCATCTCGGTGTCGGTCTGCCGGTTGCGCCTGGCATATTCAGACAGGAACCAGCGGCCGCGTGCCGTTTCCATCACGGCGGCGGCAATCGCGTCATAGTCGGCCGCGCTCAGCGGAGATAGCGAACGCGCGTCGCTCATGGCCAGGCTGCACTCCATGGGCTGGCCGAATCGTGTTTCGCCGACCGAAGATGCCCATCGGCAAAATTGCTGCTGATTCTTTAAGAAATCGCTGCCAAAGGCATGTCACCGCCGCTCCGGACCGGATTCTCGCGCGTGTTGGCTCTGCGCCTCTCGCTCATGCACGCGCTGAACTTCCTCGGCGTGGGCTTCTATCTGCCATTCTTTCCAGTTTGGCTCGCCTCCAAGGGGCTGGGCGATGTCGACATCGGCTATGTGCTGGCGATCCCGATCCTGGTGCGCGTCTTCGTGGCATCGTCGGTGACGGGGCTCGGTGATCGCCTGCGCCCGAACATTCTTCTGGCGCTGCTCAACGCGTTGGCAGCGTTGGTTTACTTTGCCCTGGCGCAGCAGGTGGAATTCCTGCCGATCGCCGTCCTGACGGCGCTCAGCGCCATCGCCTTGTCGGGTGTGGTGCCGCTTGCCGACGTCCTGACCACCGCGCAGGTGAAGGCCGGGGCGCTGAAGGATTATGGCCGCGTCAGGCTCTGGGGCTCGGTGACCTTCGTGCTCTCCAATCTCGCCGGCGGCTACCTGATCGCGCAGCACGGCGCCTGGCTGATCCCCTTCGTCCTCGCCGGCAGTAGTTCGCTCGCTGCGCTTGCCGCGCTGCAGGCGCCGTCGCCGCCAGGGGGACTGTCGGCAGCCGTTCCGCGAGGGGCGTCTGCGGCTGGCTTCGGGCTGCCGTTCTGGCTCGCGGTCGGGGCGGCGGCTTGCGTCAACGCCACGCATGCGGCGGTCTATGCTTTCAGCTCGCTGCATTGGCGCAGCATCGGCTTCAGCGGCGAGGCGGTCGGCTGGCTCTGGGCGGTTGCCGTCCTCGCCGAAATCGCCGTCTTCCTCATCGGGGGCAGTATTGCGGCAAGCGGTCTCACCGGCCTGCGCTGGATCGCGATCGCGGCGGTCGCAGCCGCGCTGCGGTTTGCGGCGATGAGCGTCGATCCCGGCCTTGCCGTCACCGCCTTCCTGCAGCTGCTGCACGGCATCACCTTCGGCTGCATGCATCTCGGCACGCTCGCGGCGCTGTCGGCGCTGTCCCCAGAGGCGCGCCGCGCAGCAGCGCAGGGGCGCCTCGTCGCGGTGAGTGCGCTGGTGATGGGGCTCGCCACCGTGCTGTCCGGCTATCTCTATCGCTTGTTCGGGCCGGGCGTGTTCCTCGCCATGGTGCCGGTTGCGCTGCTCGGGCTGGCCTTGGCGGCCCTTGCCATCCTCAGGTCCCGCGGCAATACAGGTCTCGGGGGCCGAATCTAAGCGTGGGAGCGGGCGAGCCGTCATGGCTGTCGTCGACGACGTTGAGCCGCAGGCGGTCTATCGCGACGATGGCGGCGTCCTTGTCGTGTCTCTGGCCGGCCGCTGGAGCGTTGGGCGCGCGCCGCGCCTGGAAGCCCTGGCCAGCGAATTGTCAGAGCGCGTCGGCGGCGTCCGCCAGGCGCGCCTCGACCTGTCGGCGATCGAGCGCCTCGACACGCTCGGCGCCTATCTGCTCGACCAGGTGAAGCAGGCAGGCGAGGCGAAGGGCGTCGCCATCGAGCTGGTGAGCCGCCGTCCGGAGCATGCGGTGCTCCTGCGCGAGGTCGAGCGCAATGTCACCGACTACGAGCCGCCGGTTCGTCCGATCGGGCTCGTCACCGTCCTCGTCGACATCGGTCAGGCGGTCGCCCGCTTCGGCCGCGACCTTGCCGGCGGCGCCGTCTTCCTCGGCGAGGTGATGGCGGGCTGCGTCGGCGCCCTGTTCGGGCCGCGGCGCTTCCGCGGGCCCTCGCTGGTCAACCAGGTCGAGCTGATCGCCTTCAACGGCGCGCCGATCATCATCCTGATCTCGTTCCTGGTCGGCTGCATCGTCGCGCAGCAGGGCATCTTCCAGCTTCAGCGCTTCGGCGCCACCGCCTTCGTCGTGAACCTGACCGGCATTCTCGTCCTGCGCGAGCTCTCGGTGCTGCTGACCTCGATCATGGTCGCGGGCCGCTCCGGCTCCGCCTTCACCGCCGAGATCGGCTCGATGAAGATGCGCGAGGAGATCGATGCGCTCAGAGTGATGGGACTTGATCCGATCGAGGTGCTGGTGGTGCCGCGCATCCTGGCGCTGATCATCTCGCTGCCGATCCTGACCTTCATCTCGGCCATGTCCGGCCTCGTCGGCGCCGGTCTGGTGAGCTGGCTCTACGGCGGCATCGGCCTCGACACCTATCTCGACCGCCTGAAATCGGTGATCACCTGGCAGCATTTCGCGGTCGGCCTCATCAAGGCCCCCTTCATGGCGTTCGTGATCGGCCTGATCGCCTCGATCGAGGGGCTGGCGGTCAAGGGTTCGGCCGAATCACTCGGCCATCAGGTAACGGCCTCGGTGGTGAAGGCGATCTTCATGGTGATCGTGGTCGACGGGCTGTTCGCGATGTTCTTCGCCTCGATCAGGATGTGAGGGGAGCTGAGCGTGCTCGACAGACCCTCTCAGACCGGCCCGGTTGGACCGGGCGCAGCAGCCGGGCAGGAGCCCGAGGCAGTGATTCGCGTTCGCGATCTCAAGGTCGCCTTCGGTGACAAGGTGATCATGGACGGCCTGGATCTCGACGTGATGCGCGGCGAGATTCTCGGCTTCGTCGGCGGCTCCGGCCAGGGCAAGTCGGTGCTGACCCGCACCATTCTGGGCCTGGTGCGCAAGCAGCGCGGCACCATCGAAGTCTTCGGCGAGAACGTCGACAAGCTCGATCCGCGCGGCAGGCGCAGGCTCGAACGTCGTTTCGGCGTGATGTTCCAGCAAGGCGCGCTGTTCTCGGCGCTGACCGTCAAGCAGAACATCCAGGTGCCGATGCGCGAATATCTCCAGCTCTCGCCGGGTCTGCTGGAAGAGCTCGCCATGCTCAAGATCGAGATGGTGGGATTGAAACCCGATGCGGCCGACAAGACGCCCTCCGAACTGTCCGGCGGCATGATCAAGCGTGCGGCGCTGGCCCGGGCGCTGGCGCTCGATCCCGAGATCGTCTTCCTGGACGAGCCGACCTCCGGTCTCGACCCGATCGGTGCCGCCGAGTTCGACGAGCTGATCATGACGCTCAAGCAGACTTTGGGCCTGACCGTGTTCATGGTAACCCATGATCTCGACAGTCTATATGTAGCCTGCGACAGGATAGCCGCCTTGGCGGACAAGCGTGTCATCGCGGTCGGTCCGCTCGCCACCATGCTGGCTTCCGATCATCCCTGGCTCAAGGCGTATTTCGGCGGCGAGCGCGCCCGCGCCCGCATGCCCGATCAAACGAGGACGTGACGGACGCCCGCGATGGAATCCCGTGCGAATTACGCCCTGGTCGGTCTCTTCACCCTCGCCGTGATCGCGGCGATGTTCGGCTTCGCCTATTGGTTCGGCAGTGGCGGCGGCGGCCGCAAGCAGGACGTCAGGGTCATCTTTACCGGGACGGTCACTGGCCTGGGACGTGGCTCCAGCGTGCTTTTCAACGGCCTGCGCGTCGGCGAGGTCAAGCAGATCGGCCTGCAGCCCGACGATCCGCGCCGCATTTTCGGTGTGATCGAGGTCGACAACACGACGCCGCTGCGGGTCGACACCCGCGCCCGCATCGAGGCGCAGGGACTTGCCGGGGTCGTCGCCCTGCAATTGATCGGCGGCGAGCCAGATGCCGCCGTGCTGCAGGCGAGGCCAGGCGAGCCGATGCCGACCATCATCGCCGAGCGCTCCGAATTGCAGGACATCATCGAATCCGTCCGCAACGTCGCCAAGAAGGCCGACGAGGTGCTCGGCAATCTCGACGGGCTGATCAAGACCAACGCCGGCTCGATCACCAACACCGTCCGCAATGTCGAGAAGTTCTCGCAGGCGCTTGGCGACAATTCCGGCAGCATCGACAAGCTGATGTCGAGCTTCGGCCAGATCGCCGATACGATCGCGCCGCTGTCGCAGAAACTCGGCACGCTGAGCGAGGAGTTGACCGGAGTGGTCCGCTCGGTCGATCGCGCCAAGATCACCGGCATCATCGACAATGTCGACAAGTTCACCGGGGCGCTGGGCGGCTCGAGCGGCGACGTCTCGAAGGCGGTCAAGGACGTCGCCTCGATCACCGACAAGCTCAACCGCGCCGCCGACCAGGTCGAGGGTGTGCTCAAGGCGGCGCAGGCCTTCCTGAACACGCAGGACGGGCAGGGCGCCTTCGCCGAGGTCGCCAGCGCCGCGAAGTCGATTCGGGTGCTGGCCGACAATCTCGACAGGCGCACCGCCGAGATCACCACCGGCATCAGCCGTTTCACCGGCCCTGGCCTGCGCGACCTCGAGACGCTCGCCTCCGACGGCAAGCGCACGCTCGGGGATCTCAACCGCGTTCTGCGCAATGTCGAGCGCAATCCCCAGCAGTTCATCTTCGGCGGCCGTCCGCCGCTTCCCCAATACAGCGGATCGCGCTAGCCCGTTATGACCATGCCGATTCTGCCCTCGCCGCTTCGTGGTCGTCTGCGCGCCCTGTCTTTTGCGGCGGCAGGTTCGTTGCTGCTGGCCAGTTGCGGCGGCGGGTCCGCGCCGACCACCTATGACCTCTCGGCACCGCGCGATTTCGGCCGCATTGGCGGGGGGGGCGGGGTGCTTATCGTCGCCCAGCCGACGGCGGTGCAGGCACTCGATTCCGACCGGCTGATCGTCAAGGATTCGAGCGGCGCTCTCTCTTTCCTCGGCGGGGCGCAATGGGCCGACCGGGTGCCCAATCTGGTGCAGACCCGCCTGATCCAGACCTTCGAGAACGGCAGCCGCATCGCTGCCGTCGGCCGGCCGGGCGAGCGGATCGTGCCCGATTTCCAGCTCAACACCGATATCCGCGCCTTCAACATCGACGCCGCCAGCGGCCAGGCCGTGGTCGAGATCACCGCCAAGCTGATCGGCGACCGCACCGGCAAGGTCCAGCGCGCCAAGCTGTTCTCGGCTCGCGTGCCGGGAGGCGCCGACGGGGCAGGGGCGGCACAGGCTCTCGACCAGGCCCTGTCGCAGGTGCTGATCCAGATCGCCCGCTGGGCACGCTGACGGCGTTCGCCGGGATACTGTCCTTCTTGTATGTCTGCGCTGGCGGAGGGGTGATTTACCGCCCCCAGAGCAACCACGCGACGAGCACCAGGGCCAGAAGCCACAGGCTGATGATCGCGATCTGCCCGATCTGGCTGACCGGGCGCTCCCTGGCTGACGCCTGATCGCGAAATTCCTGCATCAACGGCGGTGGAATCAGCCGCACGGCCAGCAGGATGCCGAGCGGGACGATGACGAGGTCATCGAGATAGCCGAGGACAGGGATGAAGTCCGGGATCAGATCGATGGGCGAGAGCGCATAGGCCGCGACGGCCCCGGCGATCAGCTTGGCCAGCACGGGAGTGCGTCGATCCCGCGCCGCGATCCACAGCGCCAAGACATCCCGCTTGATAAGGCGCGCCGATTGCTTCGCGCGCTCGATCCACTTCGACATCGTCGTCTCGCCGGTTCTGCCGATCCGTCGGGGCGCTAATGAAAAAGGCCGCCCTCGGAGAGGGCGGCCTCGATGGTGCCGACAGCCGCAGCTCTTACTCGAACCGCCCGCTGGCATGGGCCAGCATGGTGTAGACCTTGCCGGTTTCCGAGGTCAGGTAGGTCTTCGCCACCATCGAGTCGCGATCGTCCTTGGCGGCTTCGCCGAGCAGGCGCTCGAACTCCTCGATATAGCGGTCGACCGTCTCCTTGAACTCGGTGTCGCGGCGGTATTTGCGCCGGATCTCGTCGAAGGTCTGCTGGCCCTGCAATGTGTAGAGCCGGCGGGTGAAGACGTTGCGCTCGCCGCGCTTGTAGCGCTCCCAGAGCTCGACGGCCGCGTCATGGTCGATCATCCGGGCGATGTCGACCGAGAGCGAATCGAGCTTCTCGATGCTGTGAGCCGTCGGCTTGGCGGCTTCCGGCGCCCGGTCGTCGCGCGAGGCGCGGCTGAGCAGATCCGAGAGCCAGCCCGACTTGGCGGGGGCAGGCTGCTCGACGGCAGCGCGGCGAGCCGGCTCGGCACGCTGAACCTCGGGCCGCACCGGCTCGGGGGCAGGGGCCGGGCGCACGGGCGCCGCCTGCATCTCGGCCCGGGCCGGCTCCGGCGTCGGGTCGATCGAGGCACGCAGCGGCTCGGTCAGCACCGGGGCGCTCTGCACCGCGACCGAGGACGCGGCGCTGACGACCGGGACCGGCTGCTGATAGCTCGTCGTCGGCCGCCGCTCGCCCTGCGGGCGCGCGACATCGCTGCTGCGGCCCGAGCGCGAGACGATCTCGGTCAGCTCATTGAGCGCCTTGATCTGGTCGGCGACGACGCGGCGCATGGCGGCGGTCGATTCCTGCGTCTCGCGCGGCAGATCGAGCACGCCCTTCTTGAGCTCCGTGCGGGTCGTCTCGAGTTCGCGATGGATCTCCGCCGACATGGTCCGCATGTCCTCGGCGGCGCTCTGGAAGCGCTCGGTGACCTTGGCAAACTCGCCGGAGACCTCGTTCACCACCTCCTCATAGGCCGCGCGCAGCGCCAGTGCCGTCGCCTCGCGCTCGCGGCCGCTGGCGGCGCGGATCGAGTCGAATTGCTGGGCGATGGCGCTGCTGGTCGACTCGGCCGCGTCGCCGAGCACGGTGCTGAGCTGGCGGGTGCGCGTCTCGGCGTTGCTGAGCGAATCGTCGAGCGCCGACGAGAAGGAGCGAGTGATCTGCTCGATGTCGTCGGTGCGCGTCGAGATCAGCCCGTGCAGGTGCTCCAGCGCCTCCTTGCGGTCGGCCAGGACATTGCCGACGCGGGCCTCGACCTGCTCCAACCGCTGCGCGACGGCGTTGAGCGCCGCAGCATTGGTCTGCGAGGTCTCGGTCATCGACGAGCCCTGCGCGTCGATCCGGGAGATCAGCGCTGCGGTGTCGCGCAGCGTTCCCTCCGAATAGCCCTTCAGCGTCGCGATCTGGTTCGCGACCTGCTCGGAGGTCCGGTTGGTCTCCTGCACCACCGTCGAGAGCACGTTCTGCAGCTCCTCGACGCGGCCCGACAGGCTGCCTTCGACCGCCGCGAGATTCTTGTTCGCGCCGGTGACGATCTGCTGCATCAGCTTGTTGGCCTCGCCGAGGCGGCCGAGCATGCTGCCGAGCTCGCTGCGTAGCTGCTCGTTGGTCTTGAGCAGCGCTTCGACCGAGTGGTTCGTGCCGGTCTCGATCGTCTCGCGCAGTGCGCCCGAAGCAAGCTCGAGCGCCTGGCTGATCTCGGTGCTGCGCTCGTGCAGGCCGGCGACCATGCTGTTGCCGCGGTTCTCGATGTTGTTGACCAGGGCCTCGCCGAGGTTGGCGAACTGGTTGGCGAGCGTCACGCCCTTGCGGCCGATCGCATCGACCACGCCGTTGCCGCGCTCGTCGAACAGGGCGCGGAGTTCCTCGGTGCGCGTGGTCAGCGCCGAGCTCATCCCGTCCGACTGCTCCGTCAGGGTCCGGGCCAGGTTGCGGCTGTGCTGGTCGAGCGTGTTCAGCATGTCGCCGCCACGCTCGTCGAACAAGGCGCGCAACTCCTCGGTGCGGCCGGAGAGGGCGGTGGCGATGCCCTCCGAGCGCTCCTGCAGGATCTGGGCGATCTGGCTGCCGCGATGGCCGAGCGCGTTGAGGATGCCACCACCGCGCTCGTCGAACACGGCGCGCAGCTCGTTCGAACGGTCGGAGAGCGCTGCCGAGATGCCGTCCGACTTCTCCTGCAGCGTCTGCGCGATCTGGTTGCCGTGCTGGTCGAGCAGGGTGACCAGCCCGGTGCCCTTGTCGTCGAACAGGGCACGCAGCTCGTCGGTACGCGCACTGAACGAGCCGGCGACCGACGCCGCAGCGCCTTCCAGGGTCTGGACGATCTGATTGCCCTGCTGATCGAGCAGGGTGATCAGGCCGGTGCCCTTGCCCTCGAACAGGGCGCGGAGCTCGTCGGTGCGGGCACTGAGCGAGCCGGTGACCGCATCCGCGGTGCCTTGCAGCGTCTGGACGATATGGTTGCCGCGCTCGTCGAGCAGGGTGATCAGGCTGGTGCCCTTGCCGTCGAACAGGGCGCGCAGTTCCTCGGTGCGGTCGCCGAGCGAGCCGGCGATCGAATCTGCGGTGCCCTGCAGGGTCTGCGCGATCTGGCTGCCGCGCGCGTCGAGCGTACCGGAGACCGTGTCGAGCCGGTTGACGACGCGTTCCTCGAACCGCGCCACGCTCTGGTCGAGCGTGTCGGCGATCTGCAAGGCGCGCCCGCCCAGCGTCGCATTGATGCTGTCGGCCTTCTCGGCGAGCGTCTGCGTCAGCGCCTCGCTCTTCGAGGTGACGATCTCGCCGATCTCGTCGGCCTTGGCGGTGAGGGCACGGGTGACCTCGCGCCCGCCCTCGGCCATGACACGGGCGATGTCGACCGTGCGCTCGACCAACGCCTCGTTGAGCGCGCTGGCGCGCGAACCGAGATTGCCGTCGATGCGGGCGATGAGCCCGTCGAGCGAGGTCGCGATCTCTGCGCTCTTGGCGCTGGAACGGTCCTCGAAGGTCTTGATCTGCGTCTCCATGGCGGCCGCCGCTTCCTGCGTGCGCGCCATCATGGTCTCGGCGGCGTGCTGCGAGCGTTCGCCGATCCGCTCGGCCAGTGCCTGGCCTTCCTCGCCGAGCAGCTTCTCGACCTGGCCGAGGCGCAGCGTCACCGAATCGGTGAAGGAGCGGGCGTCGTGGCCGAGCTTGGCGGCCAGCGTGCCGCCGCGGGTGACGATGATTTCCTCGAAGGCGCCGAGGCGAGCGCCGATCGTCGCCTCGATCTCGCGGCCCTGGACGTCGAAGAGACGGTTCAGCGCATCGTGCTTGCCGGCGAGCGACTCGTTGAGCGCCTGCGAGCGGGCATCGACCGAGCGCAGCAGCGACTCGGCATTGGCGGCGAGCGCCTGGTTGACCCGGCCGCCCTGCTGGGTGAGGGCGATGACCACGTCCTTGCCGGTCGCGGCGAGCAGGCTGCTGGCGCGCTCGGCCTCGGTCGTGAAGGTGCTGCGCAGGGCCGTCGCCGCGTCGCTGACGCGGTCGGCGATCTCGCGCCCGTCGACATTGATCGCGTCGGCGAGGGCCTTGGTCGCCTCGTCGAGACGGCCGGCCAGGCTCTGGCTCTGCTCGCCGATGAGGCCATGGACCTCACGGCCGGTGGCAGTGAGGCCGGCGATGATCGCATCGCGCTGGGTGCCGAGCAGGGCTCCGACCTCGTCCCCGGCCTGGCCGAGGCGGGCGATGAAGCCGCTGTGCTGGTCGTCGATGACCGATTTCGCCGTCTCGCTGGCGGCGAGGATCTTGGCGGCGAGCGCTTCGCCGGTCTCGTCGAGCTGGCGATGGGCGGTGCCGCTGGCCTCGGCCAGCCGATCGATCAGGGCATTGCCGCGCTCCGCCAGCAGGCCGTGCACCGAGCGGCCGACATCGGCGACGCGGGTGACGAGCGCCTGGCTCTGGCCGGAGAGCAGCTCCTGCATGTCGTGGCCGGTCGCGATGACGCGGCCGCTGAGCGCCTCGCCCTCGGTGATGAGAATGTTGCGCACGCTGGCGCCGGCATCGGAGAGCTGGGTCACCAGCGTCTCGCGCTGGCTGCCGATCGCGGTGTGGACCTCGGTGCCGACATCCGACAGGCGGGCGACGAGGCTGTCGCCACGCTCGCCGATCGTGGCATGGACCTCGCGCGCGACCTCGGACAGACGGGCGATCAGTCCGTCGCCACGCTCGCCGATTGCCGATTCGACGTCGCGGCCGGCATGGGCAACGCGGGCGACGATACCCTCGGCGCGGTCGCCGAGCGTCCGGTGGATCTCCTCGGTGGTCTCGGACAGCTTGGCGACAAGGCCGTCGCCACGCTCGCCGATCACGCTCTCGATACCGCGGCTGGCATCGGTAATGCGCGCGACGATGCCGTCGGCGCGGCCGCCCAGCGTCTGCTCGATCTCATAGGTGGTCTCGGATAGCCGGGAGACGAGGCCGTCGCCGCGCTCGCCGATCATGGCCTCGACGCTGCGGCCGGCATCGGCCACGCGGTTGACGATGCTGTCGGCGCGCTCGCCGATCGCATGCTCGACGCCCTGGCCGATCTCGGCCATGCGCAGCACCAGCCCGTCGCCGCGCTCGCTGATCGCCTCCTGCAGGCGCTGGCCGGTCTCGGACAGACGGCCGACCAGATGGTCGCCCTGCTCGCCAATCGTGCTGCGGACCTCGTGACCGAGGTCGGAGAGGCGGGTGACGAGGCTGCTCGCCTCCTCCGAGAACAGGCTATGCACGGTCGCGCCGACGGCGGAGATGCGCGCGGTCAGTTCCTCGCCGCGCTCGCCGATCAGGTTGTGCAGACCCTTGCCGGCTTCGTCGAAGCGCAGGGTGATCGAGTCGGTCTTCTCGCGCAGCAGGCTGTCGACAGTCTGGACGGTGCCTTCGAGCTTCCCGACCAGCGTCTCGCCCTGGCTGGCGAGCAGGCCGTGGACGGTGTCACCGGCCTCCTGGATGCGGCTGACGACGAGCTCGTTCTGCTTGCCGAGCAGCATGTGCACGCCGCGGCCGACTTCGGCCAGGCGCGTGGTGACGCTCTCGCCCTCGCTGCTGATCGACGTACGCAGGCTCTCGCCGGTCTCGGTCAGGCGCTGGGTCAGGCTGCTGCTCTGCGTGTCGAACAGGTCGACCAGCGTGCGCCCACTCTGCTCGAAGCGCTCGGCGACGGTGGCGCCGCGCTGGGTGATCTCCTCGGCGAGCGTGTCGCCGGTCGAGCGCAGCGTCTCGTTGACGGTCTCGGCGCGGCTCGCCAGCGACTCGACGACCTGCGCGCCGGTCTCGCTGATGGCGCGGGTGACATCACGGGCGCCGGCGGTCAGGCCCTCGGTGAGGACGGCGCCGGTGCGCTCCAGCGAACCGGCGATCTCCTGGGCGCGGTTGTCGAGCACGGCGGTGACGGACTGGCTGGCGCTCGTCATGCGCTCGCTGACGTCGTGCGACGTGGACTGCAGGCGCTCGACCAGGTCGTTGCCGCGGCCGCTGATCTCGTCGACCATGCGCTCGCCGGCATGGCCCAGCGCCAGCGTGATCTGGTCGCCCTTGTCGGTCAGGCGCGAGGTGACGCGCTCGCCCGCCTCGGCAACAGCCTCGGAGATCGAGCGGCTGGCGGTCTCCAGGTCCTTGGTGATGCTCTCATGCGCGCCTGAGATCGCGAACTTCACCCGCTCGGCATTGCCGACGACCGACTCGCGCTGGGTCACCAGCTCGTCGATAAGGGAACGCAGCCGGATCTCGTTGTCGGCATAGGCGCGTTCCAGCGTCGCGATCTCGCCGCGCACGATGGTCTCGAGCTCGCCGGCGCGGGCAACCGCGCGCTCGATGCCGTCGCCCATGGCGGCGACCTCGCGGCGGATGGTCTGGCTCAGCGACAGGACGGAATCCGTCGCGACGACTTCAGGCTCGGCCAGGCGCAGCGCGACCTCGGTCATGGCGCGCGAGACCAGCCGCATCTCCTGGGTCCGGCGATAGAGCGCCGCCAGCACGAAGAAGAACACCACCGGCGTGCCGGCGCCGAGCGCCAGCAGCGCCCATTGGCCCGGACCCCAGGCGGCCATGCCAGCCGGCAGGCCCTCCGTGAAGGAGCCGTAGCGGCTGACCAGCGTGAAGCCGACCGCGCCGGCCCAGATCAGGGTGGTGAGGGCGGCAAGCCAATAGGGTCGGCCGGAAGGCCGGGCGGCGAAGGCCTGGACGAGTGACGACGAATCCCGGCGGTCGTCATTGGCGACGCGGCTGGTGTCCGGCGCGATGGCCGGGCGGGAGGGGGCGGGAAGCGGTTCTGATACGGGCTCGGCGCTGGCCGGAGCGCTTTCGACACGAGGCAGCTCGATCTTGAGCTCGTTCTCGCCCGTCGAGGGCAGCCTCGGTTCGGCCGGAGCCTGACCCTCAGTCTTCGACGGATCGAGCCTCAGCGCCTCCTCGATCGCCGACATTGCCGCTTCGGTCGGATCCTGGAGCTTGTTCTGCCGGGTCATGAATGCCGCCTCGCTACGCTACTTGCGACGGGTGTCACTGTCCGCCGCAGAGCGGGAACCGGCAGCCTCCAGCCGGATCCTACAAGCGACACGACGCCCATCGTTTACTGTCTTGAAG
Organism: Bosea sp. 29B; assembly: GCF_902506165.1. NCBI lineage: Bacteria > Pseudomonadati > Pseudomonadota > Alphaproteobacteria > Hyphomicrobiales > Alloboseaceae > Allobosea > Allobosea sp. 29B. The sequence goes on from NZ_LR733817.1 coordinate 3,980,814, forward strand.
GGTAGTTGAGGCAAGCAGGGATTGAAACCCGTTTGACCTTCTGATTCACAAACGTCGTTAACGCCTCATTCACCATAACGGCGCTTCATCAGGGGTCAGAAGGCTGCGCGAGTTCCGCAGCGCGAGAGAAAACCGAGTTCCCCATGTCCCAGACTGCCATCGACCTCGTGCATCTCGCCCGCCAGAGCGGCGGCGATGCCGAGCTGGAGCGCGAGCTGCTGACGCTGTTCGCCCAGCAATGTGCCCGCCAGCTGCGCGCCATCCATGCCGGCGACGCGAGCGTCGGCCGCGATGCCGCCCACACCTTGAAGGGAGCCGCCCGCGCCATCGGCGCCTGGCAGGTGGCCGAGGCCGCCGACCGGATCGAGCAGCAGCTGACAGAGGCCGGCGCCGCGCCGCGCGAGGATGCGCTGGACGCGCTGGCGCTCGCTGCCGCTGAGGCGCGCGCCGTGATCTCCCGGCTCGACTGCGCGGCCTGACGCCGCAGGACGGCAGGGGCGGCACGGCGGAGATCGCCGTTTCGCGCGCTTTCGAAATCTTCTAGAGATGCGATGTCCGTGGCTTCCCTGCTCGCGGACGATGTCCCTCTCGCGAACCTGCCCGAGGCCCGCCAGGAAGCCCGGCCGGTTCCTCCCGACCGCGCCAGCCGCGCAGCCGTCGCCAGGCGGCCGGAGTTCACGATGCCGAAGATCACTTACATCGACGCCCAGGGCACCAGCCGCACGGTCGAGGGCGAGACAGGGTCGACCGTAATGGAGGTCGCGGTGCGCAACGGCGTGCCGGGCATCGAGGCCGAGTGCGGCGGCGCCTGCGCCTGCGCCACCTGCCATGTCTATGTCGACGAGGCCTGGGCCGAGAAAGCCGGGCACGCCGAGCCGATGGAGGAGGACATGCTCGACTTCGCCTTCGACGTCCGCCCGAACTCGCGCCTGTCCTGCCAGATCAGGGTGCGGGATGACCTCGACGGTCTGGTGGTGCGCACACCGGCACGCCAGGGCTGAGTTTTCCGGAGGCACGTCGTCTTTCCGGGACATCGCGCAGCGATGGGCTCGGAATGACGACGCGGCATCATCCCCTTCCTGCAGGCATGTCCCTCCTGATTGATCGACCGCAAGGACGGCCGCGTTCGCACTGGCCATGATCGCGCTGTCGGACGCCGGAGCCCATCGCGACGACGCGACGCTCTTCCCATAGGGGAATGTGCTCCGACATAGTGTGTAGGCGTCGGTTCCGATCGTTCGACCATGCGGCCGGGCGGGCCACGCCGGAGGAGGATGCGATGTACAAATCGATTCTGGTCCCGGTCGATCTCGCCGAGGCCGAGCTGGCAGGTCCTGCCATCACCGCGGCCGAGGGGTTCGCCACCCAGTCCGAAGGCTCGATCAGGCTGATCTATGTCCGCTCGCTGGTGCCGATCACCTACATGGAATTCGTGCCGGCGGATTTCGACGCCGGCCAGCAATCCGAATCCGAAGCCAAGCTCGCCGAGATCGCCGCCAAGGTGAACCTGCCGGCCGAACGCGTCTCGGCCAAGGTCCTGGTCGGCTCGGTCCATGGCGAGGTCCTGGCCGAGGCCGATGCCAGCGGTGCCGACCTGATCGTCATCGGCTCGCACGAGCCCGGCATGCTCGCCTATGTGATCGGCTCGAACGCCTCGACCATCGTGCGCCGGGCGAAGTGCTCGGTGCTGGTGGTCAGGTAGCAAACGTCAGGCCGCGAGGCGGCCCGGGACGAGATCGTCCGGGATTTCGCCGCTCGCGAGGTCCCTTGGCCGGTTGAGCCTGATCATCGGCCATACCTGCCAGAACGAGGCCGCGGCGAGCACGAGCCCGAGCCCTGCGGCGGCGGTCGCGCCCTGTTGGAAGGCGCGCAGGCTGAAGAAGGTCAGCATGAGCGTGGCGCCGCCGCCGGCGATCACCAGTGCCAGCCAGAGCAGATAGGGCTTGCCGGCGAGGAAGCGCGCCTTGGGATTGGCACGCACGATCGCAGCGGACAGCGCCGCGACGAAGGTATGATAGCGCGCATCGTCGCGGTCGATGTCGGTGAGCGAGCGCCAGGAAAGGTTGCCGAAGCTGATCGTCCGGCCATCGCTCAGCCGCAGCTGGGTTCGGAAGCCCTTCGACGAGACATTGCTGGGCGCATAGATGAAGCGCACCTGCTCGACGGCCGAGAGCCTGACCTGATCGACCTTGCGGGTCGAATCGATCTCCAGCGTGTCGCCCTTGAGCCGATAGGCGATCTCGAAGCCGATCGGCCGTGGCCGCTGGCGCCAGAAGGGCAGGGTTGTATCGTCGGGATTGTCCATGATGCAGGCTCTAGCGTCTGCTTGCGCTCTTGTCTTGGCTCTCGCTGGAGCCTTTGGAGATGACATGGCTGATCGAAGCCCACCGAAGGTTGATGATGAAGCACTGCTGACGGTGCTGAGGGGCCTCGAAGAGCGGCTCCTGATGCTGCAAGTGCGATCCGCGCCCGGCGAGGTCGCCAATTTACTGGCCGACGATTTCGTCGAGTTCGGCCGTTCTGGCCTCATCTATGACAAGCTGCAGACCGTCGAAGCGCTGGCTGGCAAAGCCGACGGTTCCGAGCGGGCGGAACGAACTGCCACGCATTTCCGCATCAATCAGCTGGCCGATGGCGTGGTCCTGCTGACCTACCGCTCGACCCGACGCGAGTTGGGCAAAGTAGCCCGATCGCTTCGGAGTTCGATCTGGATGTGGCGCGAGGGGCGTTGGCAGATGGTGTTCCACCAAGGCACGCCCGCCGCCGATGTGTCGTAGAGTCTGCCGCGTCAGCTCATAACCGGAGTGCTAATGTCCCCAGCCGGGGAAGCGGCCCGGCCGAAGCCATGCCTGCTCGGGATTGCCGTCGCCCGACAGAACCGCCTCGACCAGCCAGCGCGCCGTTGCCGGCGCGGCATGCATGCCGATCGACCCCAACCCGCCATGGATGAACAGGCCTTCGACCGCGGTCCTGCCCGCGACCGGCAGGCCGTCCGGGAGCATCGGCCGGTTCCCCGGGTAGACGTTCCTGACCGGCGGTGTTCCGAGGCCGGGCAGCATGCGCAGCGTCCGCTGGGCGATCCGGCTCGCCATGTCGGTGTTGCGCAGGAGGTCGCGGAAGGCGGGTTGGAGCGAAGCGCCGAGGCGGGCATCGCCGCCTTGCATGGGATTCAGGCAGATGGCTTCGACCATCGGCCGGTCGTCGCGCTGGTCGGCGACATCCGCGAGGCCGCCGAGATCCATTCTCCGGCCGAGCTCCTCCTGGCCCGGCCAGGTCAGCTCCTCGACGATCCAGGGCAAGGCGAAGTCGAGCTTGCCGAGCTGGATCAGCCAGCCGCGCCCGGCGATGAAGGGTAGGCCGGGAAGCGGCCCATCGCCCACGGTCCGCCGCAACAGGTCCGACATCCACAAGCCGTTGGCGATGAAGACGAGATCGGCGGGAATGATGCCCTGGTCAGTGAGGACACCCTGGACCTTCCCCCCGCGCGAATGGATCTGGGCGACGCGCAGGCCGGTCCGGATCGTGGCGCCGGCCTCGCGGGCGGCATGGGCGAAGGCATGCGTCGCACCCATCGGTTCCAATGTCCAGGCGCGGTCGACGGAATAGGCTCCCGCCACCCTGAAGCCGATCCGCGGATAGTCCCTCGCCAGCTCAGCACCCGACAGCTTCTCCATCGCCACGCCGGCCGCTCGGTAGCGCTCCGCGGCGGCCGCAGCCTGCTCGAAGCTGGCCTCGTCCTCGGAGATGAGCAGATGGCCGATGCGGCCGAATTCGAACGGCACCGGCCCGTCGGCAAGCTCGGCGTAGATCCCGGCACAGGCGTCGAGCAGTTCGACCACTGGCCTTTCCGGGCCGCTCAGCAGGGTTCCCGTGTTTCGGCCCGAGGACTCGGCGGCGATCATGCTCTGCTCGATCACGACCGTCTTCACGCCTCGCCGCGCGAGCTCGTAAGCGAGCGTGCACCCCGCAATTCCTCCACCGATGACCACGGCATCCATCGGTCGCGTGACATGTGACATGTGCTGGCTCCCTCGCAGTCTGCTTGTTGGTATACTCGTATACGAGGATACTTATATCCCGACGAGCCACGATCTGCTAGAGGGTTGAGTGGATCGGAGGGTGTCGCTTGCTTGGACTGGCCGAAGCCCTGAAGCAGAAGCCGCAAACCGTGGCCGAGCAGGTCGCTGGCGTTCTGCGCGAAGCGATAGCGGACGGAAGCCTGGCGGCCGGCACCGTGCTTCGCCAGGACGATTTGGCAGAACAGTTCGGCTTCAGCCGGATGCCGGTGCGCGACGCACTTCGCCAGCTGGAGGCCGAAGGCATCGTCTCAATTCATCCGACCAAAGGCGCGCATGTCGCCGCGATGGACGGGGTCGAGATCGCCGAAATCTACGCGCTGCGCGAGCTACTCGAATGTGAGGCGTTGCGGCTTTCGGTTCCCGCCGTCACGGATGCAAAACTTGACGAAGCCGACCGCGTGCTGGGGCAAATCGATGCCGAGCCGGATGTCGGCCGATGGGGGGCTTTGAACCGCGCTTTCCATCTTGTTCTGTACAGTGCCTGCGGCAATTGCCGGCTGCTCGGGCTCATCGAAGCGCATCACAACGCCGCTGACCGCTATGTCCGCATCCTGCTGTCGAACCTGGATTATCGTAGCCGCTCTCAGGCCGAGCACAGGGAGCTGCTCGCGGCCTGCCGGCAACGCGACGAGAGCAGGGCGGTTCACGTTCTGCGTCAGCATCTGGTCGAGGGCAGCCAAACCCTCGTCGCAGCTATCGAGGGGCGCGCCCGGCCGGCCAGGCGCTGACCTGCGATCCATCCGGAGGAGAGGTGCGGGCCTGCGTTACCGTGTCAACGCCTTCATCGCCCCATCCAGGCCGTCGAGCGTCAACGGGAACATCCGGCCGCCCATCAGCCCGCCGATCTGCCGGATCGACTGGGTGTAGCTCCACAGGTGCTGCTGGACAGGGTTGAGCCAGACCGATTTCGGGAAGCGCTCGGTCAGCCGCCGCATCCAGACCTCGCCGGCCTCCTCGTTCCAATGCTCGACCGAGCCGCCCGGCATGGCGATCTCATAGGGGCTCATCGAGGCGTCACCGATGAAGACGAGACGATAATCGGCCGGGTAGGTGCGCAGCACGTCGAAGGTCGGGATCACCTGGTCGTGCCGGCGCCGGTTCTCCTTCCACACCCGCTCATAGGGGCAGTTGTGGAAGTAGAAATGCTCGAAATGCTTGAACTCGGCCCGCGCTGCCGAGAACAGCTCCTCGGCCAGCTCGATATGCCAGTCCATCGAGCCGCCGACGTCGAGGAAGAGCAGCACCTTGACCGCGTTGTGCCGCTCGGGCCGGAGCTTGACGTCGAGATAGCCATGCTTGGCGGTCTCGGTGATGGTCTGGTCGAGGTCGAGCTCCTCGGCCGCGCCGGTGCGGGCGAATTTGCGCAGGCGGCGCAGCGCGATCCGTAAGTTTCGCACGCCGAGCTCGCGCGTGTCGTCGAAATCCTTGAACTCGCGCTTGTCCCAGACCTTCACCGCCCGGAAGTTGCGGTTCTTGTCCTGGCCGATGCGTACGCCTTCGGGATTGTAGCCATAGGCGCCATAGGGCGAGGTGCCGGCGGTGCCGATCCATTTCGAGCCGCCCTGATGGCGGCCCTTCTGCTCGGCGAGACGTGCTTTAAGCGTCTCCAGCAGCTTCTCCCAGCCGAGGGCATCGAGCTGGGCTTTTTCCTCGTCGGTTAGGAATTTCTCGGCGAGCTTGCGCAACCACTCTTCGGGAATGCCGACCTGCTCGAAGGCCTCGCCCAGGGTCTCGACGCCCTTGAAGACCTCGGCGAAGACGCGGTCGAAGCGGTCGAGATGGCGCTCGTCCTTCACCAGGCAGGTGCGGGCGAGATAGTAGAACTCGTCGACGCGGTATTCGGCGAGATCGGCCTCGACGCCTTCGAGCAGCGCCAGATATTCGCGCAAGGTCACCGGGACCTTGGCGGCGCGCAGATCGGTGAAGAGGCGGAGGAACATCGCGCTACTGTGGCCAGCAGCGCCTCAAGGTCAAGCTGCGGCGGCCTAGGGCCGGTCCCGATCAAGCTGCGAGGCAGGCTGGTCGGACCCGGCTCTGGGCCGCCGCTGTCTAACAAGGCTCAGGCGACGGCGTCGGCCAGATCCTTGGTGACTTTGAACTTCACGACCGTCTTGGCCGGAACCTTGATGGTCGCGCCGGTCGACGGGTTGCGGGCCTCGCGGGCCTCGCGCTTGGCGGCCGCCAGCTTGCCGATGCCGCCGAGCGTGACGTCGCCGCCCGACTTCAGCGTCTTGGCGACGACGCCGGCGAGCGAGCCGAGGATGGCCGAGACATCGGCCTTGGTCTTGCCCGTCTCGTCCGCGATCGCGGCGATCAGTTCATTCTTGGTCATGAAAACCTCCTAGAGACCAATGTTGTTAAAATTGACGCTGCGCCGAATCCCAACGGATACGGGTGCAACGCGGCGAATCGACGCGCTCTCGCGCACGAACCCGCCATTTGGCATGCTTGCCGCCGAAACACGACGGCAACGGCCGTACATACGCACAGCAATCGGCTTCGTTCCTGTCAAAAGCCGCGAAATTGCGGCGGTTTTCACCAGCTTTGTGGAGCGATTGACAAATTGCTCCGAATTATTTGAAGCTTGAAATAATTCAGGGGAGCGGAACGCGGCATGAAGGCCATCATCATCGGCGGCGGCATCGGGGGGCTGTCACTGGCCCTGATGCTGCACGCACGCGGCATCGCCGCGACAGTCTACGAGCAGGCGAGCGAGATCCGCGAGGTCGGCGTCGGCATCAACACGCTGCCGCACGCGATTCGCGAGCTGGCCGAGCTCGGCCTGCTGCCGGCCCTCGATGCAGTGGCGATCCGGACGCGCGAGCTGGTCTACATGAACCGCTTCGGCCAGACCGTCTGGCGCGAGCTGCGCGGCCTGCACGCGGGCGCTCCGGTGCCGCAGTTCTCGATCCATCGCGGCCGGCTCCAGGGCGTGATCCGGGATGCCGTGGTCGAGCGACTGGGGCCGGATGCGATCCGCACCGGGCGCCGCCTGCAGGGCTTCCTGCAGGACGAGGGCGGGGTGACCGCACATTTCGCCGATGCGAAGCTGGGTGAAGACGGCGAAACGGCGCGCGCCGATATCCTGATCGGCGCCGACGGCATCCATTCGACGGTGCGGGCGCATTACTTTCCGAACCAGGGCGGGCCGCGCTGGAACGGCGTCCAGATGTGGCGTGGCGCCTGCGACTGGCCGGCCTTCCTCGATGGCGAGAGCATGATTATCGCCGGCGGCATGGCCGGCAAGCTGGTGCTCTACCCGATCGCCGAGGGCAAGAAGCCGGGTACGCGCCTGACCAACTGGGTCGTCAACATCCGCACGGGCGACCCCGCCAAGCCGCCGCCGAAGGAGGCCTGGTCCAAGGCCGGGCGGCTCGAGGACGTGCTGCCCTTCGCCAAGCGCTTCACCGTACCGGGAGTCGATATCCTCGCCTTGATCCACGCGAGCGGCACCTTCTGGGAATACCCGATGTGCGACCGCGATCCGCTGCCGCGCTGGAGTCATGGACGGGTGACGCTGCTCGGCGACGCCGCTCATCCGATGTATCCGGTCGGCTCGAACGGCGCCTCGCAGGCGATCCTGGATGCGCGCTGCCTCGCCGACCTCCTGGTCAAGGCCGAGCATCCGCGCCATGCGCTTGCGGCCTATGAAGCGCTGCGCCTGCCGGCGACGGCGGAGATCGTCGCGATGAACCGCGCCGGTGGTCCCGAGCGCGTCATCGATGCGGTCGAGGCGCTCGCGCCCAACGGTTTCGACGATGTCGAGCGCGTCCTGCCCTATGGCAAGCGCGAGCAGATCGTGAAGGCCTATGCCGGCAAGACCGTGCTCCCGGTCGCGCAGCCGACGAAAGGCTGAGGCTGCCTCAACGCCGCTCAGCCTGCACGAGCGGCGCGATCCGGTCGATCCGGTTGGTCCAGATGCCGGGGATGGGCCGGTCGAGCGAGGTTAGATCCTCGGCTCGGTCGATGCCGGCGGAACCGTCTCCGCCGACCAGTGGGCCGGCGACGATGACCTCACTGCCAGCGGCACGCATGCGGTCCGTGAACCGCGCCGGCCAGCCCCAGATCCAGCTGGTGTAGTTGGACGGGATCAGCAGCAGCTGCCGCTCGCAGGCTTCAGGCGTCAGTCCGGCCCAACCCAGCGCGAGATGGTGGATCAGGCAGCGCTTCTCGGCCTCCTTCGACATGGTGCGCAAGGTCGGGATTCGCGCGCGCAGCACCGTAATCGGCCGGTCGCCGCCATAGGCCATCAGCAGGGAAAGCTGTGCCGGAGGGAGCTTCAGCAGGCGTTCGGCCAGCGCCTCGCCCTCGCGCGGATCGTTGCTCTTGACGTTGATCAAAAGGCGCCGGTCAGGAAAGCGCGCCAGCACCTCGTCCAGCGACGGCATCAGGCCGACGCCCTTGCCGCGGAACGGGTAGGTCTTGCCACTGTCCGCCGTGTAGCCATGGCCGATGTCGAGCGCCTTGAGCTCGGCCAGTGTCTTCTCGCGGGTCACGCCCGTGCCGTTCGTGCGGCAGTCCAGCGTCCAGTCATGGATCACGGCGAACTGGCCGTCCGTGGTCGGGTGGATGTCAAACTCGACGATGTCGGCGCCCGCGGCGAAGGCCGCGTCCATCGAGGCCAGCGTATTCTCCAGATAGGAGTGCTCTGGCGGATTGATCCGGCTCGCCGTGCAGGTCGTGTCTGTTACGCCGCTCGATGAGTAAGTCTGTGCCAGCCCACGATGCGCCAGCAGCACGGGGCGCTCCGTTGAGGCCGAGGCCAGGAGCGAGGTGTTTTGCACGAAGGCGGTGACGCCTAAAGCCGCGGCCACAGCGCCGGCAACGAGCCAGATTCGTTTCATCGCCATCCCCTCGAAACGGGGCGTGATGTCGGCGCTGCAAGCCGGCGAAATTCAGCCGGAAATCAGGCGCCTTCCGTCAGCTCGACAATGCGTGCCTTCAGCACCGTGTTCTCCTGCTCGAGCTGGCGCAGGCGCTGCATCAGGTCGAGCGGAACCGGCGCATCATCCTGCTTCGCGGCAGCGGCGAAGGAGACGCCGATGCGCTCGGCGTCGCGCCAGCGGCTGCGCACCATACGGCTTTCCCGCTTCACCGGAACATAGAGCTCGAACAGCTCCGGCAGGGCGACGCTATCCGGGAACACCAGGAGAGCCCCGTCTTCCGACAGGTTGCGGATCGTGCAGTCCAGCGTCGACTGGCGCTGGTTGAAGATGACCTTGCCACCGATCAAGGTCCGGTTGCGGAGTGAGCGGCGGCGTTCGGAGGAGGTGGTTACGGCGGGCATGGGCCTGGCCCTTCTTCAAGCTCAGGTTGAGATAATGCCCGTTCATGCTCCCGGTTGCAGCAGTAAGTCTTCCTTAACCTTAACTGCGCCGCGCTTGCTCAGGCGCCGTCGGGCGGAGGCGGCAGGAAGTCGATCTCGTAGCGCGCCGACAGGGCGACGACCTCGGCCGGGTTCTGCTCCTTCATCGAATGGATTGCCCAGAACAGGTCGTAGAGGCGGCCGGTGGGCGCGACCCAGAACAGGCACTTCACCGGGGCATCGCTCTTGTTGAACAGGCCGTGCGGGATGTTGCGCGGCAGCTTGATCAGGTCGCCGGGCAGGGCATGCGATTCCTGGCCGTCGAGCACGAGGTCGAGCCGGCCCTCGAGCATGTAGATGAACTCGTCCTGGGTCGGGTGGATGTGCGGCGGTACGAAGGTGCCGGGCGGGAAGGTGGCGTGCCAGGAGAAGCTGTCCTCGCTCAGCATCTTCGGCACATAGGTCTGGCCGAGGATGTTCCAGGAGATCGCGTCGATCCCCTCATTGGCCTTGGTCACGCCGGCGGTGAGTGGTTTCATCTTCGGTCTCCTTCTTTCAAAGATGCAGGAAGCGGTCCTTGACCGCGCTGTCGCTGCGCAGCTCGTCGCTGCTGCCGCGCCAGGCGACGCGGCCCTTCTCCAGCACGATATGCCGGTCGGCGATCTTCGCGAGTGCGTCGACATTCTTGTCGATTACCAGGATCGACTCGCCCTCGGCCTTCAGCGCGGCGAGGCAGGACCAGATCTCCTGCCGGATGATCGGCGCCAGCCCTTCTGTCGCCTCGTCGAGGATGACGAGCTTGGGATTGGTCATCAACGCCCGGCCGATCGCCAGCATCTGCTGCTCGCCGCCGGAGAGCTGGTTGCCGCGATTGGCCTTGCGCTCCCTGAGGCGCGGCAGGAAGGCGTAGACGCGCTCCAGCGTCCAGCGTGCCTTGCCAAAGCGGCTGGCGGCGGTGGCGATGAGGTTCTCCTCGACCGAGAGCGTCGGGAAGATCTGGCGGCCTTCCGGAACGAGCCCGATGCCGGCCTGCGCCAGCCGGAACGGCGCGCTGCCAGTGAGGTCGACACCGCCGAAGCTGACGCGGCCGGCGCGCGGCCGGATCAGCCCCATGATGGCGCGCACGGTCGTGGTCTTGCCCATGCCGTTGCGGCCGAGCAGGGTCACGACCTCGCCGGCGCCGACCGAAAGATCGACGCCGAACAGGATCTGCGCCTCGCCATAGCCGGCATCGAGGTTCTCGACCGTCAGCACGGCTAGCCCTCCTCGCCGAGATAGGCTTCGCGCACGGCCGGGTCGGCCCTGACGACGGCCGGGTCGCCCGAGGCGATGACACGGCCATAGACCAGCACGCTGACGGTGTCGGCGAGCGCGAACACCGCCTCCATGTCGTGCTCGACCAGCAGCATGGCGTAGCGCCCTTTCAGGCTCTTGAGCAGGGCGATCAGGCGCTCGCCTTCCTCCTTGCCGACGCCGGCGAGCGGCTCGTCGAGCAGGATCGCCGCCGGCTCGAGCGCCAGCGCCATGGCGATCTCCAGTGCCCGCTTCTCGCCATGGGACAGGCTGCCGGCCGGGACATGGGCGCGCTCGCTGAGGCCGACCGCATCCAGCGCCACGCGGGCAGGGCTGTTCAGGCGCTCGTCGCCGGCGGCATTGCGGAAGAAGGAGAGCGGATGCGTCGCCTTGGCCTGCACGCCGAGCGCGACATTCTCCAGCGCCGAGAGCGAAGCGATGGTGGAGGTGATCTGGAAGGTCCGCGCCAGGCCGTGGCGGGCGCGCTTTTCGGCGTTGAAGGCGGTGACGTCCTGGCCGCGGAAACGGATCTGGCCGGCATCGGGCGTCAGCATGCCGGAGATCTGGTGGACCAGCGTGGTCTTGCCGGCGCCGTTCGGGCCGATCAGCGCGTGCAATTCGCCGGGCGCGACGGCGAGGCTGACGCCGTCGGTGACCTTCAGCGCGCCGAAGGATTTGCTCAACGCCTCGAGGACGAGGACCGGCTCAGCCATGGCGCCCACCCAGCTTGCGCAGCAAGCCGACGATGCCGCCGCGGGTGAACAGGACGAACAGGATGATCATCGGTCCGAAGATGACGCGCCAGTGCTCGGTGAGGTGCGAGAGCGCGTCCTCGGCGATCAGATAGGCGATGGCGCCGATGATCGCGCCATGCAGCGAGCCGACGCCGCCGAGCACCGCCATGAAGATCAACTCGCCCGAACGCTGCCAGGACATGAAGGCCGGACTGACGAATTCGGTGTGGTTGGCGAGGAAGAACCCGGAGAGGCCCGCCAGCATGCCGCTGATCACATAGGCGACGAGGCGCACCTTGGTGACGTCGAAACCGGTGACGCTGACGCGGACCGGGTTCTCGCGCGCCGCCCGGAGCACTCGGCCGAAGCGCGAGGCGACGAGGCCGCGCACCAGCAGATAGGCACCGGCGAGCGCGATCAGCACGCTGTAATAGAACGAGGTCCGGTTCGCGAACGGGTTGAAGCCGAGGAGGGTGCTCTTCTCGTAGAGCGTCAGCCCGTCATCGCCGCCATAGGCCGAGAGCGCCTGCGCCAGGAAATAGACCATCTGGCCGAAGGCGAGGGTGATCATGATGAAGGCGACGCCGCGCGTGCGCAGACAGACCGCTCCTGTGATCGCGCCGAACAGCGCGCAGACGGCGAGGATCACCGGCAGGATCGCGAGCGCCTCGCTCCGGCCCTCGGTGATCATGATGCCGGTGACATAGGCGCCGATCCCGAGGAAGGCGGCATGGCCGAAGGAAACGAGCCCGCCGACGCCAAGGATGAGGTCGAGCGAGAGCGCAGCGATGGCGAAGATCAGCGCCCGCGTCAGCAAAGCGAGCCAGCCGGCCGGCATGCCGATGGAGACGGCGAGCGGCAGCAGGGCGAGCAGCAGGAACAGGATGGCCGGCAGCAAGACCTTGGCGCGCTCGCGCGGCGGGACGACGCTGGTCACCTCGGCTGTCGTCGTCGCACTCATGTCCGTCCCCGCGCCGGCAGCAGGCCTTCCGGCCGCACGAACAGCACCACCGCCATCAGCAGGTAGATCAGCATCGAGGACAGGGCCGCGCCGGTCGCCCGCGCCGAGGGCGCGCTCATGAACAGCCGCAGCAGGTCGTTCATGAAGGAGCGGCCGAGCGTGTCTACCAGCCCGACGATCAGCGCCGCGACGAAGGCGCCGCGGATCGAGCCGATGCCGCCGATGACGATGACGACGAAGGCGAGGATCAGCACGGTGTCGCCCATGCCGGGCTCGACCGAGAGGATCGGCGCTGCCATCGCGCCGGCGAAGCCAGCCAGCATCGTGCCGAAAGCGAAGACGATCATGAACAGCTTGCGGATGTCGACGCCGAGCGCCGAGACCATCGGCGCATTGGAGGCGCCGGCGCGCAGCAGCATGCCGGTTCGGGTCTTCTCGACGATGAACCAGAGCAGGGCGCCGACTGCCAAGCCAGAGCCGATCAGGGCGAAGCGATAGGTCGGGTAGAGGATGCCATCCATCAGCGCGACATTGCCGGTCAGGAACGCCGGCAGCGGCACGGAAAGGGGAGCGGCGCCCCAGATCATCTTGACGCCCTGGTTGAGCAGCAGGATCAGCCCGAAGGTAGCCAGCACCTGGTCGAGATGGTCGCGCTCGTAGAGATGGCGGAAGACCAGGAATTCGAGCGCGAGGCCGAAGACCAGCGCCGCCGCCAGCGCCAGCACGAGGCCGAGCACGAAGGAGCCGGTCAGCGCCACGAAGGTCACGGCAAGATAGGCGCCGAGCATGTACTGCACGCCATGCGCCAGGTTGATGAAGTCCATCACGCCGAAGACCAGCGTCAGCCCTGCCGCCACCAGGAACAGCAGGATGCCGAACTGCAGCCCGTTCAGGATCTGGACGATGAGAAGGCCGGTGGTCATGCGCTTCGGCAACTCGGCTCGAGAACAACAGATGCCGTCATCCCGGCCGCAGCGAAGCGGAGAGCCGGGATCCATGCCTGAACATCGATCGGGTCTGGCATGGACCCCGGGTCGGGCTTGAGCCCGCCCGGGATGACCATTCAGGTCGCGTTGAAGGACGTCACCGTCACTTCAGCGCGCAATCCTTTGCATGCGGGTCGGCATAGTCCTCGAACACCTTCTGGGCGATCTCGGTCTGGAACTTGCCGTCGGCCCGTTTGGCGACCTTGACCAGGTAGAAGTCCTGGATCGGGTAGCCATTGGTGTTGAACTTGAACTTGCCGCGCAGCGAGGTGAAGTCGGCCTTCTTGATCGCGGCGCGCAGCTTGTCCTTGTCGGCGGTGCCGCCGGCGGCCTTGACCGCCGAGTCGATCAGGAGCGCCGCGTCGAAGGCCTGCTGGGCATAGGAGCCGGGCACGATCTTGTAGGCGGCTTCATAGGCCGAGACGAACTTCTTCGTCTGCGGGTTGTCCATGTTGGGCGCCCAGGTCATGCCGCCGAACATGCCGACCGCCGCGTCCTGCTGCGCCGGGAGCGTCGACTCGTCGACGGTGAAGGCGGAGAGGAAGGGCACTTTGCCGGTGAGGCCGGCCTGCGACCACTGCTTGACGAAGTTGACGCCGAGGCCGCCGGGCAGGAAGGCGAAGACCACGTCGGGCTTGGCCGAGGCGATCTTGGCGAGCTCGGCGGAGAAGTCGAGCGCATTCAGCGGCACATAGACCTCGTCGAGGACCTCGCCCTTGAAGTAGCGCTTGAAGCCGGCGAGCGAGTCCTTACCCGCCTGATAGTTCGGCGCGATGATGTAAGCCTTCTTGTAGTTCTGGTCCTGCGCGTACTTGCCCAGCACCTCGTGGACCTGGTCGTTCTGGTACGAGGTCACGAAGAAGTTCTGGTGGCAGGCCTTGCCGGCCATGGTCGAGGGGCCGGCATTCGGGCTGATCAGGATCGCGCCAGAGTCCAGCACCGGCTTGGCGATCGCGCCGAGGATGTTCGAGAACACCGGGCCGACGACGAAGTCGACCTTGCCGCCCTCGACGTAGCTGCGCACCTTGCCGACCGCGACATCGGGCTTGAGCTCATCGTCGATCACGGTGATCTGCACCGGCACGCCGCCGAGCTTGCCACCGTTCTGGTCGACCGCGAGCTGGAAACCGTCACGAACCTGCTGGCCGAGCGCCGCCGCCGGCCCGGTCAGTACGCTGACCACGCCGATCTTCAGGGGCTCCTGCGCCTGGGCGGTGGCGAGCCCGAGTGCGAGCACACCGGCGCCGAGCGACAGGGTGAATTTGAGCGTCATGTCTGATGTCCTCCCAGGACGTGCCAGATGCGGCCGCCGGCGGGGTTCCCCATCCCTGTCCGTGCGGTGTCGGCAGCCATATTGTTTCAAGCTTAAAATATCTGCAAGGGGGTTCCTGCGTGTAATTTTCGTGCGTGGGCGGAGAGCGTCATTCTCGGGCGGAGCGAAGCGCAGACCCGAGAATCTCAGGACGAGAAGGCGCCGGCTGGCGCCCCTTCCGGCCTGAGATGCTCGGGACGAGCCCGAGCATGACGCTTCCTGGGTAGCCGCCGTCAGGCCTGCACGCCGTCGACGTACCAGTCCATCTTCGAGAGCATCTCGTCGCTGGCGGTCTCGCCGGCCTTGAGGCGCAGCGTGCCCTTCTGGTCCTTGAGCTCGCCGGTGAAGGGGTGGAGCGTGCCGGCTGCGATGCCCTTCTGCACTTCGTCTGCGGCGGCGCGCGCTGCCGGTGTGACGGCGTCATTATAAGGCGCGAGCTTGACCATGCCTTCCTTGAGGCCGTGCCAGACGTCGCCGGTCTTCCAGGTACCGTCCATCGCCTCCTTGACGCGCTTGATGTAGTAGCCCGACCAGTCGTCGACGATCGCCGAGAGATGGGCCTTCGGCGCGAACGCCTTCATGTCCGAGGCCTGACCGAAGGCGAAGACGCCGCGCTGCTCGGCCGCCTGCAACGGAGCGGCGGAATCGGTGTGCTGGGTGATCATGTCGGCGCCCTGGTCGATCAGCGCCTTGGCCGCATCGGCTTCCTTGGCCGGGTCGTACCAGGTCGAGCACCAGATCACCTTGGTCTTGAAGTTCGGGTTCACCTTCTTCGCTGCGAGATGGAAGGCATTGATGCCCATCACCACCTCGGGGATCGGGAAGGAGGCGACATAGCCGGCCTGGCCGGTCTTCGACATATGGCCGGCGATGGTGCCGATCGCGGCGCGGCCCTCGTAGAAGCGGGCATTGTAGGTCGCGACATTCTCGGCGCGCTGATAGCCGGTGGCATGCTCGAAGAAGATCTTCGGGAACTGCTTGGCGACCTGGATCGTCGGGTTCATGAAGCCGAACGAGGTGGTGAAGATCAGCTGGTTGCCGGCCTGGGCGAGTTGGCGGATGGCGCGCGCCGCGTCCGGGCCTTCGGCGACGTTCTCGATGAAGCTGGTCTTGATCTTGTTGCCGTAGTGCTTCTCCAGTGCGAGGCGGCCCTGATCGTGGGTCCAGGTATAGCCATGGTCGCCGATCGGGCCGACATAGACGAAGCCGACGCCGAACGGCGCCTGGGCGTTCGCGCCCACCAGCGGCAGGGCCGAGCTCGCGGCAGCGCCGGCAAGAAGAGTGCGGCGGGTGATGATGGTCGACATGGTGGTGTTCCCCGTTGTCGGTTGCGACGCCGTCAGGGCGCCGGGAAAGGCTTGCCGAGGCAGGCGGGCGCGTCGCGTCCGCCGGTCCGTCCTCCTAGCGACATCATGGTCAGAACCACAATCGTCGCAAGGTAGGGGGTCATCGCCAGCACCTCGGGCGCGATGAAACTGAGGCCGGCCGCCTTGGCCTGCAGTTCGAAGGTCGCGACCGCGCCGAAGAGATAGGCGCCGATCAGCAGCCGGCCCGGCTTCCAGGCGGCGAAGACGACGAGAGCGAGCGCGATCCAGCCACGGCCTGCGGTCAGCCGGTCGGCCCACATCGGCGTCAGCGCCAGCGAAAAATAAGCACCGCCGAGGCCGGCCAGCGCGCCGCCGAAGGCCGTTGCGCCGGTGCGGATCGCCAGCACGCGATAGCCGATCGCATGGGCGGAATCGGCGTTCTCGCCGACGGCGCGCAGGATCAGCCCGGCCTTGGTCCGGCGCAGGAACAGGCTGACCGCAAGGACGAGCGCGAGCGAGAGATAGACGATCGCGTCATGGCCGAAGACAAGGCGCAGCCAGGGATGCGCTGCATAATCGGCCGGGAAGAGCGGTCCGAGCCGCGTGATCGTGCGCCCGACGAAGCCGGCGCCGATCAGCGAGGAGGCGCCGATGCCGAAGATCGTCAGCGCGAGGCCGGTCGCGACCTGATTGGAGCCGAGGCCGAGCGTTAGCAGCGCGAAGATCATCGCTGCAGCGACGCCAGCCAATGTCGCGGCCAGGAGACCGAGCGGGACGCTGCCGGTGGAGTAGGCGACGGCAAAGCCGGCAACCGCGCCGCACAGCATCATGCCCTCGACGCCGAGATTGAGCACGCCGGCCTTTTCGGTCACGAGCTCGCCGAGACCGGCAAGCAGGATCGGCGTCGCCGCGGCGGCGAGCGTCATGAAGATCGAGACGAGGATGGCGGCTGTCATGGCGCGCTCCTCGTCGGGCGCGCCTTCCAGGCGAGCCGCCAGCGCACCAGCACATCGGTCGCGAGCAGGAAGAACAGCAGCAGCGCCTGGAACATGCCGGTCGCGGCCGAGGGCAGGCGCACTGTGCTCTGGGCGATCTCGCCGCCGACATAGGTCACCGCCAGCACCAGCGCGCCGAAGACGATGCCAACGGGCGAGAGCCGGCCGAGAAAGGCGACGATGATCGCGGTGAAGCCGTAGCCGACCGGGAATTGCGGCGTGAGCTGGCCGAAGGGGCCGGCTGCCTCGAACAGCCCGGCGAGGCCCGCGAGCCCACCGCCGGCGAGCAGCGCCGCCCAGGTCACGCGATTGGCATCGAAGCCGCCATGGCGGGCGGCTGCCGGCGCACGGCCGACGACGCGGACGGCATAGCCGGCGATGGTCTTGCTCATCACGAACCAGGCGATCAGCGCGAGCAGGATGGCAAGCGGAACGCCGAGATGGACGAGCGAGCCTTCCGCGACCGCCGGCAGCGTCTGGGAGGCGCTGAACATCTTGGTCTGCGGGAAATTGAAGCCGTCCGGGTCCTTCCAAGGGCCGCGCACGAGGTAGTACAGGAACTGCACCGCGACATAGGTCAGCATCAGGCTGGTCAGGATTTCGCTGACCTGCAGGCGGACCTTGAGCAGGGCAGGGAGCGCTGCATAGGCCGCGCCACCGAGGATGCCGGCGAGCGCCATAGCCGGCAGAATCCACCAGCCGGCCATGTCATCGGTCAATAGCGCGACGCCGGTGCCGGCGATCGCGCCCATTACGTACTGCCCCTCGGCGCCGATGTTCCAGACATTGGCGCGGAAGCCGATGGCGAGGCCGAGCGCGATCATGATGAGAGGCGCCGCCTTGACGCCGAGATCGGCCCAGCGCTGCGGCTCGATCAGCGGCGTGACGAAGATCGCCGTGACCGCGCGCAGGCCGTCATAGCCGATCGCGCCGAAGACCAGCATGCCGGTCAGCATGGTGAGCCCGATCGCGATCAGCGGGCTGAGGTACAGCATCGTCTTGCTCGGCTCGCGCCGGCGCCGCCACTCAAGCATGCGCCGGCTCCGCCTCATGGCTCTCGCCGTGGACGCCGCCCATCAGCAGGCCGATCTCTTCCAGCTTCAGCCCGGCGACCGGCCGCGCCTGCGACAGCCGGCCCTCATTGATCACGCAGAGCCGGTCGGAGAGTTCGAGCAGCTCGTCGAGATCCTGCGAGATCACCACGATCGCCGAGCCCTGTGCGGCAAGATCGACCAGCGCCTGCCGGATCGCCGCGGCGGCGCCGGCATCGACGCCCCAGGTCGGCTGCGCCACCACCAGCACGTCGGGCTTCTGCCCGATCTCGCGGCCCATGATGAATTTCTGCAGGTTGCCCCCTGAGAGCGAGCCCGCGAGCGCCGCTGGGCCGGTCGTACGGACATCGAAGCGGGCGATGACCTCCTTCGCATAAGCCTCGACCGGCCTCTGCCGGATCAGCCCGGACGGCGCGAGCGGCAGGCGATGGCGCGCGGTCAGCACGACATTCTCGGCGAGGGAGAAGTCGGGGACCGCGGCATGGCCGTTGCGCTCCTCGGGTACGCAGGCAAGGCCGGCGGCGCGGCGCGCACCGGCGCCTGAAAGACCGATCGGCCGGCCATCGAGCTTGATCGCATCGGCCCGGCCGGCGAGATGCTCGCCCGAGAGCGCCAGCAGCAATTCCGCCTGGCCGTTGCCGGCGACTCCAGCGATGCCGAGGATTTCGCCGGCCTGGGCGGAGAAGGAGATGCCTTTCAGGCTGGTGCCGAAGGGCGGCTCACCCGGCATGTCCAGGTGTTCAACGCTGAGCCGGGCCGCGCCTTGCTTGCTGGCGGCTGGTCGCTGGAGATACTTCAGTTCCGCACCGATCATCAGCTCGGCCATGCGCTGCGTCGTCTCGATGCGAGGGTCGCAGGCCGCGACGACCCTGCCAGCCCGCAGGATGGTGGCGGCTTCGCAGAGCGCTTTGATCTCGTGCAGCTTGTGGCTGATGTAGAGGATCGAGCAGCCCTCGCTGGCGATCTGGCGCAGCGTCTCGAACAGGCGCTCGACCTCCTGCGGCGTCAGCACCGAGGTCGGCTCGTCCATGATCAGGAGCTTCGGCTTCTGCAAAAGGCAGCGCACGATCTCGATGCGCTGGCGCTCGCCGACCGAGAGCGTGTGCACCTCGCGGTCCGGATCGAGCGGCAGCGAATAGCTGTCGAGGATCGCCTTGATCCGCGCCTTCAGCTCCTCGGCCGGCACGGTCTCGTCGAGGCCGAGCGCGATGTTCTCCAGCACGGTCATGCCGTCGAACAGCGAGAAATGCTGGAAGACCATGCCGATGCCGAGCTTGCGCGCCGCCTTGGGCGAGGCGATCTCGACCGGCCGGCCGTCGAAGCTGATCTGTCCTTCGTCGGCGCGCTGCACGCCGTAGATGATCTTCACCAGGGTCGACTTGCCGGCACCGTTCTCGCCGAGCAGGGCATGGATCTCGCCGGGCCGGACGCTGAGGCTGATGTCCTGATTGGCCTTCACGCCCGGAAAGCTCTTCGAGACATGGGCGAGCGCCAGGCGCGAAGGTGCCGTCTGGTCAGGCGGCTGCGTCATGGCGGTTCCGTGCCCTCGCGCGTCCCGTGGCAGACCTCCCCGCGAGGCCTGCCTTCTCACCAAGCAAGCAACGCACCAGCTCGGCACTCGTCAAGGCGGCGATCACCTCCGGACGCTTGTCATGCACATCCGATCCACCGATCGGGCAGGTGAGCCCGGTCAACGCCGTGCTGCCCGGGTGCCGGCGGCGGAAGCTCGCCTCGAAGCGGGCGCGCTTCGTGCCTGAGCCGATCATCCCGACATAAGCCGCATCGCCGCGCAGCAGCGCCGCCTCGGCCAGGCGATAATCGAGCGCGTGGCTATGGGTCAGGACGACGAAGGCGGAGCCTGGCCGGGCAGCGGTCAGCGCAGTCTCGGGATCGTCGAGCTGCAGGCAGGCGACGGTCGTCGGCACTTCGTCGAACTGCCTGGGTCGATCGTCGATCAGCGTCACGGCGACGGGCAGCAGAGCAAGACTGCGCGCCAGCGCCTTGCCGGTATGGCCGGCACCGAAGATCAGAACCTGTGGCCGCTCGGCGGCGGCTTTCGCCTCGTCTTGCCTCAGCGCTTCGAGATGTGCCGCGCCCGCCGGCTCCATCGCCACCCGCACGCGCCCACCGCAGCACTGGCCCATCTGCGGGCCGAGCGGTATCTCAACGAGTTGTTGCGGCCCGCCGCTGTCGAGCAGGATGCGGGCGAGGTCGATGCAATGGAATTCGAGCTGGCCGCCGCCGATCGTGCCGGCGCTGCCGTGGGCGCTGACGATCATCGTTGCGCCGGCCTCACGCGGGGTCGAGCCCTGCGCCTCCGCGATGCGGACGATGACGGCGCCGTCGGCAAGGCTGCTGGCGAGGAAGTCGGCGAGGGTCATCTTACCGCCTCCGCCAGGGCTCGCACCCGGTCGACCGCATCGAGCACCCGTTCCGGCGTCGCCGGCGCATCGAGCTGCGGGCAGAAGCGGTGATCTCCGACGCTGGCGACGGCATCGGACAGCGCGTGCAGCACGCTGATCGCCAGCATCAGCGGCGGCTCGCCGACCGCCTTGGAACGATGGATGGTGTGCTCGCGATTTGGAGCCTTCTCCAAGAGCGCGACATTGAAGATGCGCGGCCGGTCGGAAGCGACCGGGATCTTGTAGGTCGAGGGCGCGTGCGTCTTGAGGCGCCCCTTCTCGTCCCAGACCAGCTCCTCGGTGGTGAGCCAGCCCATGCCCTGGACGAAGCCGCCCTCGATCTGGCCCTTGTCGATCGCCGGGTTCAGCGAGTTTCCGCAGTCGTGCAGGATGTCGACGCGCTCGACCTTGTACTCGCCGGTCAGCGTGTCGATCGCGACTTCGGCCGCGGCGGCGCCATAGGCGAAATAGTAGAACGGGTGGCCGCGTCCGGCCTTGCGGTCCCAATGGATCTTCGGCGTCGCATAGAAGCCGGTGGCCGAGAGCTGGACGCGGGCCATATAGGCCGCCTTGACCAGCTCGACGAAGCCGATCTCGCGTGCGCCGACCTGCACCCGGCCGGGGAGGAAGGCGATCGCTTCCGGCTTTTCCTGCCAGTGCTTACAGGCGAAGGCGGTGAGCCGCTGCTTGATCGTCTCGCAGGCGTCGAGCGCCGCCATGCCGTTGAGGTCGGAACCGGAGGAGGCGGCGGTCGCCGAGGTGTTCGGCACCTTGCCGGTCGTCGTCGCGGTGATCCTGATCTGCTCCAGCCCGATGCCGAAGGCCTGCGCCACCACCTGCGCCACCTTCTGGTAGAGCCCCTGGCCCATTTCGGTGCCGCCATGGTTCAGCGCCACCGTGCCATCGGTGTAGACATGGACCAGCGCGCCGGCCTGATTGTACCAGGTGGCGGTGAAGGATATCCCGAACTTCACCGGCGTCAGCGCGATGCCGCGCTTGATGATGGGGCTCTGCTGGTTGAACGCGCGGATCGCCCCCTGCCGGGCGTGGTAGTCGCAGGAATGCGCGAGGTCGTCGATCATCTCGCCGGCGATCATGTCCTCCACGGGCTGGTGATAGGGCGTGATCTCCCGGCCTTCGCCGCCATAGAAGTTGCGCTTCCTGACCTCCAGCGGATCGAGCCCGGTAGCGTAGGCGACCTCCTCGATGAAGCGCTCGGCGCCGACCATGCCCTGCGGCCCGCCGAAGCCGCGGAAGGCTGTGTTCGAGACGGTGTGCGTGCGCAGGGGCTCCGAGCGGGCCCGCACCGCCGGGTAGAAATAGCAATTGTCCATGTGGAACAGCGCGCGGTCGGTGACCGGGCCGGAGAGGTCGGCGTTCCAGCCGCAGCGCGCCGCATAGACCGCATCGACCGCATGGATGTGGCCGTCATCGTCGAACCCGATCTCGTAGTCGACGACGAAGTCGTGGCGCTTGCCGGTGATGACCATGTCGTCGTCGCGGTCAGGCCTGAGCTTCACCGGCCGCTTCAGCTTGCGTGCGGCGAGCGCGGCGACGCAGGCGAATAGATTGGCCTGCGTCTCCTTGCCGCCGAAGCCGCCGCCCATGCGCCGGACCTCGATGGTGACCGCATGTGCACCGACGCCGAGTACCTGCGCGACCATGTGCTGGACCTCGCTCGGATGCTGCGTCGAGCACAGCACCAGCGTGTCCTGGTCCTCGCCGGGGATGGCGAGCGAGATTTGGCTTTCGAGATAGAAATGATCCTGGCCGCCGATCGCCATCGAGCCCTTCAGCCGGCGCGGGCTGGCGGCAAGCGCCGCAGCGATGTCGCCGCGCTCGAGCTTCAGCGGCTCGGTGACGAGATCGGAGCCGGCGGCGCGAGCGGCGGCGACATCGAGCAGAGGAGGCGCCTCGTCGTAGGTCGCCTTGGCTAGCAATGCGGCATGGCGGGCCTGCTCGCGCGTCTCGGCGATGACCGCGAAGAGCGGCTGGCCGTGATGCAGGATGTCCGCCGTCGCGAAGGCCGGTTCGTCATGCTTGTGCGTCGAGGAGATGTCGTTCTCGCCGGGGATGTCGGCGGTAGTGAGGACCGCGAGCACACCCGGCGCCGCTTCGACGGCCGACAGGTCGAGCGACAGCAGCTTGCCATGCGCGATGGTCGAAAGGCCGAGGCAGGCATGGGCGAGGCCAGCCGGCTCGGCGATGTCGTCGATATAGAGGGCCTCGCCGGCGACGTGCTTCTCGGCGGAATCATGCTTCAGCGGTGAGCCGACGATCGGCCGCGTCGCCATGGCGTCGAGCCGTTTGCGCGCGTCAGCCATGGGCAGCCTCCGCCAGCAGGCCGGCGACGCGGGTCGACGTCTCAGGCGTCGTCGTCTCGATCAGGAAACGCCGTAGCAGGTTGCCGGCGATCTTGAGTCGGTAGGCGGCCGAGGCGCGCATATCGGTCAGCGGGGTGAAATCCTGTGCGAGCGCGGCGATTGCGGCAGCGATCGCTGCCTCGTTCCAGGAGCGGCCAAGCAAGGCGGCTTCCGCAGCTTTCGCCCGCTTCGGGATGCCGGCCATGCCGCCATAGGCGAGCCGCGCCTCGCTGACGCGCCCGGCTTCATCCAGCGTCAGATGGAACGCCCCGCAGACAGCCGAAATGTCCTCGTCGAAGCGCTTCGAGATCTTCGAGATATGGAAGAGGACACCCGCAGGCAGCTTCGGCACCAGCACGGCCTCGACGAATTCGCCGGGCTGTCGATCCTGCTTGCGGTAGTCGAGGAAGAAGGCTTCGAGGGGAATGGTCCGGCGATCGATTTCCGTCATCGCGAGCGTAGCGAAGCGATCCAGGGGGGCTTGCTCTACGTCCCCCTGGATTGCTTCGTCGCTGCGCTCCTCGCAATGACGGGAGCGCGCCAGCACCAAAGCCGCGCCGAGTGCGATCAGCGCCGGTGGCAGATCGCCGATCGGCGAGCCATTGGCGATGTTGCCGCCGATCGTGCCGGCATTGCGGACCTGCTCGCCACCGAAGCGGCGCATCATCTCGTCGAGCTGTGGCGAGATGGTTGCCAATGCCTCGCGAACCGCGATCTGGTTGGCCATCGCACCCAAGCGGAGGTGATCGCCTTCATCCGAGATCGCACGCAGTTCGTCGATCCGGCCGAGAGAGACCACCGGGTCGAGCCGGCGCATGCCCTTGGTGACCCAGAGGCCGACATCGGTGGCGCCAGCCACGAGCGTCGCCTGCGGATGGGTGCTGACGAGCTCGGCGAGCGCCTCGATCGTGGCGGGAGCATAGAAATGGCGCTCGCCATCTCCGATCGAGATCGTCTCGCCGTCAGCGAGCGCCTTCAGCCGGTTGATGAGTGCGGGTATCCCCGCGACGAAGCGGTCCTTCCCGCGCTCAGCTGCATCCATGCGCTGCGCCGCCGCGATGATCGGCTCGTAGCCGGTGCAGCGGCAGAGATTGCCAGCGAGGGCATCCTCGATGCGCGCGACCGACGGCGCCGTCTCGTTCAGCCAGAGCGCCAGCAGCGACATCACGAAACCGGGCGTGCAGAAGCCGCATTGCGAGCCATGGCAGTCGACCATCGCCTGCTGCACCGGATGGAGCGCCCCGTCAGGGCTTCTCAGATGCTCGACGGTCAGCACATGGCAGCCGTCCAGCGTCGGCAGGAAGCGGATGCAGGCGTTGATCGCCTCATAGCGCAGCCGCTCGCCATCGAGCCGGCCGACGACGATGGTGCAGGCCCCGCAATCGCCTTCGGCGCAGCCTTCCTTGGTGCCGGTGCGGCGCCGGTCGAGCCTGAGCCAGTCGAGCACGGTGCGGGTCGGATCGCAGGACGCGATCTCGACCAGCTCGTCGCCGAGCAGGAAACGCACGCTCTCACGCATGGCGGCACGGCCGCTCGCAGATCGGATTCATGCCCCAAGATTAGGCACGTTCGCGGCTTGGCCGGAAGCTTTGATTTGGTGCAGATATGATCGCGATTTGAGCCGGAGCGGCGAGCCTTGAGCAAAGACGGTGCGATCTTGGCCCTGCGCGGCCGGCTTCTCTGGTTCTTCGGTGATCCGCACGAGGTCGGTGAGGCCGCGCATCGCTATGTCGAGGACGGTCTGCTCGTCATCGAGGGCGGCCTGATCCGCGCTGCCGGCGAGGCGAAGGAGCTCTTGCCGGCGCTGCCGGCCGGTGCCGCCATCACCGATCATCGCCCGCACCTGATCATGCCGGGCTTCATCGACGCGCATCTCCACATGCCGCAAACGCAAGTGATCGCCTCCTATGGCGCGCAACTGATGGAGTGGCTGAACAAATACACCTTCGTCGAGGAGCAGAAGCTGGCGCAGCAGGGCCATGCCGAGAAGCTCTCCGCCTTCCTGCTCGACGAGTTGCTGGCGAGCGGCACCACCACTGCGGCGGTCTATTGCTCCGTGCACAAGCAGTCGGCCGAGGCCTTCTTCGCCGAGTCCCACCGGCGCAACACCCGCATGATCGCGGGCAAGGTGATGATGGACCGCAACGCGCCGCCGGCGCTGACCGACACGGCCGAGAGCGGTTATGCCGACAGCAAGGCGCTGATCGGCCGCTGGCACGGCAAGGGCCGCCAGCTCTACGCGATCACGCCGCGCTTCGCCGTGACCTCGACGCCGGAGCAGATGGCGGCCTCAACGAGGCTGGTCGAGGAGCACCCGGACTGCTTCGTCCAGACCCATATCAACGAAAACCGGGCCGAGATTGCCTTCGCCAGGGAGCTCTATCCCGATGCAGCCGACTATGCCGGCATCTACGAGGATTACGGGTTGCTGGGCCGCAAGAGCCTGCTCGGCCATTGCATTCACATGACCAAGCGCGAATGGCGTGCCTTCGCCCAGCATGGCGCGATCGCGGTGTTCTGCCCGACCTCGAACCTCTTCCTCGGCTCCGGCCTGTTCGATTGGCAGAGAGCCCGGCACGAGGGCGTCAAGGTCGCGGTCGCCACGGATATCGGCGGCGGCACTTCCTATTCGATGCTGCGCACCATGGCCGAGGCCTACAAGATCCTGCAGCTCCAGGGACAGTCGCTCTCGGCCTTCGAGGCGCTGCACGCGATCACGCTCGGCAATGCGGCGGCGCTCGGGCTCGACCATCTGATCGGCTCGTTCGAACCGGGTCGCGAAGCCGATATCGTCGTGCTCGACCCCGCCGCGACGCGCGCAATGGCGCACCGGCTGGAGACGGTGCGTGACCTTGCCGAGGAGCTCTTCGTGCTGATCACGCTCGGCGACGAGCGCAACGTCGCCGCGACCTACGTCGCGGGAGAGTTGGTCTCTGCATGTTCAACGAATTGAATTTTTGTTGAATATGCACTAATGTTCAACAAAATCTGCGATTGTTGAACACGGATGACGCCCGCAGCCTATCATTCTTCACTGGCCCATGCGGCCTATCACGACCTGCTGCGCTCGTTGCTCGACGAGGCGGTGTCGGCGGTTCGTGGAACGCCGACACGCGTCGAGCGGAACGGACGAGCTTATTGGTACGACAGCTATCGCGTCGGCTCCGAGGTCAAGAAGTCCTACATCGGCGAGGACAGCGAAGCGCTTCGGCAGCGCCTCGCGCAGGTTCCGGCGCTTCGCGAGCAAATTACCGCTGCGCAGGCCAACCGGACCCGGCTGATCAGGATTCTGCGCGCCGAGGGGTTCCTTGGTGTCGATGCCGGGACAGGCAGCCTGCTGGCGGCAATGGCGAAGGCTGGCGTCTTCCGCCTAGGCGGCACGCTGGTCGGGACTGTCGCCTTTCGCCTCTATGAAGGCGAACTCGGCATCCGTTTCGGCCTCGACCAGGCGGCGCAGACCAATGACATCGACATCGCCAGCTTCGAGCGTCTGTCGCTCGCGCTCGATGACGTGGTCGAAGAAGCGCTTCCCCGGCTGCTGGCAGGGTTTTCGTTCGCGCCGGCACCGGTGCTCGATGAGCGCCGTGCCTGGCGCTGGAAGCAGAGCCGCAGCGAAACGCTGGTCGAGTTTCTCACGCCTGCTTTCACGGAGCGTGAGGAGCCGCGGCAGTTGCCGGCCCTCGGCATCCACGCACAGTCCCTGCATTACCTCAATTACCTGATCGCCGAGCCGATCAAGGCCGCGGTCACCTATCGCGGCGGCGTGCTGGTCCAGATTCCGCGCCCCGAGCGCTTCGCCATCCACAAGTTGATCGTCTCGGACCGTCGGCAAGGCGGGCCGGACAGTCTCAAGGCGGTGAAGGATCGCCGCCAGGCCGCCATACTGATCGACATTCTGGCCCGCGATCGGCCTGACGAACTGCGGGAGGCCTATGAGGACGCGCAGGCACGCGGCCCGCGTTGGCGGGAACGCCTAACCGCGGCGATCGCGCGTATCGATGGTCTGGACAAGCGTCTGGCGGCGCTGTGAGCGCCGCCAGAACGAGCGATCAGCCCAGCACGCCGCCCTTGCGGGCGTGGTCGAGATAAATCTCGCGCAGCCGGATCGTCGCCGGGCCTGGCGCGCCGTTATGGATGCTGTGGCCGTCGATCGTCGTCACCGGCATGACCAGGCTGGTCGCCGAGGTGATGAAGGCTTCCTCGGCGTCGAGCGCCTCTTCCAGCGTGAATTCGCGCTCTTCGAAGGTAAAGCCGCTCTCCGCCAGGAAGGCGAGCACGGCCGTGCGGGTGATGCCGGGCAGCACCTTGTGCGAAAGCGGCCGCGAGATCAGCGTCTTGCCCTTGACGATCCAGGCGGTCGACGAGGCGCCTTCGGTGACGACGCCGTCCTCGATCATCCAGGCTTCCTGCGCACCGTTCTCGGCGGCAAACTGCTTGGCCAGCACCGGCGCGAGCAAATTGACGCTCTTGATGTCGCGCCGCACCCAGCGCAGGTCCGGCGTGCTGACGACCTTGATGCCGGTCTTGGCCAGCGGCGTATTGGCGAACTGGCGGGCCTGCGTGAACAGGACCAGGGACGACTTGACGCCCTTGGGGAAAGGAAAGTCGCGATCGGAGGCGCCGCGCGAGACCTGCAGATAGATGCTGCCTTCATCCAGGTTGTTGCGGGCGATCAGCTCCTGATGGATCGCGACGAGCTCGGCGCGCGAGCAGGGGAGCTCCAGCCCGATCTCGCCGGCCGAGCGTTCGAGCCGTGCCAGATGTGCCTCGCAATCGACCAGCTTGCCACCGAGCACGGCCGAGACCTCGTAGATGCCGTCGCCGAAGATGAAGCCGCGGTCGAAGATCGAGATCGTCGCCTCTTCCTCGGGAAGATAGGCGCCATTGACGTAGACGGTGCGGCTCATGGGGATGGTCTCATGCGGGAAGGACGGACCTTCCTAGCCGAGCCGGAGGCGCGAAGCGAGATGGCATGCCGGCTTGCCGACCGGCGCCGGATGCAGGGCGGCGCTAGCCGGTCGTCTTCGCCTCGAAATGGCGTTGGCGGAAGGCGCGGACCTTGGCGCGATTGCCGCAGACCGACATCTCGCACCAGCGCCGCAGCCGGTTCTTGGTGGTGTCGAAGAACAGCCAGCCGCAATGATCGCCTTCGCATTGCTTGATGCGGGCGAGATTCTGCTGGGTCAGCACGGTGAGGGCCGACAGCGCGACCGGCCCGCGGATCGCCTCGCTCAGGGTCTGGCTGGCGTCCCAGCGCCAGACGAAGCCGTCGCCGAACGGCGAAAGCCTGGCGCAGGCCAGGCAATGCGCGTGGGTGGCGGCGAGCTGCGTCCGGTCTTCTTCCGCCGGAGGCTGGCGGCGGCTGAGCGCGGCGCCGATCCGGTAGATCGTATCGCGCAGATCGAGTGCCTCAGTAAGCAGACGCGCCGCCAGCCTGGCGTCCGCCTCGACCGCGGCTAGCGACGCATCGCGGTCGCTGTCGCTGATCACCTTGGCATGTCGCGCCCAGATCACGACGTCGCGTCCTTCGCGCAGATGCTCAAGCTCGTTCGGCCCACCGCGATCGGAGCTGGTGTTGGTGAAGTCGAAGGCGAGCTCGCTGGCGACGAGCGGCAGCGAGCCGGCGCGGCTGGGGCCGCCTGTACGATCGGTTGTCATGTAACCAGCTATCTCAGATTTACAGGTTAAGGCAAGCGACGTAGCGTCCGGCCACGGCTCAGACCGTGGAGGAGAACGGATATGAGGATCAATCTGATCGCGATGCTCGCCGCAGGCGCATTCGCGATGTCACATGGCGCAGCGCTGGCGCAGGTCAAGCTCGGCGTCGCCGGCCCGATGACCGGCGCGAGCGCCGCCTTCGGGGCGCAATTGAAGAACGGGGTCGAGCAGGCGGTGGCCGACATCAATGCCGCCGGCGGCATTCTCGGCCAGACGATCGCGCTCTCGAGCGGAGACGATGTCGGCGATCCCAAGCAGGGCGTCTCGGTCGCCAACAAATTCGTCGGCGACGGCGTCAAGCTCGTCGTCGGCCACTTCAACTCCGGCGTCACCATGCCGGCGTCCGAGGTCTATGCCGAGAACGGCATGCTGATGATCAGCCCCTCGGCCACCAACCCGAAGATCACCGAGCGCGGCCTCTGGAACGTCTTCCGCACCTGCGGCCGCGACGACCAGCAGGGCGTCGTCGCTTCCGGCCATATCGCCAAGACCTTCAAGGGCAAGGTCATCGTCGTCGTCCATGACAAGACGACCTATGGCCAGGGGCTCGCCGAAGAGACCCGCAAGGGCCTGCACGCCGCCGGCATCAAGGAAGTGCTCTACGAAGGCGTCAACACAGGCGAGAAGGATTTCTCGGCGCTGGTCTCGAAGGTCAAGGCGGCCAAGGCCGACCTGCTCTATTGGGGCGGATTGCACACCGAGCTCGGCCTGATCGTCCGGCAGATGCGCGATCAGGGCCTGACGACTGTGGCGATGGGCGCGGATGGCATCACCTCCGACGAATACGCTGTCATCGGCGGTCCAGGCACCGAAGGCACGCTGATGACCTTCCCACCCGATCCGCGCAAACGTGCCGCAGCGGCCGAGGTGGTCAAGCGCTTCGAGGCCAAGGGCATCAATCCCGAGGCCTATACGCTCTACTCCTATGCCGCGGTCCAGATCATGAAGCAGGCAGCCGAGCAGGCTAAATCGCTCGATCCGAAGAAGATCGCCGCCGCGATGCATTCGGGCATGACCTTCAAGACCGTGCTCGGCGACATGTCCTATGACAAGAAGGGCGACCGCACCAATCTCGACTACACCGTCTACACCTGGAAGAAGGGCTCGGACGGCAAGATCAGCTATGTCGAGAACTGACGGCCTGAGCATTTTCGAGCGAAGCGGGTACCGGTTCGCGTGAAGAAAATGCGATAAGACAATACTCTAGCCGGTGTCGGTGGCCTCCCCTGGCCGGACACCGATAGGGCGCCGCTTCGCTCCAGCGAGGCGGCGTTTTCGTCTCAGCACTTCAGCGCCGCCGCGATCAGGCGCTGGGTATAGCCCTGCTGCGGTGCCTCGAAGATCGCCTCGGTCGGCCCGCGCTCGACCACCCTGCCGTCCTTCATCACCATGATCTCGTCGGCCATGGCGCGCACCACTGCGAGGTCGTGGCTGATGAAGAGGTAGGAGAGGTCGTGCCTCGCCTGCAGGTCCTTGAGCAAAGCGACGATGCTCTGCTGCACAGTGCGGTCGAGCGCCGAGGTCGGCTCGTCCAGCACGACCAGCGCCGGGTGCAGGATCATGGCGCGGGCGATGGCGATGCGCTGGCGCTGGCCACCCGAGAATTCGTGCGGATAGCGGTTGCGCAGTGCCGGGTCGAGGCAGACCTCCATCAGCGCCGCCGCAGCCCGCCGCTCGCGTTCAATCCGTGACAAAGCGGGCTCGTGCACCAGCAGGCCCTCGGTGATGATCTCGCCGACGGTGAGGCGCGGCGAGAGCGAGCCGAACGGGTCCTGGAACACGACCTGCAGGCTGCGGCGCAAGGGCCGCATCGCGGCGCGGTCGAGCGGGGCCAGCGCCCGGTCCTCGAAGCGCACGATCCCGGAGGAGGGCAGCAGCTTGAGCAGGGCGCGCCCGAGCGTCGACTTGCCAGAGCCGGATTCGCCGACGATGCCGATGGTCTGGCCGCGCCTGATGGTCAGATCGATGCCGTCGACGGCGTGCAGCGTCACTTTCTCGCGCTTGAGGAAGCCGCGCGACAGGTCGAAGGAGACGCGCAGGTCGCGGGCTTCGAGCAGGACAGGCGCATCGGTGGGCGGCGGCGCCTTGTGGCCATGCGGCTCCGCGGCGAGCAGCGCTCTGGTGTAGGGATGCTGCGGCGTTTCGAAGATCGTCTGCGCCGGGCCGCTCTCGACCACCTCGCCGGCTTTCATCACATAGACGCGCTCGGCATATTTGCGGACGAGGCCGAGATCGTGGCTGATCAGGATCACCGCCATGCCGAGCCGCTGCCGGAGCTCGGCGATCAACGCCAGGATCTCGGCCTCGATAGTGACGTCGAGCGCCGTGGTTGGCTCGTCGGCGATCAGGATGTCGGGGTCGTTGGCCAGCGCCATTGCGATCATCACGCGCTGGCGCTGCCCGCCCGAAAGCTCGTGCGGATAGGAATCGAGCCGGCGCTCCGGATAGGGGATGCGCACCAGCCTCAAGAGCTCCAGCGCCCGCGCCCGCGCCGCCTTGCGCGACAGGCGCTGATGCTTGCGCAACGGGGCTGCCATCTGCGTACCGATCCGGAACAGCGGATCGAGCGAGGTCATCGGTTCCTGGAAGATCATCGCGAGCTTGCGGCCGCGATAGCTGTTCAGGACTGCGGGCGGCAGCCTGAGAAGATCGACCTCGCGATAGCGGATCGCGCCGGAGACCTCGCCATTGCTGGCGAGGAGGCCCATCGCCGCCATCACGCTCTGGCTCTTGCCCGAACCGGATTCACCAACGACCGCGACGAACTCGCCGGGGCCGACGTCGAGATCGATGCCGCGCACCGCCTCGCAGGGGCCGTCATTGGTGCGGAAGCGGACCTTGAGGTCGCGGATGGCGAGGATGGATTCGCTTCCCATCTCAGCGATCCCTGGGGTCGAGCGCATCGCGCAGGCCGTCGCCGAGGAAGTTGAGCGAGAACAGCGTCGTCACCAGGAAGACGGCGGGGAAGATCAGCATCCACGGCGTCGCCTGGATGGCGCGGGCGCCGTCCGAGATCAGCACGCCCCAGCTCGTCATCGGCTCCTGCACGCCAAGGCCGAGGAAGGAGAGGAAGCTCTCCAGCAGGATCACCTTCGGCACCAAGAGGGTGACATAGACGATCACCGGTCCGAGCGTGTTGGGGATGACATGGCGCCTGAGGATACCGCCGGTCGAGACGCCGAGCGCTTCGGCCGCCAGCACATAGTCCTGCCGCCTGATCGAGAGCGCTTGGCCGCGGACGATGCGGGCCATGTCGAGCCATTCGATCGCCCCGACGGCGAGGAACATCAGGATGAAGTTCCGGCCGAAGAAGACGACGAGCAGGATGACGAAGAAGATGAAGGGCAGGGAATAGAGCACGTCGACGATGCGCATCATCACCATGTCGATGCGCCCGCCGAGATAGCCCGCGGTCGCGCCATAGGCGACGCCGATCACCAGGGCGACGCCGGTCGCGAGCAGGCCGATCGCGAGCGAAACCCGGCCGGCGATCAGCGTGCGGGTGAGCAGGTCACGGCCGTTCGAGTCGGTGCCGAACAGGAAGTACTGGCGCTTGATCGGAACATCGAGGGAAAGCCGGCGGCTCTCCTGCTCGTTGCCGGTGATGACCGGCGTGCCGAACTGGTCGGAGCGGTCGAAATAAATGAGCAGGCGCTGGTCGATCGGCCGCTGGGCGGTCAGCACCAGTTTGACGCGGGTTGCATCTGCCGCGATCTCGCTCGGCGTTGCCCTGATACGGGAGGCGATGCGCTGTACTGCGGCGGGGATGGCCTCGGCCTTGGGATAGGCCGAAAGGCTGGCGGGTACGCGGACATAGTCCTGATAGACCCGGTCGTAAGGATGGCCGGTCATCAGCGGGCCGAAGGCGCAGGCGAGCGTCATCAGCGCCAGCACGATCAGGCTCGCCACCGCGGCGCGGTTGCGCAGCAGGCGGATGCGGGCGTCCTGCCAGAGCGAGCGGCCGATGGGCGGGGTGGGGCAGGCGGCAGTGTCGCTCATCGCTCACTCCAGCCTGACGCGCGGGTCGAGCAGCGCGTAGAGCACGTCGACGACGAGGTTGAAGAGCAGCACGAAGATCGCGACGACGACGACCGTGCCCATCACCAACGTGTAGTCGCGATTGAGCGCGCCCTCGACGAAATAGCGCCCGATGCCGGGAATGCCGAAGATCGTCTCGACCACGACCGAGCCGGTGAGCAGGCTCGCCGCTGCCGGCCCGAGATAGGAGACGACGGGCAGCGCCGCGCCACGCGCCGCATGCAGCGCGATGGTCGTGGTCGAGAGGCCCTGGGCACGCAGGGTACGGATATGGTTGGCCCGCAAGGTCTCGATCATCGCGGCTCGCGTCATCCGGGCGATCACGGCGATCTGGGGCAAAGCGAGCGTCACGATCGGCAACAGGGTGTTGCGGAAGGCGCCGCCGTTCCAGCCGCCGACCGGCAGCCAGGCCAGGCTCAAGCCGAATACGATCTGCAGCACCGGCGCGACGACGAAGTTGGGGATGGTGATGCCGGCGGTGGCGAAGCCGATCACGGCATGATCGGCCGCGCCGTTCTGGCGAAAGGCTGCGAGTGCGCCGAGTGGGCCGCCGATCACGAGCGCGAGCAGCAGCGCGCAGGCCCCGAGCCGCATCGAGACCGGCAGCCCCTGCGCGAACAATTCGGCGATCGAGAAATCGCGGAAATAGAAGGACGGGCCGAAATCGCCGCGCAGCAGCGCTGCGAGATAGGTCAGGTATTGCTGGAACAGCGGCTGGTCGAGCTTGTAGATGCGCCGCAGGTTCTCCATCACCTTGGCTTCGAGCGGCTGTTCGAGATCGAACGGCCCGCCCGGCGCAACGCGCATCAGGAAGAACGAGATCGTCACGATCACGAACAAGGTCGGGATCGCGGCGGTGAGACGGCGCAGGATGTAGGTGAGCACGGGGGCGATCCCTACGTCATGCTCGGGCTTGACCCGAGCATCTCATGAGCGCTGGCGGTCGCCCGCTTCGGCCTGAGATGGCCGGATCAAGCCCGGCCATGACGCGCGCACCCTCAAGGCTTCAGGCTCATGAACCGCGTCGGCAGCGCGCCGCGCAGGTTCTGCTGGAAGCCCTGGAGCTTGGGCGAGACCAGGTTCTTCGAGGAATAGTAGAGCACTGGGATCCAGGGTACCTCGGCGGCGAGGATCGCGTCCGCCTCCCGCAGGATCGCGGCGCGCTTGGCGATGTCGACTTCGTCGGCACCCTGTTTCATCAGCGCATCGAATGTCGGGTTGTTGTACTTGCCGGAGTTGAAGCCGGTGTTGTCGCTCTGGAACAGGAACAGGAAGTTCTGCGGGTCGGAATAGTCGCCGATCCAGCCATAGCGGGCGATGTCGAAGTCGCCGCCGTCGCGGAGCAGGGCGAAGTGCGTCTTGCCGTCGGTGTTGATGAAGCTGGTCTCGACGCCGATCGCCTTCCATTGCTCGGCGATGGCGATGACGGTGCGGCGGTTGTTGTCGGTGGTGTTGTAGCGCAGCTGGACCTTGAGCGGCACGCCGGGCCCGAAGCCTGCGGCGGCGAGCAGCTTCTTCGCCTCGTCCTCGCGGTCGAGCGGAGAGGCGCCCTTGAAGTCGGCTTCGGCCCGCTCGCCGTAGTTACCGATATTCGGCGGGATCACGCCATAGGCCGGCAGCATGGTGCCGCCCCAGATCTCCTCGGCGATGAATTCGCGATCGATCACTAGCGATAGCGCGCGACGCACCCGGACGTCGTCGAACGGCTTCTTGGCGGTGTTGATGATCAGGAAATAAGTGCCGAGATAGGGCGAGATCCGGACCTGATCCTTGCCGAGCTTCTCGCGCAGTTGCTGGACCTGGTCGGCCGGAATGTCCGACGTCATCTGCAGCTCGCCGGCCTGGAAGCGGCGGGCGGCGGCGGAGAAGTCGGGCGTCGGATAGTAGATGACCGTGTCGATCTTGACGTTCGCCGCGTCGTGGAAGTTCTTGTTCTTCTCCAGCCGGATATGCGAGTTCGGCACGAACTCCTTCAGCGTGTAGGCGCCGTTCGAGACCCAGTTCTCCGGCTTGACAAAGTCCTTGCCGAATTTCTGCACGGAGGCCGGATGGACCGGCAGCCCGGTCTGGTGCGTCAGCAATTCCAGGAAATAGGGGGTGGGCCGCTCCAGCGAAATCTCGAGCGTGCGCTCGTCGATCGCCTTGACGCCGAGGTCTTCGAGCTTGGCGCCTTCGCTTGCCTTGTTGATCTTCTCGGCATTGAGGATGGGGTAGAGGATGTTGGCGTATTTCGCCCCGGTCTCCGGATTGACCATGCGCCGGAACGAGAAGACGAAATCATTCGCCGTGACCGGGTCGCCATTCGACCATTTGGCGTTGGCGCGCAGCTTGAAGCTGTAGCTCTTGCCGTCGGGCGCCATCGTCCAGCTCTCGGCGACACCGGGCACGACCTCGCCGTTGATATGGTGGATCACCAGGCCTTCGGAGAGATCGCGCAGGAGATGGGCTTCGCTGACCGTCGAGGTCTTGTGCGAATCGAGCGTTTCGGGATCGCCGTCATTGCCGCGATGGAACACGACCTGCGCCAGGGCGGCGCCGGCAAAGCCTGCGAGCGCAAGAAAAAGGCCGCTCGCCAGCGCGAGCGGCCGGATGGCGCGCCGGAATCCGGATTGACGGTGGGTCGCACGCATGAGCGCTCTCCGAACGTTTCGCACGGGCCCCTTTCCCGCTTCTGAAACGAAGTATGAGCCTATCGCGCGCCGCCCGCCAAGAGCGAAAAGGCGGTATCAACTGCTGAGCTTAAGTCACTGGCCTGCTTTCGAAAGCTGGCTCAGAAACGACTTCAGCAAGGCCTCTCGCAGGGTCAGCCGGCGGCTGCCCGCCCTTGCGCCTCGGCGACGGCGACGGCGGTCATGTTGACGACGCCGCGTGCCGTGACCGAGCCGGTGAGGATATGCACCGGCTTAGCGGCGCCGATCAGGATCGGGCCGACCGGGAGCGCGTCCGCCAGCACCTTGGCGAACTGGTAGGCGATGTTGGCCGCGTCGAGATTGGGGAAGATCAGGACGTTGGCGACGCCCTTCAGCTTCGAGGACGGCAGCACCCGGTCGCGGATCGCGGCGAGGAGGGCGGTGTCGGCCTCCATCTCGCCATCGCATTCCAGCTCCGGTGCACGCTCCTGGATCAGCTTGACCGCCTTGCGCATCTTGATCGAGGACGGCGTGTCGGCCGCGCCGAAATCCGAATGCGAGAGCAGGGCGATCTTCGGGGCGATGCCGAAGCGCTCGACATGGCCGGCGGCGAGGATCGTCATGTCGGCGATCTCTTCGGCCGTCGGATCATGCTTCACATGGGTGTCGGCGAGGAAGAAGGCGCCCTTGCTGGTGATGATCAGCGTCATCGCCGCGATGTCGCAGACGCCGGGCTCCAGCCCGATGATGTCGCGGATATGGCGCAGGCGCGAGAGGAAGCGCCCTTCCAGGCCGGTGATCATCGCATCCGCCTCGCCGCGCGCTACGGCAAGCGCCGCGATCACCGTGTTGTTGGTGCGCACCAGCGAGCGGGCCGCCTCCGGCGTGATGCCGCGCCGGCCGGCGATGTCGAGATAGGTCTGGACGTAGTCGCGATAGCGCGGGTCGTCCTCGGGATTGATCAGTTCGCAATCGATGCCCGGGCGGATCGTCAGGCCGAAGCGCTTGACGCGGGTCTCGATCACCGAGGGGCGGCCGATCAGGATCGGGATCGCCATGCCTTCCTCGATCGCGATCTGGGCGGCGCGCAGCACGCGCTCGTCCTCGCCCTCGGCATAGATCACGCGCTTGGGGTCGGCCTTGGCCTTGGCGAAGAGCGGCTTCATCAGGAAGCCGGAGCGGAAGACGAAGCGCGACAGGTCCTCGCGATAGGCTTCCAGGTCGATCAGCGGCTTCTTGGCGACGCCTGTGGTCATCGCCGCTTCCGCAACCGCCGGCGCGATGCGCAGGATCAGGCGGGGATCGAACGGGTTGGGGATCAGCGAGTTCGCGCCGAAGGTCGAGGCCTCGCCGCCATAGGCACGCGCCGCGATGTCGGACGTCGCCTCGCGGGCCAGCGCGGCAATCGCGCGCACCGCGGCGAGCTTCATCGGCTCGTTGATCGTCGTCGCCTGCACGTCGAGCGCGCCGCGGAAGATGTAGGGGAAGCACAGGACGTTGTTGACCTGGTTCGGATAATCCGAGCGTCCGGTGCAGATCATCGCATCGGGGCGCACCGCGAGGGCATCCTCCGGCGTGATCTCGGGATTGGGGTTGGCGAGCGCCAGGATCAGGGGCTTGGGCGCCATCTCCTTGGCCATCTCCGGCTTCAGCACGCCGGCGGCCGAGAGGCCGAGGAAGATGTCGGCGCCGGGGATCACCTCGGCGAGCGTGCGT
Source organism: Bosea sp. 29B (assembly GCF_902506165.1). Taxonomy (NCBI): domain Bacteria; kingdom Pseudomonadati; phylum Pseudomonadota; class Alphaproteobacteria; order Hyphomicrobiales; family Alloboseaceae; genus Allobosea; species Allobosea sp. 29B. The sequence goes on from NZ_LR733817.1 coordinate 4,017,705, forward strand.
GCCTGCGTCTCCTGGGCATAGACCTCCTTCCAGCGGTCCATCAGCGTGTTGCGGCCCTTGTAGACCACGCCGTCGAGATCGGTGACCCAGATGTTCTGGGTGCGGGCGCCGAGCGAGACGAGGAGGTTGAGGCAGGCCAGCGCCGCCGCGCCGGCGCCGGAGACGACGATCTTGACGTCGCCGATCTTCTTGCCCGCGAGGTCGAGCCCGTTCAGGACGGCGGCGCTGACGATGATCGCGGTGCCGTGCTGGTCGTCATGGAAGACCGGGATGTTCATCCGGGCCTTGAGCTGCTCCTCGATCTCGAAGCATTCGGGGCCCTTGATGTCCTCGAGGTTGATGCCGCCGAAGGTCGGCTCCAGCGCGGCGACGACATCGACGAACTTCTCGATGTTCTTCTGCTCGACCTCGATGTCGAAGCAGTCGATCCCGGCGAATTTCTTGAACAGGACGGCCTTGCCCTCCATCACCGGCTTGGAGGCGAGCGGGCCGATGTCGCCGAGGCCGAGCACGGCGGTGCCGTTGGTGATGACCGCGACGAGGTTCTGGCGCGAGGTGAGTTCGGCGGCCTGCGCCGGGTCTTCGACGATCGCCTCGCAGGCGGCGGCGACGCCGGGCGAATAGGCGAGCGCCAGGTCGCGCTGGTTGCCGAGCGGCTTGGTCGCCTGGATCTCGAGCTTACCCGGCTTGGGAAGGCGGTGATAGACGAGCGCGCCAGAACGAAGGTCCGCCGACAAGGTGCTCTTAGCCATCCCACGCTTCCTCTGCGCTGCAGTTGTGAGTTGAGGAGGTCGCGCGGAAACGGGTGGGCGTCAAGCCGGAGCGGGCGGCGAAAGACTTGTGCCGCCGTGAAAACAGGGTCGCGCTTCGCCCGCAAGTGCGGCCGGACCGCCGGAATCGTGGCGGCAGGCGGTCCGTGAAACAGCCGTGAAACAAAACTAAACATTACAAAGAAATAATGATTTCAAAGGCCTCGGCTGTTGCAGACTACCTCTTGCCGTACCCGCGGACGTGATCCCGGACGGGCGCTCTTGGGAGGGGTTGATGGAAGCGACGCGTTCCGCCTTCGAGGAAGTCGTCTCGCTGCGACAGGCCAAGCAGCTGATTCAGTGCATGGCGCATGAGCAGAGCTTCCTGCTGCTCTCGCCGCCCGGGCTCGGCAAGTCGGAGCTGGTCTATGAAGCCGCGCGCGAGGCAGGCCTGCCCTGTCGCTCGCTGCTCGGCACCCAGATCGCCCCGGAGGACGTCAGCGGCATCCCGCGCATCGTCGGCGAGCGCTCGGTCTTCTGCCCGCCGCGCGTGCTGCTGCCGGAGAAGCCCGAGCCGTTCTGCCTGTTCCTCGACGAATTGCCGGCCTGCTCGCCCGATGTCCAGAAGGCGTTCTATTCCCTGCTGCTGGAGCGGCGGCTGGGTGAGCATGCCCTGCCGAAGGGCACCTGGGTCGTCGCCGCCGGCAACCGCCTGCAGGACCGCGCTTTGGTGCGTGCAATGAGCTCGGCGCTGGTCAACCGCGTCACCATCCTGCAATTGCGCGTCGATACCGCCGATTGGCTCGCCTGGGCCCAGCGTGCCGGCGTGCGGGCCGAGATCCGCAGCTTCATCGCGACCATCCCCGACGCGCTGATGCGGCCGGTGCCGGCCGAGCCTGTGCCCTTCTCGACGCCGCGCGCCTGGACCTTGCTGTCACGGGCGCTCGACATGGCCCAGAATGCCGGCTTCCTCAGCAATGAGCTGCGGCGTGCGCTCGCCTTCGGCCGGCTCTCCCCGGAGGACGCGGTGGTGTTCTGCGCGCTCGCCGAGGATTCGATCGGCGCGGTCCGCCCGCTCGAGGACTATCTGCGCAAGCCCGAGCTGCTGCCGAAGGGCGATTCCGCCCGCTGGTTCATCCTCGACTGCATCCGCCAGTTCGTCAGGGACGGGCGCGCGGAAGGCATCAAACCGGCGGTGATCAATCGCTTCCTGCGCAGCCTGTCGCACGAGCATCAGCTTCTCATCCTCAACGACATGGTCGAGATCTGGGGCACGCTCGGCGCGGACCGGGCGATGTACGACCTCCTGCGCAAGGTCGCGGCATGAGCACGGCGCCCGATCTTTCGGTTGCCGACCGCGCCACCCACGCGCGGATCATGCGGGGCCTGCGGCTGGTGACAGTGCCGTTCCCGCATCTGGCTGGGCTTGCCGCCGCCGTGCGCGTCGAGATCGATGAGCGCGTGCCGACCATGGGCGTCTTTGCTTCCGGCCGGTTGCTGGCCAACGCGGCCTTCACGGCGAGGCTCTCCGCCGACGATCTCGTCTTCGTGCTCGCCCACGAGCTGCTGCACCTGGCGCTACGGACCCATGACCGGGCCCGCGGCAGCGCCACGCTCGAGTTCAACTACGCCCACGACTACATCATCAATGACATGCTGCGGCATGCGCTCGGCACCACCAAAATCCCGGCCGGCGGGCTCGATATGCAAGGCGCACGTGAGCGCTCGGCAGAGGACATCGTGCTCGAGATGCGCCGCACTGGCAGCTACATGCCGTCGCGGACTCAGGTCTGGGAAGGGCAGGCGGTCACCGTCGAGCAGGTGCTCGGCGCAGCCCGGCAGGCGCCTGACGGCGCGATGGGCGATGCGCTTGACGCCCAGCGCGAACGCGAGCTTTTCCCTGAAGACAGCGCCGACCAGGCCGAGCGGGCTCGGGCGGTCCGCGACCTCGCTGGCCGCGGCATGGTTCTGGCGAAGGCCATGGGCGCCCTGCGCGGCAGGGGCGACAGCGCAGGCGGCCAGCAACAGAGCGTGCGGGCGCAACGCGGCTTCTTCCACACGCCCTGGCATGTCGCGCTCCAGGCTTGGCTCGACGGCGCCGCGCCCGGCGAGCGCACCTACACCCGCGCCTCGCGCCGCGGCCATGATCGCGGTGACGTCGTGATGCCCGGGCGCAAACGCCATTCCTGGATGCTGAACGTCATCCTCGATACCAGCGCCTCGATGAGCGACGATATCCCGAAGGCGCTCGGCGCCATCGCCGATTTCTGCGATGCGGCGGGGGTCGACGAGATCCGCGTCGTCCAGTGCGACACCGTCGTCACATCAGACGAGGTGCTCTCCCCGTCAGCGCTCGCCGACTACCAGATCAGCGGCTATGGCGGCAGCGACCTGACGCCCGCGCTCGCCGCATTGGCGGACGATCCGCGCGTGAGCTCGGCGATCGTCATCACCGACGGCGACATCACCTATCCCAGCGAGGCCGTGCCCTATGCAGTGCTCTGGGCGCTGCCGAAAGCTTCAGCCTCGTTCCAGCCGTCCTATGGACGCGTGATCGTCATGCAAGCGGGAGGCGCATCGTGAAAGTCGTTCAGGATCTCGTCGCCTATTTCGACAAGCGCGGGAAACTCTCGCGCCGGCAGCTCAAGACGCTGCTCGAGCAGAACTCGATCGCCTCGGATGCGCCGACCAACATGCACGGGCTCTGTGAGAAGGTCGGCGCCGTCTACTATTTCCGCATCACGGGCGTCTTGGAAGGCCAACTCTGGGGCACTGACATCTACAGCGGCGACTCGACGCTTGGCGCAGCCGCCGTCCATATGGGTCTGCTGAAGCCCGGCAAGAGCGCCGTCTTCAGGGTGACGGTGGTGACGCCGCCGGAGGAGTTCCCCGGCACCGAGCGCAACGGCGTCACCAGCACCCAGTATGGGCGCTATCAATACGCGTGGCAGCTCTCGCCACTCTGAGACAGCGGCGCCGGTGAAGCTCAGGCCGCCAGCGCACCGACGCCGCCATCGTGCAGGTGGCAGGCGGCGACATGCCCCGTCGCGATTTCCTTCAGCGCCGGGCGCTCGGCCTTGCAGCGCGGCCCGGCTTGCGGGCAGCGCGGATGGAAATGGCAGCCGGTGGGCGGGTGCAGCGGCGAGGGGATCTCGCCCTTCAGCGGGGCGAAGCGCTTCTTGCGGGCACTGATCGTCGGGACATTGGCGAGCAGCGCCTGTGTGTAGGGGTGCTGCGGGCCCTTGAACAGTTCGCTTGCCGGCGCCGCCTCGACCACGCGGCCGAGATACATGATCACGACACGGTCGGAGAGGTGGCGGACCACCGAGAGATCATGGCTAATGAAAAGATAAGTCAGGTTAAGTTCGTCACGCAGCTTCATGAAAAGATTCAGGACTTGGGCCTGAATCGATACATCAAGTGCGGCCACGCTCTCGTCGCAGACGAGGAACTGCGGCTTGACTGCCAGCGCCCTGGCAATGCCGATGCGGGCGCGCTGACCACCGGAGAACTGGTGCGGATAGCGGCGCCGATAGGTCGAGTCGAGCCCGACCCGATCGAGCATTTCGGCGACATAGGCGTCCTGCTGCGCCTTCGGCACCAGCCCGTGCACGACCGGCGCCTCGCCGACGATGTCGGTGACGCGCAGGCGCGGATTGAGCGAGGACATCGGGTCCTGGAAGATCATCTGGATGGCGAGCGTCGCCGCCTTGCGCTCCTCCGACGACATCTCGTCGGTGTAGCGCCCGCGCCAGGAGACGCGGCCGGAGCTGGCATGGTGGACACCGGCGACGACGCGTCCGAGCGTCGACTTGCCGCAACCGGATTCGCCGACGAGCCCGACGACCTCGCCCTGTCGGATCGAGAGGTCGACGCTGTCGACGGCATGAACGGTCTGCTCGCTGTACTTGGCGCCGAGCAAATTGGCGAATTTCGAGGCGGCGTCGAGCGGCTTGGTGAAACGCTTCGAGACGGCCTCTAAGGTGAGGATCGGAGTGCTCATGCCGCGACTCCGGCGAGGTTCAGCGGGTGGTGGCAGCGCACGCCGCGCTCGCCCGGGAACGGGGTGACGTCAGGGGCGCTGGCGAGGCAATCGGCCTGTGCGTAGTCGCAGCGCGCCGCGAAGGCGCAGCCTTGCGGCAGGCGCGCCAGCGATGGTGTCGAGCCCCTGATCTGGCGCAAGGGCGCGCCGGGCTCGCCCTCTGCGGGCAGTGAGCCGAGCAAACCGTTGGTGTAGGGGTGGAGCGGGGTGTCGAGTACCGGATCGACAGCGCCGGTCTCGACGATGCGGCCGGCATACATCACCGCGATCCGGTCGGCGAGACCGGCGACGACACCGAGATCATGTGTGATCCAGACCAGAGCCGTGCCAGTGTCGGCGCAAAGGCTCTGCATTTCCGCCAGGATCTGGCTCTGGATGGTGACGTCGAGCGCCGTGGTCGGCTCGTCGCAGATGATCAGCGGCGGGCGGTGCAGCAGCGCGATCGCGATCGCGACGCGCTGGCGCATGCCGCCGGAGAACTGATGCGGATAGGCGTTGAGCCGCTCCTCGGGCGAGGGGATGCCGACCTTGGCGAGCGCGTCGCGGGCGCGCTCGCGGGCCGCCTTGTGCGAGACCTTGTCATGGGCGGTGACGGCCTCGATCATCTGCGTATCGACGCGCAGCACCGGGTTCAGCGTCATCATCGGGTCCTGGAAGATCATCGCGACTTCGCGGCCGCGGACCTTGCGGAAACCCTCCTCGTCGAGCCCGACCAGCTCCTTGCCGTTGAGCTTGATCGAGCCCTCGACGATTCTGCCGGGCGGATCGATCAGGCCCATCACCGAGAAACCGGTGACCGACTTGCCCGAGCCGGATTCGCCGACGAGGCCGAGCACCTCGCCACGGTCGACATGGAAGGAGACGCCGTCGACCGACTTCACTGTGCCGGCGCGGGTGAAGAAATGGGTCTTGAGACCGCTGACTTCGAGAACGGGAGCCATGCTCACTTCTCCAGGCGCGGGTTGAGCACGTCGCGCAGGCGGTCGCCGACCAGGTTGATCGAGACGATCGTCATCAGCAGCGCAAAGCCGGGGAAGACCGAGATCCAGTAGCTGCCCGAGAGCATGTACTGGAAGCCGTTGGCGATCAGCACGCCGAGCGAGGGCTCGGTCTGCGGCAGGCCGACGCCGAGGAAGGACAGCGTCGCCTCCAGCGAGATCGCATGGGCCGTCTGCACGGTGACGATGACGATGACCGGCGCCAGGCAATTCGGCAGGATGTGCCGGAAGACGGTGCGGGCATGGGACAGGCCCAAGGATTGCGCCGCCTCGACATATTCCTTGCGTCGCTCGACGAGGGCGGAGCCGCGCACGGTGCGGGCGTAATAGGCCCATTGCACCATCACCAGCGCGATGATGATCTTGTCGACGCCCTTGCCGAGGCCCGCGACCAGGATCAGGGCGACCAGAACGGACGGCAGCGAGAGCTGCAGGTCGACCAGGCGCATGATCGCGTTCTCAGTACGCCCGCCCGCATAGGCTGCGATCAGGCCGACCGCCGAGCCGATGCTCGCTGCCAGGATGCCCGAGAAGGCGCCGACCATCAGCGAGATGCGCAGGCCGTAGAGAATGCCGGACAAAAGGTCGCGGCCGACACCGTCCGAGCCGAGCCACATGGTGAAGCCCTCGCCCGAGACCGAGCCCGGCGGCTGGCGCGAATCCATCACGTCGACGCTAGCGAGATCGTAGGGGTTCTGCGGCGCGATCAGCGGGGCGGCGAGGGCGAGCAGGACGATCAGGATGAAGAGGGCGAGCCCGAACAGCGCCAGCCGGTCCTCGATGAAGGAGCGGACAAAGCGCCGGAACGGCGTCTCCTCCTTGGCCTCGGCAGGCGGTGCGGCAGCGGGCAAAGAGGTGTCGCTCATGATGTCGCCTCCGTCAGGCGGACGCGCGGATCGAGCGCCGAATAGATCAGGTCAACCAGGAGGTTGATGGTGACGAACAGCACGACGACGACCATGACATAGGCGACGATCACCGGCCGATCGAGCCGGGTGATCGCCTCCAGCAGCAGGCGGCCCATGCCCGGCCAGGCGAAGATCGTCTCGGTCACCACCGAGAAGGCGACGAGCGAGCCGAACTCCAGCCCGAGCACAGTGACGATCGGGATCATGATGTTCTTGAGGATGTGGACGCCGATGATCCGGCTCTGCGACAGGCCCTTGGCCCGGGCGAACTTGACGTAGTCCATCAGCGCCGCCTCGCGCGCGCCAGCTCGCGCCAGGCGGATCACCAGCGAGATCTTGAGCAGCGCCAGGTTGAAGGCCGGCAGGGCGACATGCTGCCAGCCCTTCAGCGACAGCAGCGAGGTGTCCAGGCCGAAGATCGAGACGGTAGGTCCGCGCCCGGTCGCCGGCAGCCAGCCGAGGCTGACTGCGAAGGTGAGGATCAGCATCAGCCCGACCCAGAAGGTCGGCAGCGAGAAGCCGAGGATCGAGACCGCCATGATGAAGCGCGACAGCCGGCTCTCCGGCTTCAGGCCGGCATAGAGGCCGAGCGGCAGGCCGATCACGACCGCCAGAACCAGCGCGACGAAGGCGAGCTCCAGCGTCGCCGGCATGCGGCTGAGGATCAGTTTGATCGCGGATTCGCCATGGACGAAGGAGCGGCCGAGATCGCCCTGGACGGCGTTCTTCAGGAAGACCAGGAACTGTTCCCAGATCGGCCGGTCGAGCCCGAGGGCGCGGGCCGTCTCGGCGATCTGCTGCTGGTCCATCTCCGGCGAGATCAGCATGTAGATGGGATCGCCGACGACGTTCACGCCGAAGAAGACGATCACGAGCATCGCCGCGATGACGAAGAGAGCTTGCGCCAGGCGGCGCAGGACGAATGCCAGCATGGTCCGGGGCCTTCCGGATCGGGAGTGCGGGAGACCACCCCTCGGGCAGGGCCGGAGGGGTGGTCTCTTCGCATTTCAACAAGGAAAGAGTGTCGCGCGGTCCGGACCGGGCTTCAAGCCGGTCCGGACCGGATCGACGGGGCCGGTTATTCCTTACGGATGCCGGTGGCGAGCGTGTACTCGTCGGTGCGGGCCTGCACCTTGACGCCCTTGCGGGAGGCCCAGGTGTTGAGCTGGTAATGTGTCGGGATCAGGCCGACATCGTTCATGCTGATCTCCATCGCCTCGGCCAAAGCGGCGTCGCGCTTCGCGTCGTCGACGGTGCGCAGAGCCTCGTCCAGCTTGGCGTCGAAGGCCGGGTTGGAGTAGCGGCCGCGATTGGTCGCGCCCATGCCCTTCTTCGGATCGAAGGTGGCGAGCAGGGCCTTCAACGAATCCGAGGATTCACCGGTGCCGGCGCCCCAGCCGACCAGGATGAAGGAGAACTCAGGCACATTGCCCTGGCCGCCTTGCGAGGCGCGGGTGAAGAAATTCGCCGACGGCAGCGTCTCGACCTCGGTCTCGATGCCGAGGCGCGAGAACATCTGCGCGACAGCCTCGATGATCTTGGTGTCGTTGAGATAGCGGTTGATCGGCCCGTGCAGCTTCATCTTGAAGCCGTTGGGATAGCCGGCCTCTGCGAGCAGCTTCTTGGCGCCGTTGAGGTCGAAGGCGACCGGCTTCAGCTTCTTGGAGGTGCCGAAGAAACCGTCGGGCAGGAGCTGGCCGGCGGGGATCGCCTCCTTCTCCATGATGCGTTCGACGATGCCCGGGCGGTTGATCGCCATCGACAGCGCCTGGCGGACCTTGAGGTTGCGCAGCGGGTTCTTGATCTCCGAGCCGTCCTTGCCCTTGATGAAGGGCGAGACCTCGCGGAAGTGATCCATGTGGAAATAGATCACCCGGTTCGAGACCGTGCTCGAGACGTTGAGCTTGGCATCGCCCTTGAGGCGGGCAACGTCAGAGGTCGGCACGTTCTCGATCACGTCGAGATCGCCGGCGAGCAGCGCCGCGACGCGGGTCGGCGCCGAGGTGATCATCCGGAAGGTGACCTTCGACCAGGGCTCCTTGCCGCCCCAGTAGTTCTCGTTCGGGGTCAGCACGACGCGGTCGCCCGCGACATATTCTGCCTGCTTGTACGGGCCGGTGCCGCCGGCGGCGCATTTGCCGAGGTTGAAGTCCTCGGTGGTCGTGTCCTTGCACTTGGCCGAGATGACGCCGAAGGTCGAGAGGTCGGTCGGGACCAGCGGGGCCGGCTCCGTGGTTTTGATCCGGATGATGTGGTCGTCGACCTTGGTGAATTCCTTGCCGCGAACATAGGCGTTGAAGCTCGACGGGCTCTTCGGCACGTTGGGCGCGCGCTGCATGGTGGCGATCACGTCGTCCGCCGTGAACGGCGAGCCGTCATGGAACTTGACGTTCTTGCGCAGCTTGAATTCCCAGGTCGTGTCGTCGATCGCCTTCCAGCTCTCGGCGAGCCCCGGCTTCAGCTGCTGCTTCTCGTCCTGCCCGACCAGCGGCTCGTAGATGTGCCGAGCCATCAGGTTGTTGGGGGTGAGGTTGTGATAATGCGGGTCGAGCGAGCTGAGTTCGGCCGACAGGCCGATCTTGAGCTCCTGAGCCGATGCGATGCCGGCGATGCCGATGACCGGAGCTGCCAGAATGGCGAGCTTGAGAGCTTTCAGCCCCTTGGCGCTGAGCGTTTTCATTCCGAACCTCCCGATGGCTTCGAGGCGCCATCTTTCACAACTGAGCCGCGCGTGGCGAGTCGCCGGATTGGCCGGTCTGCCCCTCTTCTCGCCCGGCCGGGTTTGTAGAACGATTTCTTATACCTGTAAATTATATGGCTTGCGACAGTGTATAATCTGAATGCATAGATGGATGCGGGGCGCGGATAGGGTGGGCAGGACGATGGTGACCACGGCAAGAGCCGCTCGCCCGCCGATATCGGCCAACCAGCGTCGCCCGCCGAGCCTGCGCGAACTCGAGGTGCTGCAGGCGATGATCGCCACCCGCAAGACGGTGGCGGCCGCCCAGATGCTGGGGATTTCGCAGCCTGCCGTATCGCGGGCGCTCGCTGCGCTGGAAGCCCATGTCGGCCGCCCGCTCTTCGCGCGCGAAGGCGGCAGGCTTGTGCCCACTGCAGATGCCTTTGCACTCGACGCAGAGGCACAGCCGATCTTTGCGGCGCTCGAGAGGCTCAACAGCTGGCCCGGGCAAGCCGTCCAGGCCAGCGTGCTGCGCATCGCGACCCCGCCGACCCTGGCCCAGTTCGTCCTGCCACCTGTTCTGGCAGAGTTCCGCCGGCAGGAGCCCGATGTCGTCGCGAATGTCGAGATCGACACCAGTTCGACCGTGATCACGCAGGTTGCGGACCGTGCCGTCGATCTCGGCCTGGTCGACATGTCGGCTTCGCATATCGGCATCCATGGCGAAGCGATCCGCGAGGCCGTCGCACATGTGCTGATGCCGGAGGAGCATCCGCTCGCGGATCGCGAGGTGTTGAGCCCGCAGGACCTCGCCGACGAGGCGATCATCGCCTTGGCGCGGCGCTTTCCCGAGCGCATCAAGGTGGAGCAGGCCTTCGCTGACGCCGGTGTGGCTCTTCGCCTGGTCGGGGAGGGCACGGCAGCGGTTTTCGTCGCGGAGATGGTCAGGCAGCGTGTCGGCCTGGCCTTGCTGAACCCGTTTCCACTGACGCTTGGTGGCCTGCGAGGGCTGGTGGCCCGCCGCTTCGCGCCGGCCATCGCCTATCGGACGATGCTGCTATTTCCGTCCGCCGGGTCTGTCGCGCCGGCGGCACGCCGCTTTGCCGATCTGTTGATCGCGATGCAGCCGGAGGACGGTCTGACCGTGCCGATCAGGTAGCTTCGAGCTGACCGGAGGCGCTCAGAACGCCTTGAAAGTGATGATCGTGTGAGTGTCGGCGATCTCCGGGATCGACTGCACCTTCTGGGCGACGAAATGGCCGATATCGACATCGGCGGCGACATGGAACTTGGCCAAGATGTCGTAATTGCCGGCGGTCGAGTAAATCTCCGAGGCGATCTCGCGATCTGCGAGTTCGCTGGCGACCTCATAGGTCTTGCCGAGCTTGCATTTGATCTCGACGAAGAAGGTCTGCATCGCGCGCTCCGGAATCCTGTCGCCTCTGGATAGAGCCTGCTGCGGTCGGGTCAAGCGCCTGCGAGTTCGGCGATGCGGCGCGTCATGGCGCTGTCCGGATCGGGAATCGTGTCCAGCACGGTGAAATGATTGGCGCCGTCGATCTCCTCATAGCGCGTGCGCACGCCTTCCAGGCCCCAGATATCGGTCAGCCTGCGGCTCTGCTTCAGGTATTCGGTGCTCTCGGCGCCGCCGACGACCGCATCCATGACTAGCCCGGAGGGCGCCGGCCAGAACAGCGGGCTCTCGCGCTCCGCCCCTTCATGCGTAAGGCCGAGCGCCTTGTTGATGCTGGTCTCGGTCAGCGGCTTGAGATTGTAGAGGCCGGAGATGCCATAGGCGGCCGGCACGATCTGGTCCGGTAGCTCCGGATCGACATTCTTCCAGCCCGTTGCCAGCAGGCAGGCGGAGAGCTGTCCGCCGGCCGAATGCCCCGCCGCGACCACCGGCAGATTGTAGCGCAGCCAGATCGTCGCAGCAGCCTGCTGCAGCTCCCAGACGATGTGGCCGACATCGACCTGCGGGCAGAGGTCGTAGCCTGCGACCGCAACGGGGACGCCGCGCTGGTTCAGCCCGCGCGCCATATGCGAGAAGAAGCTCGGATCGAGCGCCTGCCAGTAGCCGCCATGGATGAAGAGCACGATCGCCTTGCTCTTTACATCCTCCGGCTTGAACAGGTCATAAGTCTGGCGCGGGCCCTCGCCATAGCGGATGCCGAGCTCGCTGACGGCGACCTCGCGATAGGCCGCCGCATCACGGGCCCAGCCGGCGATGAGGCCGGGGTGCTCGGGAACGCGGGCGCGGTTGTTGTATTCGACTTCGTAGTCGGGGGCCGTGCTGGTGTCGCTCATCGGATCCTCGCCATGCCTCGGTGAAGCACGGCATCTGCTCAAGCTCGCGGGTGGGTGAGGGCGCTGTCAAAGCCCATGCCTGCACTGTGCGCCATGGGCTTTGACAGGTCGAGAGACAAACGCGACAAGGCGATGCTCGTTCCGCCGGAGATGCCAGATGGACAATCCCGTTCTCGCCGAAGTCACCCGTGGCAGCACGGTCGAATCGCGCCATCGCGGCGCAGCGATCGTCGTCGATGCGGACGGGGCCGTGGTGTTTTCGCTGGGCGATGTCGAGCATCCCGTCTTTCCACGCTCGGCGGTGAAGGCGCTGCAGGCCCTGCCGCTGCTGGAGAGCGGCGCCGCCGATCGCTATGGCCTGATCCCGGCGGAGATCGCGCTCGCGGTCTCCTCGCATTCCGGCGAGGAGCTTCATGCCGAGACCTCGCTCGCCATGCTGAAGAAGGCCGGCCGCGATGTGGGCTGTCTCGAATGCGGCGCGCATTGGCCGATGGGTGAGGCGGCGGCGCGAGCCCTCGCCAAGGCCGGCCGCGAGCCGAGCGCGCTCAACAACAATTGCTCCGGCAAGCATGCCGGCTTCGTCTGCCTGTCCTGCGGCATTGACGAGGATCCGACCGGCTATGTGAAGGCGGGCCACAAGGTGCAGCAGGCGATACGGGCCGCGCTGGAGGAGGTGACCGGCGCCGTGCACAAGGTCGAGCTCTCCGGCACCGATGGCTGCTCGATCCCGACCTATGCCGTGCCGCTGAAGGCGCTGGCGCTCGGCTTCGCCCGTTTCGGCACCGGCAATGGCCTTGGCCCCAAGCGCGCCGAGGCGGCGCGGCGCATCCGCGAGGCGGTCGCCGCCAACCCGTTCATGGTCGCCGGTACCGGCCGCTTCGACACCCGCTTCATGGAAGTCTTCGGCGCCCGCGCCTTCATCAAGACCGGGGCCGAGGGCGTCTATTGCGGTACGCTGCCCGGGCTCGGCTATGGCATCGCGCTGAAATGCGATGACGGCGCCGGCCGCGCCACCGAGATTGCGATGGCGGCGCTGGTCGAGCGCTTCCTGCCGCGGCAGGGTGGTGACGAAGAGGCTTTCGCGCCCTTCCGCGAGACGGTCATGAAGAACTGGAACGGCATCGAGGTTGGCCGAGTCCGCGCGGCGGAGACGCTGCGGTCGCGCGCTTGACGGCAGTGGCGTACCGGCGCGAGGTTCGCCGCCCACCTTCGGTCTCGCGCGATGCCGCCTGCTTCCACGCCAGATGAGAATGTTTCTGCACCGGATCGCGCCGGCGCTTTCGGCCGTGACCTGCTCGCCGGGCTGACGCTCGCGGCGATCACCATTCCCGAGCAGATGGCGACGGCAAGGCTCGGCGGCTTCGAGCCGCAGGTCGGCTTCTATGCCTTCGTCGCGGCGACGCTCGGCTTCGTCCTGTTCGGTGCGAGCCGCCTGCTGACGGCCGGCGCCGATTCGACGATCACGCCGATCTTCGTCAGCGGGCTCGCGGCACTGGCCGCGGGCGGCGCGATCCCGGCGGGCTCTGCGACCCTGCTCGCACTGCTGGTCGGGTCGGCGCTCATCGTCGCCGGCCTGCTTCGGCTCGGCTGGATCGCCGATCTGTTGTCCGTGCCGGTGCTGACCGGCTTCCTCACCGGCATCGCCGTCCATATCGCCGTGTCGCAGCTCCCCGGCCTGCTCGGCATTCCCGGCGGCGGTCATCACATCGCCGACCAGTTCGCGGCGCTCTGGCGCGGGCTCGGCAGCGTCAACCCGATCTCGCTGGCGATTGGTATCGCGACATTCGCGATCGTGAACCTGTGCGAGCGCTTCGCGCCGCGCGTGCCGGGGGCATTGCTGGCGCTCGTGGGCGCGACTGCGGCCGTCGTGTTCTTCAAACTGGAGACGCATGGTGTTGCCGTGCTTGGCGCCTTGCCCACGGGCTGGCCGAGTCTTGCGCCGCCCGTGCTCGACTGGGCCGATATCCGCAGTCTCGTTCCGCTCGCCCTGGTCATCGCGTTGGTGGTGATGATGCAGACGGCCACCGTTAGCCGCTCCTTTCGCGATCCCGATGGCGCCGAGCCGAAGGTCGACCGCGATTTCATCGGGCTCGGCGCTGCGAACCTCCTTGCGGGGTTGGCCAGCACTTTTCCGGTCAATGCCAGCCCGCCGAGGACGGCTGTGGTCGCCGAGAGCGGTGGGCGCTCGCAGCTCGCCGCGGCGACGGCGGCGCTGATCGTGCTCGCGCTCGCCGTTGCCGGCGGCTCGCTGCTGGCGCAGGTGCCGGTGGCGGCGCTGGCCGGCGTGCTGCTCTTCGTGGCGCAGCGTATCGTCCGGGCGGACGTTATCCGGCGGATCGCCGGCCAGTCCCGCACCGAATTCGCGCTCGTCCTGCTCACCGCCTTGGCGATCGTCTGGCTGCCGGTCGAGACCGGCGTCGCCGTCGGGATCGGCCTGTCGCTGCTGCACGGCGTCTGGATGACCACGCGCAGCGAGCCGATCGAGCAGTTGCGCATCCCCGGCACGACGATCTGGTGGCCGCCCGAGCCCGGCCGCCGTGGAGAGCAGGTCAAAGGCGTGCTGGTGGTCGCCTTTCCGGCGCCGCTGCTCTTCGCCAATGCCGAGATCTTCCGGCGCGGCGTGCTGGCGCTGCTGGCGGAACGCAGGCCGACCCTGCTGGTCCTCGACGCCGGCGGCATCCCCGCCATCGACTATACGGCGGCGCAAGGTCTGCTGGCCGTGGCGGCGGCCTGCCGCAAGCAGGGCGGCACCTTCGCCATCGCCCGGGCCGAGTCGGTGCGGGCGTTCCAGGCCTTGCAGGATTTCGGCGTGACCGCCGAGATCGGGGCAGAGCATGTCTTCCATAGCGTCGAGGAAGCGGTGAGGGCGCTTGCCTCAATCGCAAAGGAGGCTTCATGAGCTACTCGGTCGAACCGCGGCTGCATCCCGTCGCCATCGTCGAGCTCAGGCCGACGCAGATCACCGTCGGCATGCGCGAAGTCGAGATGAAGCGCATCCATTGGCGGGCTGAACGCGAGGAGAAGGGTGCCGACTTTCTCGGCAGCCACGCCGTCCCGGTCGTCATCGGTCCCAAGCGCCGCCTTTATCTGATCGACCACCACCATCTCGCGCTCGCTCTGCATCTGGAGGGCGAGGAGCGGGTGCTGATCACCGTGGTCGCCGACCTGTCGCGGCTCGGCAAGGACGAGTTCTGGAGCGTCCTCGACAATCGCAGCTGGATGCACCCCTTCGATGCCGAGGGCACCAGGCGCGGCCGCGACGAGATCCCGCGCAAGGTCTCAGGCCTCGTCGACGATCCCTATCGCTCGCTGGCGGGGGCGCTGCGGCTCGCCGGCGGCTATGCCAAGGCCGAGGCGCCGTTCAGCGAGTTTCTCTGGGCTGATTTCCTGCGCCGGCGCATCAAGCCCGACCTCGTCAGTCGCTTCTTTCCCAAAGCGCTGCGCAAGGCGCTGGACCTGGCCCGGACACGCGAGGCCGAGCATCTGCCAGGCTGGTGCGGGCCCCTGGATTGAGCGTCAGCCGACGGAATTGCCCTCGATCCGGATGCCGGCGGCGCGCTTGTCTTCGCCCTTCGTCAGGTCGCCGGTCACCACCTTGCCGAATTCGGTCCCGACGACCGCGCCGAGTTTCGCCTCGCTGATCACATTGTTGGCGATCAACGCGTTGCGCTCCTTGGGGACGAGCGAAACCGAGATGCCGATGCCGGTTCGCCTGATGACGTTGCCGGTCGCGACGAGGTTGCGCATCGCCCAGGACCAGCCGAGCGTGATGCCGACATCGCTGGCGTTCTCGATGACGTTGCCGGTGACGGCCGCCTCCGCCTCGACATGCAGGCCCGAGCCGCCGACGGGCTCCTTGCCCTTCGGCGCCAGCCCCTTCTGGGCGTTGCGGATGATGTTGTTGGCAACGACCGCGAGCCGCCCGCCATGGTCGAGATTGGTGACGCTGGCGCCCTGTGCGCAGTCCTCGATCAAGTTATTGGCGATGATCGCGCCCTCGAAAGCGAATTCCGAGTAGAGCGCCGTCTCGCCGCAGCGCCGGCCCTGATTGCCGAGGATCTGCACGTTCGAGCCGGAATTGTTGCGGATGAAGGTCAGCGCACAGTCACGCAATGTGTTGCCTTCGATCACGACGCCGCCGGCGCGGAAGAGGCTGATGCCGTTGCCGTTCGGCCCGTCGCCGCCGGCATCGCTGCGGATGCGGTTGAGCCGGTTGCCACGAACGAGGCTCTGATCGTCCCCGGCCTGGCTGCGCCAGAGCTGGATGCCGTTGTTGCCGCAATCCTCGACCGTGTTGGCCTCGATCGAGAGCCCACGTGAATCGAGCGAGAACAGAGCCGAATCCCGCATCGAGCGGAAGCGGTTGCGCTCGATGCGCCCGGCCGTGCGGCTGAGCGTCAGCCCGACCGAGCCGGCATTGGCGAACTCGCAGTCGGACAGCGCGAGATCGAGCACCTCCTCGGCATTGAGCAGGCCGACGCGCTGGCTGAGCTTGATGTCGAGTCCGTCGAGCATGATGCCGGCGATGGCGGCGCGCTTGATCCGCCGCGCCACCAGCATCGGTCCGGCCTGCGCCGCGATGAACTGCGTCGCGCCCGGCACGCCGGTCAGCCGGGCATTCTCCGGCAGGACGACATTGGCGATGCGATAGCGGCCGGGGGCGACGATCAGCGGCGCATCGCGCTTCACCGCCTCGACCAGCGCGGCCTGAAGAACACGCGACTGATCCTCGGCCGAGCCGGGGCGCAGGCCGAACTGCACCGCCTCGAGCCCGAGCATGCCGAGCGGAGTCGGCGTGCTCGGGCGCGGCGCCTGTGCCAGGACGGGACCCGCGGAGGCCGCGACCGTGCCGAAAAGGGCCGTCCGCAGCCAGTCGCGGCGCGAAAGCATCATCGAAGCCTCCATCATGCCCGTCAGGGTTCAAGAGGCATGCCGCGACCGGGCACGATTGCCGATTACAGCCCGAGTGCCCTGGCGATCTCGTCGGCGGCGGCGGTCGGGGCCATCTCGCCCGCGGCGACGGCCGCTTCCAGCTTCGGCGTGCGCGCCTTCAGGGCCGGGTCATGCCGGAGCTTGGCCTGCAGCCGGTCCTGCACCATCGCCCAGATCCATTTGACGTCCTGCCGACGGCGCTTTTCGGCGATCAGGCCCTTGGCCTCGAAGCGGGCGCGGTGCTCCTCGATCTTGGCCCAGAGCGCATCGAGGCCGGCCCCGGTCAGGCCGGAGATCGTCACCACCGGCGTCGACCAGAGCGGCGAGGTCGGCGCGAGAATATGCAGCGCCGCCTTGTATTGCGCGGCTGCGGCGCGCGCGGCGGTCGCGCCGTCGCCATCGGCCTTGTTGACCGCAAGCATGTCGGCGAGCTCGATGATGCCCTTCTTGATGCCCTGCAATTCGTCGCCGGCATTGGGCAGCATCAGCACCAGGAAGAAATCGGTGAGATCGGCGACCGCCGTCTCCGATTGGCCGACGCCGACCGTCTCGACCAGGATGACGTCGAAGCCGGCGGCTTCGCAGAGCAGCATGGTCTCGCGCGTCTTGGCTGCGACGCCCCCCAACGTGCCGGAGGAGGGCGAGGGCCGGATGTAGGCGTGCGGGTCGACGGCGAGCTGGGCCATCCGGGTCTTGTCGCCGAGGATCGAACCGCCGCTGCGCGTCGAGGACGGATCGACCGCGAGCACCGCGACCTTGTGGCCCTGGCCTGTCAGATAACTGCCGAGCGCGTCGATCGTCGTCGACTTGCCGACGCCGGGCACGCCGGTGATGCCGACCCGGATCGCCTTGCCGGTATGCGGCAGCAGGCGGGAGAGCAGGGCCTGCGCCTGGTCGCGATGGTCGGCACGCCGGCTTTCCGCGAGCGTGATCGCTCGTGCCAGCGCCGCACGCTCGCCCCTGAGAATCGCATCGCCGAGCGCCGTGAGGTCGACCATACCCGCTGGTAGCAAGCGAGCGCCTGCAACGGAAGCGAGGCTTTCGGCGGCCCAGGCCATCGTCCCCGCTCTTGCCAAGTGGCGAGGAGGGTGAGACGAGTCGCGCGGGGTACGGAGAGCGCGTCTCTTGTTCGGTTTGCGGTCTGTCGTTCTGGCTTTGGTGCTGCCGCTCATGCTCGCCGCCTGCGGCGGTCCACCACGTACTCTGGTGGTCTCGGCCGCGAAGCCTGAGGATATCGCCGGTACGGTTCGCATCTTCGTCGCGACCTCGCGCGCCACGACCAGGCAGCCTGAATATTTCAGCGGCGAACGCAGTCCGTCGGTCGGCTTCGCCCGGCTCGACATCAGCGTCCCGCGCGCTCACCAGGTCGGTCAGGTCGAGTTGCCGGGCAGTGTCACCAGCGCCGGCGATCCGGCCAGCCATTTCACCGTGAGCGGCGTCGAGCGTCTCACCGAGCCTGAGATCCTGAAACAGGTGCGGGCGGAGATCGCCAGGCGCCCGCCGGCCGAGCGCGAGGTGCTGGTCTTCGTCCACGGCTTCAACACCAATTTCGCCGACGCTGCCTTCCGCTTCGCCCAGATCGTCACCGATTCCGGCTTCAAGGGCGTGCCGGTGCTGTTCACCTGGCCGTCACGCGCCCAGGTCCTCGCCTACCCCTATGACCGCGATAGCGCCGACTTCTCGCGGGACGCGCTCGAAACCGGCCTGCGCGTGATCGCCCGCGACCTCGGTGCCAACCGCTTCGATATCCTCGCGCATTCGATGGGGACGCTGCTGACGGTCGAGACCTTGCGCCAGGCGGCGATCCGCGGCGACGGCAGCTTCGGCGGCAAGCTGCGCAATGTGATGCTGGCGGCGCCCGACATCGATCTCGACGTCTTCAAGACCCAGCTCGCCACGATCAGGCGGCCGGTGACCGTCTTCGTCTCCTCGGATGATCGCGCGCTCGACTTCTCGCGCCAATTCGCCGGGGACAAGGCCAGGCTCGGGGCGATTTCGGAAAAGGACACCGACGTCGTCGCCGATCTGCGCAAGGCCGGGGCGACGATCATCGATCTCTCGAAAGACCGCAGCAGTGACGAGTACAATCACGGCAAGTTCGCGACGACGCCGCGCATCGTCGAGATGATCGGGCGGCGGCTCGGGGCCGATGGGCTCGACGGTGGCGCGAGTGGCAGCATGCTCGGGCTCGACTCCAAGGCTTCGCCGTCTTTCGCCGCCCGCGACAAATAGCTGCCCAATTCTGGCCGCGTTGATCTGGCCTTAAGGGTTCGCGGCCAAAAGGTCCGCGCCCCCCAGTTCGGACCCGACCAGTGACCTCGCCTTCGCGATACGTCGTTTCACGCCGCTCCTTCGTCGCCCTGCTCGGGGCGGGACTGGCCGGTTGCGCGCAGAGCGAAGCCTCCGTGTCGCCTTTCATCGGGCCGGCGGATTCGTCCAGCTTTGGCAAGGAGCCGCAGCTGCTGGTTGCGACCACGCGCAAGCCGATGGGCGACCGCGCTCCGTATTTCGGCTCGGAGCGCGGCACCGGGCTGACCTTCGCCGAGGTCAGGCTGTCGGCGCCGGGCCGCGGCGTCGCTGCGCAGGTGAGTTCCGTCGTCAGCGGTGACTGGGCCGTGCTCGGCGTGACCCGGCGCAGTGCGAGCGATGCCGCCCGCGCCTTCTCGGACGCTGCGACCGGCCGCGACGTGCTGCTCTATGTCCACGGCTTCAACGAGACCTTCGAATCGGCCGCGCGTAGCGCCGGCCAGCTCTCGCATGCGCTCGCCTTCGAGGGGCGCACGGCGCTGTTCACCTGGCCGTCGGGCGGCGGCCTGCTCGCCTATGCTTATGACCGCGAAAGCGCGCTTTGGTCGCGCGACGGCTTCGTCCAGACCTTGAAGGCCCTGGTCGCCAACCCGACGATCGGGCGGATCAACATCGTCGCCCATTCCATGGGCAGTTTCCTGGCTATGGAAGGTCTGCGCGAGTTGCGTGATTTCGAGGGATTGTCCGACCGGATCGGGGCTGTCGTGCTGGCCTCGCCCGATGTCGACATCGACGCCTTCGAGCAGACTGTGCCGCGGCTCGGGCCGATCGCCCAGCGCATGACCGTGATCATCGATCCCGGCGACAGGGCGCTCGCCATCTCCTCGCGCATCGCCGGCGGCGTTGCTCGCGCCGGCGCCGCCGATCGCGAGCGGCTGGAGCAGCTCGGCGTGCGCGTCGCCGATACTGCCGGCCGCGGCTGGAGCCTGCTGCGCCACGACCTCTTCCTGTCGAACAGCGAAGTTACGCAGGTCGTACGCCGCGCCATTGACCGGGCGCGCTCCTGAGAACGGAGGCTGGAGCCTCCGTTCCCGGGTCTTGCTGCGTCAGCCAGCCGGCTTGAGCGCGATGACCGAGCGCGCCGCCTTTTCGATCGCCTCGCGCGAATAGAGCAGCGGCGCATAGTCGCCGGCGGCCCAGAGCGGCGCGAGATCGCGATAATGCGGGCTGTAGGCGTCGCCCGACTGGCCGGGCGTGTTGATGAAGCGGCTGTCGTCCCAGTTGCCGACGTCCAGCACCATGCGGAACGAGGCGCCCGCGATCACCTTGAAATCGGAGATGCGGTAGGAGGCCGCGCGCGGGCTGAAGGCCGAGCCGCCCATGGCGAGCCGGCCGACATTGAGCTGTGCCCGGTCCGGGCCGCCGGCGAGCGGCGACAGGGCATGATCGAACTGGGCGTGATGGATCTTGCCCCAGTTCCACGTCGCCGTGTCGGGGCCGAGCGTCTGGCGCAACTCCTCCATCGCCGCTTTCAGCGTCTCGAGCAGCAGGGCATTGCGTGCGGCCTTCGGATCAGCGCCGAGCGCATTGTCGGGCGCTTCGAGATAGGCGACCACCGCCGCGACATCGAGCGGGCCGATGACACTGCGGGCCTTCTCGGGCACGGCCTTGGCCGTCAGGGCACGCCCGAGATGCTTGCTCATCCAGACTTCGGACAAGGCTGCTGCGGCGCTGTCGACCGCAATCTCCTGGTTCCAGCCCTTGATCAGCTTCAGGCCCTCGGCCGTGACCGGATCGTCCGATGAGAGCGGCGCCAGCAGGGTGGCGAGCTTGCGGGCATTCTCCGAATTGTCGTCGTTCTGCAGGGCCATCGCATCGGCGAGCGTCACCTTGTTCTTGGTGCCGAGCACGGCCTTGATCCGGTTGATCCGCGAGGGATCGGACCATTCGTAGCCGATGCGCTTGGCGAGCAGCGGATGATCCTTCGGGATATTCATCTCGTTGGCGGTGGCGAAGAAGCCCTCGGTCGGATTGTAGACCTCGGGGAGTTCGCCCGCCTTCAGGAAGCCGGTCCATTCATAGCGGCCGTCGCCGGGCACTGGCATCAGGCCGTCATGGTTCGGCCGCTGTGGTGCCCGCCCGCCGACGATCCAGCCGATATTGCCCTTGTTGTCGGCATAGACCTGATTCTCGGATGGCGCGCCCCATTCAGCCATCGCCTTCTTGAAACCAGGCCAGTCCTTCGCCGTCATGTATTCGGCCGAGTTGAAATAGGCCGAGGTTCCCGGCTCGAACCAGACCGTGCGGATGGCGAAGGCGCGCTTCTCCTCGGGCTCGGCCTTCATGATCGGGCCGTGGCGGGTGAACTTCAGGTCGATCTGGCGAGGCGCCTCACCCTTGACCTCGATCGTTTCGCTGACCGTCTTCATCTCCTCCCAGCCGCTGCCATAGCGATACTGGTTCGGATTGGCCGGGTTGGTCTCGTAGACGTAGAGATCCTCCTGATCGATCGCGAAGATCGTCAGGCCGAAGGCGATCTCGCCGTTATGGCCAATCGAGATGCCGGGCAAAGCAGGTTCGCCGGCGCCGATCACCGACAGGCCGGGCGCGTTGAGATGCACGACATAGCGCAGCGACGGCACGCCATGGGCGCGATGCGGATCGTTGGCCAGGATCGGGCGGCCGGTCGCGGTGCGGCTCGCCGCGATCGTCCAGTTGTTCGAGCCGATGGTCGAGACGCTGTCGCCGGCCGCAGCGAAGATGGCGTCGCGGTCGAGCGCCGCGCGCTTCTCGCCGGGAGCGGCGAAGGTGACGTCGCGTGTCGCGAGATTGTAGTCGTCGAGGATATCCGGCTTGATCGCGCAGGGATCGAGCCCGTCCGGTACCTTGGTTTTCACGCTCGGCTCCAGCACGCGCCGGAAGCGGTCAGCCTCGATGCCGGCGGCGCAGGCGACGCGGGCGCGCACCACCTCGGACATCACGTTGCGGGTCAGGCCATGGCTGCGGATGCGCACCACGTCCTCGGCGCTCCAGCGATCCGGCAAGGTGCCCGAGACGCGGAAATCGAGCGGCAGCGGCTGCTTGCCGGAGCGTACCTCGTCGACGCGGGCGTTGATGCCGGCGACGAAGGCGTCGGTATAGGCTTTGGCGTCGGGGCCATAGGCCGCCCATTCCTTGCCCATCTCGCCGCGATAGAGGAAGAGCCGGGCGGCCCGGTCCTGCGCGACATAGGACGGGCCGAAATCCTTGGCCAGCAGCCCAAGCCCGCGCTTGCGCCAGAGATCGATCTGCCAGAGTCGGTCGCGCGCCGCGTTGTAGCCCTGCAGGAAGAGGGCATCGCGGCTTGAGGCCGCATAGATGTGTGCCACACCCCATTGATCGAGGATCAGCTCCGCCGGTCCCTGCAAACCGGCGACCGTCTGTTCGGAGCGCTTCACAGCGCTCGACAGCTCGGCCTTCGCGGGCAGGCATCCGGCGATGGTGACGGCGGCAATGGCAAACAGCGACGCTGCGCTGTAGGCGCGATCAGCTCTGCTCATGGTGTTCCTCCGTGCGGCCCATCTTTGGCGATGGGCCTTGCCGGAGGAGCTTAGGGGGAGAGCGGAGGCCAGCCACCGCTCATGGCCACATGGCGGCCCTGCCGCGCCGGCATGTGATCTGGATCGTTCCTTGCGCGGCTGGACGTTCAGTCCTCGCGATCCTCCCAGTCACTGCGCAGCAATGTTGTCACATGCTCGATCGTCGGCCGCCCGTCTGCCAGGCAGCGGCTGGCGACCTCGCCGGCAGGCCGATAGCCCAGCTTGCGCCGCATCGCCCAGGAGCTCTCATTGCCGTCGAAGTAGCCGTTGACCAGCTTCGTCAGGCCAAGGTCGCGGAAGGCGAACCGGATCTTCGCCCCGAAGGCTTCGCGTCCGTAGCCGCGCCCCTGATAACCGTTGGCGATCCAGATTCCGCCGCCAGCCGTTCCGGCTGTCCGGTCGATCTTGTTGAGGCTGATCCCGCCGATCACGCGCCGCTCGGATTTGAGTTCGATCGCAAATTCGTAGGCAGTCGGCAGGGTGCTCGCACTCGCCATCTCCCGGCATCGCCTGACCCAATCCCTGGCGTGCGCGGTCGAATAGGGGTGGGGGACGAAGGCCAGCCACCTTGCGACCTCGAGATCGTTCAAGCCCAGCGCGAGCTGTTCGATGTCTGCCTCGCTCCAGGGGCGCAGAACGAGGCGCGAGGTTTCGATTCTGATGTCCACGGCGTTGCAGCCTTCTCTCCGCGAGACCACCTAGAGCGGCGGCAGGCCGACGCGCTTCTTGATCGTCGCCAGGGCGAAATTGGATTCGACCGACTGGACGCATTTCAGCCGCGTCATCTTCTGCTTCAGGAAGCGCTCATAGCCCTCGATGCCGTCGGTCAGCACGCGCAACAGGTAGTCCTGCGAGCCGGTCATCAGGTAGCACTCCGCCACTTCCGGCCAGCTTTCGACCGCCTTCTCGAACTCGGCGATCTGCTCCGTATTCTGCTGGCTGAGCCGGACCGAGACGAAGACGCTGAAGGGTAGGCCATAGGCCTTGGGGTCGACGATCGCCGAATAGCCCCTGATGACGCCCGTCTCCTCTAGCCGCTTGAGACGGCGCAGGCATGGCGTCGGCGACAGTCCGATCTTCTCCGACAGATCCTGATTGGTGATGCGGCCATCCTCCTGCAGCAGGGTCAGCATGCGGCGGTCGATCGTATCGAGCATGATCTGCTCCGTCTGGCGCTCAGGTGAGCAGGAAGCTGCAAAATCTTGCTCTAGAGCACGGATGATCGTTCATGCAATGGCCTTAGGATCATCCTAGGCTCGCGTCGCGGCCGCTCGGGCCGGCGAGGAGGCAGTCATGAGCGACGACAACTACCACAAGGACCGGATCGCCAATCGCCGGCTTCATCCCGAGACCCTGATGATGGGCTATGGCTATTCGCCGGCCATGTCGGAAGGCGCGCTCAAGCCGCCGGTCTTTCTGACCTCGACCTTCGTTTTTGAGAGCGCTCAGCAGGGCAAGGATTTCTTCGACCTGACCGCCGGCCGCCGGCAGCTCAAGCCGGGCGAGAAGTCGGGCCTGGTCTATTCGCGCTTCAACCATCCCAACATGGAGATCCTCGAGGATCGCCTGGCGATCTGGGACGAGGCCGAGGCTTGCGCCGTCTTCGCCAGCGGCATGGCGGCGATCGCGACGACCTGCTTCGCCTTCCTGCGTCCGGGGGACACCGTCATCCACAGCCGGCCGCTCTATGGCGGCACCGAGACGCTGCTGAAGAACCAGATGGGCGCCTTCGGCGTCACGCCCTTCGGCTTCACCGACGGCGTCGATGTCGCGCAGATGCGCAAGGTCGCGCAGGATGCCGCCGCCAAGGGTCGCGTCGCGATGATCCTGGTCGAGACGCCGGCGAACCCGACCAACGGCCTCGTCGACCTCGCCGCCTGCAAGGCGATCGCCGACGAACTGGAGAAGTCGCAGGGCCATCGCCCGCCGGTCGTGGTCGACAACACCATGCTCGGGCCGATCTTCCAGAAGCCGCTCAAGCACGGCGCTGATCTCACCTTGCTGTCGCTGACCAAATATGTCGGCGGCCACAGCGACCTCGTCGGTGGCTCGATCAGCGGCTCGAAGGAACTGGTGCGGCAGGTGAAGAGCTGGCGTGGCTCGCTCGGCACGCAGCTCGATCCGAACTCCTGCTGGATGCTGATGCGCTCGCTCGAGACGCTCGACATCCGCATGCACCGCGCCAACGAGAACGGCCGCAAGGTCGCCGACTATCTGCGCAAGCACCCGAAGATCGCCAAGGTCCATTATCTCGGCGACCTCGCCGAGGGTGACCCGCGCAAGGCCGTGTTCGATCGGCAATGCATCGAGCCGGGCTCGACCTTCGCCTTCGACGTCAAGGGCGGCGAGAAGGAGGCCTTCGCCGTGCTCGACAACCTCCAGATCATGAAGCTCGCGGTCAGCTTAGGGGGCACCGAGACGCTGGTCTCGCATCCCGCCGCGATGACCCATTCCGGCGTCGCCCGCGAATTGCGCGAGGAGATCGGCCTCACTGACGCGCTGATCCGTATCTCGGTCGGCATCGAGAACATCGAGGACCTGATCTCGGATCTCGCCCAGGCGCTCGACGCCGCGTGAGGGCAGGGCGGCGCCGTATCCTTGTGGTGGTGCTCGCCGCCTCGCTGCTCGGCGGCCCGGCCTTGGCCGAGCCGCAGACCGAGGGCGTGGCCCAGACCATCTGCCGGCTGATCGAAGGCGCCGCGAAGACGCACGACCTGCCGGTCGCCTTCTTCACGCGCCTGATCTGGCGTGAGAGCAGTTTCCGGCCGAACGTCGTCAGCCCGGCCGGGGCGCAAGGCATCGCCCAGTTCATGCCGGGTACGGCGAACGAGCGCGGCCTCGCCGACCCTTTCGATCCGGAGGCGGCGATCCCGCATTCGGCCGCCTTCCTAGCGGCGCTGAAGAACCAGTTCGGCAATCTCGGCCTTGCCGCGGCTGCCTATAATGGCGGGCCGAACCGGGTCGCGCGCTGGGTCGAGCGCGGCGGCATGCTGCCTTACGAGACGCAGGCCTATGTCCGCTTCATCACCGGCCGCCCCGTCGAGGAATGGCGGCTCGGTGCGGGCGAGACGCCGCCGCCGGCGACGCGCGAGGAGACCGATTGCCTCGCCACGGTCGCCTCGATCCGCATCACCACGCCGGCCGTGCTGGTCGAGGGCGCTTATGGGCCGTTCGGCGTGCAGCTCGCCGGCAACACCTCGAAGGCGCGCGCCATCGCCTCCTATCAGCGTGTCGCGGCGCGCTTCGCCTCGCTGCTGGCGGGCAAGCCGACCATGATCCTGGGCTCGGCCGTGCCGGGACGGGGCAGAGGCCGCTTCTATCGCGTCAGGCTGCCGGCGCACAGCCTGCGCGAGGCGACATTGGCCTGCAATCGCCTGCGGCAGGCGGGCGGGGCGTGCCTGGTGTTGCGGAATTGAAGAGCGTCATTCTCGGACGAAGCGCAGCGCAGACCCGAGAATCTCGTGACGAGAAGGCGCTATGGGAGCCTCCTCCGGTCTGAGATGCTCGGGTCAAGCCCGAGCATGACGTCAAATCCCAATCCGTCCCCAGCCCGGCAGCTTCAGAGCCGGCCGTTGCAGGTCGAAGCCGGCGACCAGGCCGAGCAGGTTGATCTCGACGCCCTCGACCCAGCCGAAGGTGACCCCGGCGAGCCCGTAGAGCGAGGCCTGCAGGCCGGTGCGGCTCGGCGTGAGGCCAGCGAAGAGCCCGCTCTCGCGCCAGTCCTTGCCGATCGCTGTCGGCGGCAAGGCGCGGCCGAGCTCAGGCACTTCGGCGAGGATGTGCTGGACGAAGCTGTTCGAGTTCGGCCCGGGCCAGGCGGCATAGGAGCCGTACTCGCTGTAGTCATAGCTCTTCACGGCGTCGCGGATGCGCGGGATCAGCGCCTCGGCAGCTTGCCCTTTGATCTCGCCGACCGGCTCCGGGACGTTGCCGTACCACCGCCCATCGGCGACGCGGACATTGACGCGGACCGGATTGCCCCAGCCGACGACGTCGAAGCGGGTATAGGCCGAGGCATCCTTCTCTTTCACCACCACCCAGGAGTGGTGGGCGAAGACGCCGCGCCAGCGCCCGACGCGGGCGGCGAAGATGTGGACGGTCGCTTCGGGCTCGATGGCGGGGGCGGGCAGGAGCGCGGCGCTGGACCAGTCGGCGCGGGCCCAGTCGGAGGCCAGCGGCTGCAACTGCCACCAGGCGGCATGGGTGCCGAGCGGCAGGAGGAAGACGATCGTGAAGAAGAGGAAAAAGCGCCGGATCATTCTTCTGCGGAAAATAGGAGGCGAGGCGGGGCCGCAACAAGGCGCGACGGAGCGTCGCCGATCACGAAATCGAGGTTGAGGCTTTGCTGCAAGCTGCTAGCGTGCCCGCGCGAAATCTAAAGGAGGGGCAGATTGCGCACGTTGACGTCGGTTATGCATAGCTTGGCCGCTGCGGCGGCTCTCGGGCTCGCTCTTACGCCCGGCCCGGCTGGGGCGCAGGACAACAAGGAACTGCGCATCTTCAACTGGTCGGACTACGTCAATCCGGAGGTGCTCGACGCCTTCAAGAAAGAGACCGGCATCACCGTCGTCTACGACACCTTCGACCAGATGGAGACGGTCGAGACCAAGCTCCTCGCCGGCAAGACCGGCTACGACCTCGTCGTCGTCACCGCTTCCTTCCTGCCACGCCATATTCCGATCGGTCTCTACACGCCGATCGACACCGCCAAGGTGCAAAACCTCAAGCACGCCTGGCCGGAGATCAAGCAGCGGCTGTCGAAATACGATCCCGGCAACAAATACGCCGTGAACTATATGTGGGGCACCACCGGGATCGGCTACAACACCGCCAAGATCAAGGAACGGCTCGGCAACGACGCCGTGATCGACAGCTGGAGCATCGTCTTCGATCCGGAAAAGCTGAAGAAGCTCTCCAATTGCGGCGTGCACGTGCTTGACGCGGTCGAGGAGATGTTCCCGGCGGCGCTGCGCTATCTCGGGCTCGATCCCGATTCGAAGAAGGAAACCGACCTCGAAAAAGCCGGCGAATTGCTGCGCAAGATCCGCCCGCACATCCAGAAATTCCACTCGTCGGAATACATCAACGCGCTCGCCAACGGCGATATCTGCCTGGCGGTCGGCTATTCCGGCGACGTGCTCCAGGCGAAGAAGCGCGCCGTCGAGGCCAAGAACAAGGTCGAGATCAGCTATGTCATCCCGAAGGAAGGCGCGCTGATGTGGTTCGATTCCTTCGTGATCCCGAAGGATGCCGGCAACCAGGATGCGGCGCTGAAGTTCATCGACTTCGTTAACCGGCCTGAGATGGCGGCGAAGAACTCGGACTTCATCCAGTACGCCAACGGCAATCTCGCGGCCAAGCCTCTGCTCTCGGCCGAGGTCCGCGACAATCCGGGCATCTACCCGACTGATGCGGTGATGAGCCGCCTCTACACGATCACGCCCTACGACCAGAAGACGCAGCGGGTGGTCAACCGGCTGTGGACCCGCGTCAAGAGCGGCAGGTGAGCCGGCCGGAGGCGGGTGGAAGGCGCGCCTCGCCGGGCAGCGTCCGGCGCGATTTCCAGCCCTGGAACGATCCGACGGCGAAACCGCTGGTCGAGTTCAGGAACGTCACCAAGCGCTTCGGTGCGGTGGTCGCGGTCGATCGACTCTCGCTGGCGATCCATCAGCGCGAGTTCTTCGCCCTGCTGGGGCCGTCCGGCTGCGGCAAGACCACGCTGATGCGCATGCTCGCCGGTTTCGAGCAGCCCGACGAGGGCGAGATCCTGCTCGATGGCGTCGACATCACCGCCGTGCCGCCGCACCAGCGGCCGGTCAACATGATGTTCCAGTCCTATGCGTTGTTCCCGCATCTCAGCGTCGGCGACAACATCGCCTATGGGCTGAAGCGCGAGGGCCTGCCGAAGGCGGAGATCGCCGCGCGCGTCGAGGCCATGCTCGGGCGCGTGCGCCTCAAGGGCATGGAGAAGCGCCGGCCGGACCAGCTCTCCGGCGGCCAGCGCCAGCGCGTCGCGCTCGCCCGTGCCCTGGTCAAGCAGCCCAAGCTCCTGCTGCTCGACGAGCCTCTCGGGGCGCTCGACAAGAAGTTGCGTGAAGAGACGCAATACGAGCTGATGGACCTGCAGGCCGATCTCGGTCTGACCTTCATGGTCGTCACCCACGACCAGGACGAGGCCATGACCATGGCCGACCGCATGGCGGTGATGGACCATGGCCGGCTGCTGCAGATCGCGCCGCCCGACCTGATCTACGAGGCGCCGTCCAATCGCTTCGTCGCGGAGTTCGTCGGCGACATCAACCTGATCGAGGGCAGGGTGACCGCCGTGGAAGGCGACCTCATCACGCTCGAGAGCCTGCCCGTCGGCACGGTCGAGCTCGACGAGGATGCGCCGAGCTGCCGGCCGGGCGATGCGCTCACCATCGGCCTGCGGCCCGAGAAGATCGTGCTCAGCCATGACGAGCCCGCGCAGGCCATCAACAAGGTCGCCGGCGAGATCTGGGACATCGGCTATCTCGGTGACATGACCATGGTCCAGGTCATGGTCGGCGGCGACGAGGGCAAGCTCTTCAAGGTCTCGCTGACCAACCGCACAAGGCGGATCGAGCGGCCTTTCGCCTGGGAGGACAAGGTCTGGCTGTCCTGGGACGTCGAGGCCGGCATGGTGCTGGCGTCGTGAGCACGCCGGTTCCCCGAAGCGGCGGGACGGGGCGCGGCCTGCTTGTCGCGGCCATTCCCTATCTCTGGCTCACCGCCTTTTTCCTGGCGCCCTTCGTCATCGTGCTCCGGATCGCGCTTTCGGATGCCGCGACCGACCAGCCGCCCTATGCGCCGCACTTCCCCGGCATCAGCCAGTTCGGTGAGTTCCTTGGCCAGCTCGATTTCGAGAACTTCCGCCTGCTCGGCGACGACCCGCTTTATTGGCAGAGCTATCTCTCCTCGTTGCGCATTGCGGCGCTGACGACCCTGATCGCGCTCGCGATCGGCTACCCGCTCGCCTATGCGATGGCGCTGGCTCCGAAGCGCTGGCAAGGCATCCTGCTCGTCCTCGTCATCCTGCCGTTCTGGACCTCGTTCCTGATCCGCGTCTACGCCTGGATCGGCATCCTGCGGCCGGACGGGCTGCTCGACATGGCGCTGATGGGCGTCGGGCTGACGGCTGAGCCGCTGCGCCTGCTCAACACCGATGCCGCCGTGCTGATCGGCATGGTCTATTCCTACCTGCCGTTCATGGTGCTGCCGCTGTTCTCGACGCTGCAGAAGCTCGACGGCACCTTGCTGGAGGCGGCCTCCGATCTCGGCGCGACGCCGCTGACCACCTTCCTGACCGTGACCCTGCCGCTGTCGATCCCCGGCATCCTCGCCGGCTCGGCCCTGGTCTTCATCCCGGCGATCGGCGAGTTCGTCATCCCCGACCTCCTGGGGGGCTCCGACACGCTGATGGTCGGCAAGGTGCTCTGGAACGAGTTCTTCTCCAATCGCGACTGGCCACTCGCTTCGGCGGTGGCGATCGTGCTGCTCGTCGTGCTCGTCCTACCGCTGATGCTGCTGCAGCGGGCGCGTGGAGCAGCATCAGGGGATGCGCGATGAGGCGCTTCGGAGCCTTCCATCTCGCCGCGCTCGTCGCCGGCTTCGCCTTCCTCTATCTGCCGATCGTCGCGCTGATTGCCTATTCCTTCAACGCCTCGCGGCTGGTGACGGTCTGGGGCGGCTTCTCGACGCATTGGTATGGCGCGCTCATGCGCAACGAGCCCCTGCTCGATGCGGCCTGGCTGACGATCCGCGTCGCGCTGGTCTCGGCGACTTTAGCGACGGTGCTCGGGACGCTGGCTGCGCTCGCGCTGGCGCGCTACCGGGTTTTTGTCGGACGCACGCTCTTCTCCGGCATGGTGATGGCGCCGCTGGTGATGCCCGAGGTGATCACCGGCCTGTCGCTGCTGCTGCTCTTCGTCGCCGGTGATATCGAGCGCGGCTACTGGACCGTGGTCATCGCCCACGCGACCTTCAGCCTCGGCTTCGCCTGCATCGTCGTGCAGGCGCGGCTCGCCGGTTTCGACCGCTCGCTGGAAGAGGCCGCGCGCGATCTCGGCGCGACGCCGATGGAGACTTTCCGGACGGTGACGCTGCCGCTGATCTGGCCGGCCGTCGCCGCCGCCTGGATGCTGGCATTCACGCTCTCGCTCGATGACCTCGTCATCGCGAGCTTCACCACAGGGCCGGGCGCGACGACATTGCCGATGCGGCTCTATTCGGCGATCCGCCTCGGGGTGACGCCCGAGATCAACGCCGCCTGCACGATCATGATCGCGGCGGTGGCGGTCGCGGTGATCGGGGCGTCCCTGCTGATGAAACGGGACGCGCTGGCGGGGCGCTGAGCGTTATTCCGATGAGGTGCTGCCCGTTGCGAGGAACGCATCCAAAGCTTGCTCCAGCACGTCGAGGTCGGTGGTCGTGGCGTTGAGCAGGGCATCTACATCGACGCCGTCATAAGCGTGGCGCAAGACGTTGCCGATGCCCGCGATCTGCTTCCAGGGGATATGCGCGTACTTGATGCTCCACTCTGTCGGAACATGGCGGCTCGCTTCGCTGATGATCTCGAAGAAGCGCTCAAGGGCCGCACGCAGAATCGGATCTCCCTTGATCCGATCATCACTGGCCTGACTGCGCAGCGTCCGGATATTGGCAATGGCGTCCTTGATATGGATTACGCGTTCTTGCGGAGAGGGCGCCATCAGAACACCTCGATCCGCTCGTCTCTCGTTGCTTGTTCCATACGTTCCGACAGGCTCCGGCGCATCGATATCTGGACCGGCAGACCGAGATGTTCGGACAGATCCAACTCGACCCCGGCCAGATCGATGATCGAGAACTTGGGATCATCGACATCGATCATCAGGTCGACATCGCTGTCGGGCCTGGCGTCGCCGCGAGCCTGCGATCCGAAGAGCGCGACATGGCTGACGCCGCGCGCCCGCAATTCCGGCCGCCTCGCCAGAATCCGCCGCTTGATCTCGTCTTGACTCATCATCGCGCTGTCGTCGGTGCCGGATGCTCGTTGGCGCCCAAGTCTAAATGGTTTCGGTCATTCGCGGAACGGCCTGGTTAAACACCCGCTGAACGTCCCGCTCAAAGCCGGTTCAGCCTGGCTGCGCGATGGTGCTTGCAAGAGCGGGAAGCCTTCCTGCTCCGGCACAAGGAGACATCACGATGTTTCGCACTCTCGCTTCTGCCGGCCTCATCGCTGCCGCCGCGCTCGGGATCAGCGCGGCATCGCCCAGCGAGGCGCAGGCCGGCGTCCTGATCCAGCAGGCCTACTATGACGGTCCCGGCTATGGCTGGCGTGCGCCGCCAGCCTATGGCTACTGGGGCGTGCCGCGCTGGCGCCGCCACTACGAGGGTCCGCGCTTCTACGGCCCGCCGCCCCCGCCGCGCTATTATCACCGCTGGCGCGGCGGCTGGTAAGCTCTGAAAGCCAAGAGAGCGCGGCGGATCACTCCGCCGCGTTTTTCTGCGAGTAGCCCAGGCGCTGGTTGAGCTCTTCCAGCAGTTTCTCGGCCGCGTCGGCGATGACGGTGCCGGGCGGGAAGATCGCGCTCGCGCCGGCTTCGATCAGGGCGTCGAAATCCTGCGGCGGGATCACGCCGCCAACCACGATCATGATGTCCGGCCGGCCGGCGCTGGCGAGCGCGGCTTTCAGTTCTGGCACCAGCGTCAGATGCCCGGCTGCCAGCGAAGAGACGCCGACGATGTGGACGTCGTTCTCGACAGCCTGCCGCGCCGCCTCGTCGGGCGTGGCGAAGAGCGGGCCGATGTCGACGTCGAAGCCGAGATCGGCGAAGGCTGAGGCGATCACCTTCTGGCCGCGATCGTGGCCGTCCTGGCCCATCTTGGCGACGAGGATGCGCGGGCGGCGCCCGTCCGCCTCCTCGAAGGCCTCGCACATCAACTGCACGCGCGTCACGGCAGGGTTCATCTCGCCGACCTCCCGCTTGTAGACGCCCGAGATCGCCTTGATCTCGGCGCGGTGACGCCCGAAGACCTGCTCCATCGCCAGCGAGATCTCGCCGACGGTCGCCTTCGCCCGTGCCGCCTTCACGGCGAGGTCGAGCAGATTGCCGCCGCCCTGTGCGCCATTGGTCAGCGCGATGAGCGCCGCTTGCGTCTCGGCCTCGTTGCGCTCGGCCTTGAGTCGCCGGAGCTTGTCGAGCTGCTGGGCGCGGACCGAGGCATTGTCGACCTTGAGCACGTCGATCGCCGCCTCGTTTTCCGGCTTGAAGATGTTGACGCCGATGATCGATTGCTGGCGGCCGTCGATGCGCGCCTGCGTCTTGGCCGCGGCCTCCTCGATCCGGAGCTTGGGGATGCCGGCCTCGATCGCCTTGGCCATGCCGCCGAGCTTCTCGACCTCCTGAATGTGGCCCCAGGCCTTGGCGGCGAGTTCCGCGGTCAGCCGTTCGACATAATAGGAACCGCCCCAGGGATCGATGATCCGGTTGGTGCCGCTCTCCTGCTGCAGCACGATCTGGGTGTTGCGGGCGATGCGGGCGGAGAAATCGGTCGGCAGCGCCAGCGCCTCGTCGAGCGCGTTGGTGTGCAGCGACTGGGTATGCCCCTGCGTCGCCGCCATCGCCTCGATCATGGTGCGCGGCACGTTGTTGAAGACGTCCTGCGCCGTCAGCGACCAGCCCGAGGTCTGGCAATGGGTGCGCAGGGGAAGCGACTTCTCGTTCTGTGCCCCAAAATCCTTGACCAGCTTGGCCCAGATCAGTCGGGCCGCCCGCAGCTTCGCCACCTCCATGAAGAAGTTCATGCCGATGGCCCAGAAGAAGGAGAGCCGCGGCGCGAAGACGTCGACGCCTAGGCCCGCCCGTTGCCCGGCGCGGATGTATTCGACGCCGTCGGCGAGGGTGTAGCCGAGCTCGAGGTCCTGCGTCGCTCCGGCCTCCTGCATATGGTAGCCGGAGATCGAGATCGAATTGAACTTCGGCATGTTCGCCGAGGTGTAGGCGAAGATGTCGCCGATGATCCGCATCGAGGGCGAGGGCGGGTAGATATAGGTGTTGCGGACCATGAACTCCTTGAGGATGTCGTTCTGGATCGTCCCCGAGAGCTTGGCCGCCGGCACCCCCTGTTCTTCCGCCGCGACGATGTAGAGCGCCAGCACCGGCAGCACGGCGCCGTTCATCGTCATCGAGACGCTCATCTGGTCGAGCGGGATGCCGGAGAACAGCGTGCGCATGTCGTAGATCGAGTCGATCGCGACGCCGGCCATGCCGACATCACCGCCGACGCGCGGGTGGTCGCTGTCGTAGCCGCGATGGGTGGCGAGGTCGAAGGCGACCGAAAGGCCCTTCTGGCCGGCTGCGAGATTGCGCCGATAGAAGGCGTTCGAGTCTTCTGCCGTGGAGAAGCCGGCATATTGCCGGATCGTCCAGGGCTGGTTGACGTACATGGTCGGGTAGGGGCCGCGCAGATAGGGCGCGATGCCGGGCAATGTGTCGACGAAGGGCAGGCCGTCACGATCGGCCGCGGTGTAAAGCGGCTTGACCGGGATATCCTCCGGCGTTTGCCAGAGATCGCCCGTGCTCTGCGGAGTGGTCGCGGTCGCCGTCGTGTCGGCGAAGGCGAGCTTCGTGAAATCCGGGATCGCGGTCATGGCTTGCTCCCGTCTGTCCTGTCCCACCAATGGTGGAAATGATGCACCGGTCCGTGGCCGCGGCCAACCTTGACCGTGTCCGAGGCCGCGATCGCTGCCGAGATATAGCGTTTCGCCAGCACCACCGCCTCGTTGAGGGCGATGCCATGGGCGAGGCCCGACGCGATCGCCGAGGACAGCGTGCAGCCGGTGCCGTGGGTGTTCTGCGTGGCGATGCGTGGCGCGACCAGGCGCTCGTGCCGACCGTCCTTGCCGACCAGGATGTCGACGCTGTCGTCGCCGGTGCCATGGCCGCCCTTGACCAGCACATTGGCCGGGCCGAGCGCGAGTAGCGCTTCGGCCTGCTCGGCCGCGGCATCCTCGGTTTCCGCCATGGCGGTTCCGAGCAGGGCGGCTGCCTCGGGCAGGTTCGGCGTCACGATCGTGCAGAGCGGCAGCAGGCGGCGCTT
Organism: Bosea sp. 29B; assembly: GCF_902506165.1. NCBI lineage: Bacteria > Pseudomonadati > Pseudomonadota > Alphaproteobacteria > Hyphomicrobiales > Alloboseaceae > Allobosea > Allobosea sp. 29B. Next base: position 4,052,251 of record NZ_LR733817.1, read on the forward strand.
CAGCGCCTCGATCGCGTCTTCGCGCAGGAGGCGTCCGCCGGAGGCCGCGATCATCACCGGGTCGAGCACGATGTTCTTGGCATTGTGGCGTTCCAGCCCGTCGGCGACGGTCTCGATCAGCTCGGCGGTGGCGAGCATGCCGATTTTGACCGCATCGACCGCAAGGTCATCGAAGACGGCATCGAGCTGGGCGGCGACGAAATCGGCCGGCACCGGATGGATCGCCGTCACTGCGGTGGTGTTCTGCGCGGTCAGCGCGACGATGACGCTGGCGCCGTAGACCTGATGCGCCGCGAAGGTCTTGAGGTCGGCTTGGATGCCGGCGCCGCCGCTGGAGTCGGAGCCGGCGATGGTGAGAGCGATCGGCATGCTTATCCCTTGCTGGTGCTGACCGGGGATATGGCGATCGCCAGCGCGTCCTGCAGCACGGCGATGGCGTCGCCGCCCGCGAAGACGAAGTTCGTCACACCGGCTTCGCGCAGCGCTGCCTCCTGGTCGCCCGGGCGGCCGGCGAGCCAGACGGTTGCGCCAGCCGCGGTCAGCGCTTTCGCAGCAGCGACTGCCTCGGCGGCATAGCTGTCATCCGAGCCGCACAGGCAGGCGAGCTTTGCACCGGAGGACCGGAAGGCCGCGACGAGCGCGTCGAGATCGGTCGCGCCGGCCTTGGCGAAGCCGTCGCCGGAGGGCGCGGCGATGCCGCCGGCCTCGAACAGGTTGCGGGCGAAGCCCGAGCGGGCGGTGAAGCCGGCGATCGGCCCCAGCGTGGCGAGGAAGGCTTTCGGCCGCTCACCGGCAGCTTCCGCAATGTCGGCGCTGGCGCGCAGCGCCTCGAACGGCTCGGCCAAACGGATGCTCGGCAGGGCTTCCACGGTGATCGCATCACCGCTCGTGTCGCTGCTCGGCGTGGCTGCCGGCGGCGGTGCCAGCACCGCGACCGAGGCTTCCGACAGGTTCGGGAACTCGCTGGTGCCGGTGATCGGCTCGCGCCGGGTCGCGATCGCCTTGGCCCGGGCGTCGCGTTCTCGCGCCAGCCCCTTCTGGATATGGCCGTTGGCGAGTGCGCTGACGATGCCGGTCAGGTCTCCGGAGTTTTCGGCTTCGAGATCCTGGAACTTGCGCCAGCCCTGTTCGCATAGCGCCTGTGTCAGTGCCTCGAAGCCGCCGGCCCCGGCGGCCGGATCGGCGACGCGCCAGAGATTGGCTTCTTCCAGCAGGATCAATTGGGTATTGCGGGCGATGCGCCGGGCGAAGCCGTCGGGCAGGCCGAGCGCCGCAGTGAAGGGCTGCACGCCGATCGAATCCGCCCCGCCGATGCCGGCCGAGAAGGCGGCGATGGTGCCGCGCAGGAGGTTTACCCAGGGGTCGCGCCGTGTCAGCGAGCGCCACGCCGTCTCGGCATGAATAAACACGGGCTTGGGGTCGAGCCCGCAGGCGCGCTGCACCCGATCCCAGAGCAGCCGCGCGGCGCGCAACTTGGCAACGGTGACGAATTCGTCGGCATCGGCGACGAGGGTGAAGGAAATGGCGTCGCGCGCCTCGGCGAGCGGGAGTCCTTCAGCTTCCAGCAGACGCAGATAGGTCACCGCCGTGGCCAGCACAGCGCCGAGCTCCTGCGCCTCGGTTGCGCCGGCCTCATGCCAGATCCGGCCATCGGCGGCGAGGAAGGGACCGGCAAAGCCGCGCGCCTTCAGCGCGGCGATCGTCTCGGCAATGCGCTTGCCGAGCTCGGGCAAGGAGGGGGTGAGCGCCCCCGAGCTCGCCAGTACGCCGATCGGCTCCATGCCGAAATCGATCTGGAGGGAGGAGGGGGCATGGCCGCGCTTCCCGGCCAGATCGGCCAGCAGCAGCGCCTGCTTGCGACCGCCAGGCGATGGATCGAGCCGCAGGCGGACGAGATCGAGCATGACGCCGTCGAGGACGGCGTCGAGTTCTTCGACAGTCGTCGCCTGGAGGCCGAAGCCGCGCGCCGCGGGCGCGCCGGCGAAACTCAGGCTGAGAGAATCGGCGCCGCCTTCCAGTTCGGCGAGAGCGAGCTTTGCTGCCTCAGCCGTATCAGGGTGATCGACGCGCGCCGCGACGCGCCAACGTCCGGCCTCGGCGCGCAGCGGGCGTGCGCCCTCCTCGGCTGCCGCCTCGTAGAGCGGTTCGATCCGGACACCGTCCGCCGTCCGCCCGACCAGTTTCTTCTCGAAATCGGCGCCCTTCAGCACCTTGTCGACCGCGGCACGCCACTGCGCTTCGCCCGGCGTGGCGAAGGCGTCCATGAAGGGCAGATCGGCGAGGACTGTCGAGGTCATCAGCAACGAACTCCTTGCACGCGTTCCTCCCGCCACTTCCGTCAGGCGGTGGAGCACACGCCAGTTGGCGGTCCATTGTGCAACCGCGAAGTCCTGATTGCCATGGCTCGGCGCGAACGCAAATGCCCCCTTGGTCGGAAAGCCGTGCCGAAATGCCGATCCCCGCGACAGGGAACTCCTATGCCTGCAAACGAAAACGCCGCCCGATAGGGCGGCGTTCCGGAAACTTGTGAGGGTTGCGTTGGCTCAGACGAACTGGCCGAGGCCCGGGATCGCGCCGACGATCGCACCCATCGTGTCCTCGCCCGCCTGCTCGCGGCCGACGGCGAACATCTCCTTCGAGACGCTCTGGATCTGGCCCATCGACAGGCCGGCGCCCATCAGCTGGCCGCCGAGCGCCATCACGCCGCCGCCACCGCCCATCAGGCCGCCGATCGTGCCGAGAAGCCCGCCCTTGGCGCCGCCCTCGGTCTCGGCGAGTTCCTGCGCGCCCGGCAGCGCCGCCATCAGCTGGCCGATCTCCGCCGCAGGGCCTTCCTTCTGCAGGAAGGCGAGGATGATGCCGATCGCCTTCTTCGCCAGCGACTCGTCGAGGCCGGAAACGGCCGTGATGCGGGAGATCAGTTCTTCCATCGTGCGATCCTCTTATGACGAGCCTGCTGGTGCTCTCAAGATAGTTTACACATAAACTATCTTGGATGGAAGCGATCTTCATGCTTCCGCCCAACCTCGCGTTTCGCTACATCCCTTGCACGACCTTATGGCAACGGAACAGGCGCGACCATGGCGGATGACGGCACGATCCTGATCGGCAAGAGCGAGAAGCCGGAGGTGCTGCTGCTCAAGCTCGCGAACCGCCACGGCCTGGTGACCGGCGCAACCGGCACCGGCAAGACGGTGACGCTGCAGGTGCTGGCGGAAGGCTTCGCCAAGCATGGCGTGCCGGTCTTCGCTGCCGACATCAAGGGGGACCTCTCCGGCATCGCCGCGCCCGGCAATTCCAAGCCGCCCTTCGTCAAGCGCGCCGAGGAGCTTGGGCTCAAATACGAGCCCGACCAGTTCACCACCGTGTTCTGGGACGTGTTCGGCGAGCAGGGCCACCCGGTTCGCGCCACCATCTCCGAGATGGGCCCGCTGCTGCTGGCGCGCCTGCTCGACCTCAACGACACGCAAGAAGGCGTGCTCAACATCGCCTTCCGCATCGCCGACGAGCAGAAGCTGCTGCTGCTCGACCTCAAGGACCTGCGCGCGATCCTCAGCTTCATCGCCGAGAACGCGCAGGAGCTGACGACCAAATACGGCAACGTCACCTCCGCCTCGGTCGGCACGATCCAGCGCGCTCTGCTCGTGCTGGAGAACCAGAAGGGCGACCTGTTCTTCGGCGAGCCGGCGCTCGATATCAACGACCTGATGAAGACCGATCGCGACGGCCGTGGCGTGATCAACATCATGGCCGCCGACAAGTTGATGGCCAATCCCAGGCTCTACGCCACCTTCCTGCTCTGGCTGCTCTCCGAGCTGTTCGAGCAGCTGCCCGAGGTCGGCGATCTCGACAAGCCCAAGCTCGTCTTCTTCTTCGACGAGGCGCATCTGCTCTTCAACGGCGCGCCCAAGGCGCTGTTGACCGCGGTCGAGCAGGTCGTGCGCCTGATCCGCTCCAAGGGCGTCGGCGTCTACTTCGTCACCCAGAACCCGCTCGACATTCCCGATACGGTGCTGGCCCAGCTCGGCAACCGTGTTCAGCACGCGCTGCGCGCCTTCACCCCGCGTGACCAGAAGGCAGTCAGGGCTGCCGCCGAGACCTTCCGGCAGAATCCGAAGATCAACACCGAGCAGGCGATCACCCAGCTCGCCGTCGGCGAGGCCCTGGTCTCGACGCTGGAAGGCAAGGGCTCGCCGACCATGGTCGAGCGCTGCCTGATCGCCCCGCCGATGGCGCAGGTCGGCCCGGTCACGCCGCAGGAGCGGGCGCAATGCATGCGCGACTCCGGCTTTACCGGCAAATACGACACCATGGTCGACCGCGAGTCGGCCTATGAGGCGCTGATGAAGCGCAAGGGCATGAATGCCGACGGCTCGCCGATCGAAGCTTCGACCGAAGGCGGCGGCGGCATTCTCGACACGATCGGCGGCTGGCTGGGCGGCACTCGGGAGCGCCCGAAGACCGGTCCGGGCAGCCGTGGCGGCCCGCTGCCACAGAGCATGACCGAGAAGATCATCACCTCGGCGGCGCGCTCGGCCGCCACCTCGATCGGCCGGCAGGTCGGTACCGCCATCCTGCGTGGTGTGCTCGGGAGCCTAACAGGCGGGCGGCGGTAGCGAGATCAGACGCTGTATCTGGCCATTGTCATTCAGATGCATTACATGAGACTCCTGCAGGGAGCCTCGTCATGACTCAGAATGCCTTGGTGCAGGCGCGTATCGATGCTGATGTAAAGGACCGCGCGACGGCAGTTCTCGAGGGCATGGGCCTGACTGTATCGGACGCCGTGCGCATTCTGCTGACGCGGACGGCAAACGAGGGCGCGCTGCCTCTCGAACTCGTCAGCAATAGTGACGCGCACGACGCCTGGTTCCGCGCGAAAGTGCTCCAGGCGCTGGCGGATGAGCGTCCCGATGTCGAGGACGTCGAGGCCGAGGCCCGTTTTGCCGAGCGCCGTGCTGCGGCCCTTCGCAAGGCCGGCGGTAAAGCATGATGCGCTTGGTCTGGTCGCCGTTCGCTCTTGCCGACCGCGACGAGATCTTCAGCTACATCGAAGCCGACAATCCGAAGGCCGCCGCCGAGATCGACGAGCGGATCGCTTTCGCCGTGCGCCGGCTCCTTCGGTTTCCGGAAAGCGGTCGGCCAGGCAGGATCGCAGGGACCCGCGAATTGGTCGTTCAGCGCACGCCCTATATCGCCGTCTATGCTGTGACCGCAGACAAGATTCGGGTTCTTCGCGTCCTGCACGGCGCACGGATGTGGCCTGAGGATATGGACGAGTTGTAGACGCCGCCGCGACGCAAGCTGCTATGCGTCAGGACGGCTGGCATCGTGCGCGCGACTAGGCATGATGTCGCCACCGGAATCAGCCTCCAGTGAGTGCCATGTCCCAGCTTCCCGCAGTCCTCTCCCGCCTCGACGCCGATCTCGACGCTTCGCTGGCGCGCCTCTCCTCCTGGCTCGAAATCCCCTCGATCGGGACCGACCCGGCCTTCGATACGCAGACGCGCCAGGCAGCCGAATGGCTCCGTCGTGATCTGGAAGGCCTCGGCTTCAAGGCCGAACTGCGCGAGACCGGCGGCCATCCGGTCGTGCTTGCGCATCGCCCGAAGCCCGGCGCGCCGCATGCGCTGTTCTACGGCCACTATGACGTCCAGCCGGTCGATCCGCTCGAGCTCTGGGACAACGACCCATTCAAGCCGGCGGTCAAGGAGATCGAGCCCGGGCGGAAAGCGATCCTCGCCCGCGGCGCCTGCGACGACAAGGGTCAGGTCATGACCTTCATCGAGGCGATTCGCGCCACGCTCGCCGAGACCGGCGACCTGCCGATCGGCCTCACCGTCCTGGTCGAGGGCGAGGAGGAATCCGGCTCGGTCAACCTGCCGGGCTTCATCAAGGCCAATGCCGCCGAGCTGAAGGCCGATTTCGCGCTGGTCTGCGACACCGGCATGTGGGACCGCGTCACGCCGCTGATCACCTCGACCCTGCGCGGCATGGTCTATCAGGAGGTCAGGCTGACCGCGGCCGATCGCGACTTGCATTCGGGCCTGTTCGGCGGCGCCGCCGCGAACCCGATCCATGTGCTGACCAAGATCATCGCCGAGATCCATGACGAGACCGGCCGGATCACCATCCCCGGCTTCTATGACGGCGTGCACGAGCCGACCAATGCGCAGAAGGCCGAATGGGCCGATCTCAACCTGACCGAGAAGGAATTTCTTGGCCAGGTCGGGCTGAAGCACTCGGTCGGCGAGCGCGGCCGCATGCTGATCGAGCAGATCCAGTCGCGCCCGACCTGCGACGTCAATGGCATCTGGGGCGGCTATACCGGGGAGGGCTCGAAGACGGTGATCGCCGCCAAGGCCTCGGCCAAGGTCTCGTTCCGCCTCGTCGGCGATCAGGACCCGGCCAAGATCGCCGCCGCCTTCCACCAGTTCGTGCGCGAGCGCCTGCCGGAGGATGTCACCGCCGAGTTCATCAGCCATTCCGGCTCGCCAGCGCTGGCGGTGCCGGTCGATTCGCCGGTGTTGCAGAAGGCGCGCAAGGCGCTCTCCGAGGAATGGGGTGGCCGCGTCGTCTCGATCGGCAGCGGCGGCTCGATCCCCGTCGGCGGCGACTTCAAGCGCACGCTCGGGCTCGATACGCTCTTCGTCGGCTTCGGCCTCGACGACGACCGCGTCCACTCGCCGAACGAGAAGTACGATCTGTCCTCCTTCCACAAGGGCCAGCGCTCTTGGGCCCGCATCTTGCAAGCACTCGCCTCATGAAATCCGTTTGTGTCTTCTGCGGCTCGAGTCCGGGCCATGATCCCATCCATGCCGAGCGCGCCCGCGCCATGGGCACGGCCATCGCCCAGCGCGGCCTGACGCTGGTCTATGGCGGCGGTGCCGTTGGCCTGATGGGCATCGTCGCCAATGCCGCGCTCGAAGCCGGCGGCGAGGTCCATGGCGTGATCCCGCGGGCGCTGCGCGAGAAGGAGGTCGGCCACAACAAGCTGACCCGGCTCGACGTGGTCGAGACCATGCACATCCGCAAGGCGCGCATGGCCGAGCTCTCCGACGGCTTCATCGCCATGTCTGGTGGCATCGGCACCTTCGAGGAGATCTTCGAGATCTGGACGTGGAGCCAGCTCGGCATCCACGGCAAGCCGCTCGGCTTCCTCAACATCGATGGATTCTACGACGCGCTCGCCGCCTTCCTCGACAACACGACGAAGGCCGGCTTCATGTGGCAGGCTCATCGCGACATGGCGATGATGGAGACCGATCCGGCGGCGCTGCTCGACAAGATGGACGCCTACCAGCCGCAGACCCAGATCAAATGGGTGGAGAAGACGGAGGTTTGAGGCCTCTCCGTTAGATAGGAATTTTGTCCCAATTATATACTTGACAAAGCAAACCTTAGGGCTATGCTCCTAACCACAGGAGCAAGCCCATGTCTGCCGCCCTCGACAACCCGATCTTCACAGACGCCGACAAGGCCCGCGAGCACCTTGAAGCGCAGCGTTGGCCGAACGGCGCGATCTGCCCTCATTGCGGCAATGCAGATCCTGCGAAGATCACCGGCTTGAAGGGCAAAGCCCACCGCGCCGGCCTCTATCAGTGCGCCGAATGCCGCGAGCAGTTCACCGTCACGGTCGGCACCGTGTTCGAGCGCTCCAAAATCCCGCTCAACAAGTGGATGCTCGCCGTGCACCTCATGTGCGCCAGCAAGAAGGGCATGAGCGCCCATCAGCTCCACCGCATGCTTGGCGTCACCTACAAGACCGCTTGGTTCATGTGCCACCGCATCCGCGAGGCCATGCGTGATGACACGCGCGGCCCGATGGGCGGTGAAGGCCAGATTGTCGAGGCCGATGAAACCTATTTCGGCAAGACCGAGTATCAGCCCAAACTCAACACGCGCGGCGAGCCCTTCATCAAGAAGGGCAAGGGCGGCCCGTCAGGTAAGCGCGCGGTCGTCGCCCTGGTCGAGCGCGGCGGCCGTGTTCGTTCCTTCCATGTCGATAAGGCCAACGCTGAGAGCGTGCGCGAGATCGTCGTCACCAACATTCGCCGCGAAAGCCGCCTGCACACGGACGAGAGCCGCCTTTACACCGTTGTCGGCACTGAGTTCGCCCGCCACGACACCGTGCGCCACAGCGCCAAGGAGTACGCTCGCGGCGACGTTCACACCAACACGATCGAAGGCGTCTTCTCAATCTTCAAGCGCGGCATGAAGGGCATCTATCAGCACTGCGCTGAGAAGCACCTGCACCGTTACCTTGCCGAGTTCGACTTTCGCTACAACAACCGCGTGAAGCTCGGCATCAACGACACGATGCGCGCTGAGAACGCCTTGAAGGGCATCACCGGCAAGCGCCTTACCTATCGCAGACCTCCGAATGCCGTGATCGCATAAGCAAACCGCCAAGGCATTCTTGCGCTGGCGCCGTTCCATAAAGACATAAGCAAGTCTTTATACGGTGGGCGGCTATGTGGACAATGCAACGATAGGGTATTTACAAACCAATTCGCTTGGTAAGATGGCGGCAGCGCGTGACGATTCGGTGGATCGTGCCCGCGCCAGGAATGCGCGCACTGGCTTTGATCTCGCCTTCAAAGCGGGCCCAAGTCATCGCTTGGAGACGGCGCTTGGCTTCTTCCGGGGAGCGGGCGGCTATCTCGACACCCCATTCCGCACCGTCGTGGCGGTACTCGAAGAGATACCGCCTTTCTGCAACCGCCTGATCAGGAGATTCGGGCATGTACTACGTCGTCTATATCGATGCTGACCGCCAGTGGCGGTGGACTCTCTACGCCGCGAACAATCGGAAGATTGCGAACTCCGGCGAGGGCTACCACAACAAGGCCGACTGCCATCACGCTATCGGCCTTGTGTGTCAGTCCGGCTCTGCGCTGGTTTACGAGCGCTGAGCCGGACTGTCTTAGTAGCTGCTACTACCTTGGGGGGCCTTTGGGCCCCCTCTTTTTTCACCGCCGGCGAGGGCGGCGAATTCAGCATGGTCTTGAGCGTGCGCGCGAACAGATCGTCTGTGGACACGGCCGGGCCGTCTCCTTGACTCGTTCTGCGTCGATCACTCAGCATCTCGTGTTCCTTCGACGGGTGCGAATCGCCTGCCAGCAGCGCACGCCTTCTCGGGCCAGGAATTGGCGAGCCCTCACGGGCCCAACTAGGATGCGCCGTCGGCGTCCTAGCATCGCCACAGAATGTTAACGAATGCTCACCTTGCTTGTTCCTCCCGTTGGCACGCTATGCGGTTTTCCGCTTAGCGCCATGTGGCGCGTGCGCGTTGCCTTGTTGGAAATAAGCAAGCATCCAAATTGACCACCTGTCAAACGCTTCGCTTAACCCACTGAGTTATCACACTGGATAATTCAGCGTTCCTCGTCACCGGGGCGTCATCGCACTCGTCACGCTGATTCTCGAATCAACTTTGCAAATCCGTCGCATTGATGCGGCGATGATGCCGGCCTGTCACGCGGTATCAGGATACCGTCGAAGATTGCTTTGTCAAGTATATAATTGGGAATTTTGTCCTTGACATCGTGACACTGATCGGGTAGAGATCGGGAACGCTCACGAATTGCGCCTGAGACGAACGAAGCCGCCGCGCTGCCCAGCCGGCGGCTTTTGCGTGTCCGGGCCGAGCCGAGGTTTCCGATGACCGACGAGACTGACGAGAACGCCCCGGCTCGGCCGGCGGCGAAGCGCAAGCCCGCGCCGAGCGGCCGCAAGGCGGTGATCAGCAAGCTCTGGAAGGCGGCGCAGACGCAGCTCGAAGCGCATGAGGCGCACCTGGCCGAACTGCCGGCTGGCGCCGCGGCAAGTGAGGTCGACGCCAAGACGCTGGCGACGCTGGCTCGCACCGTGCGCGAGCTGGTCGCACTGGATTCTGCTGCAGCGGGGGAGGGAGGAAAATCCGAGGATGAGCCCAGCCCCGCCGAAGGATTGCGCCGGGTCGATGAGCTTCGCCGAGAGCTTGGACGCCGTCTTGCGGTCCTTGCCGCCGAGGAGGCGGGCACGGCTGGTGCGCCGCCTCATGGAGACGGCCTCACCTGAAGAACAACAGATTATCCTGACGACCTGGGCCACTTGGGCGCGCGTGGATCAATTCCCCGCCTCACATGACGATTGGTTCACTTGGCTCGTTCTTGGCGGACGAGGCGCCGGCAAGACACGAACCGGTGCCGAATGGGTGCGTGGTGCGGCGCTGGGGCGCTGGCCGTTCGCGACCGAACCCGTCGGTCGTATTGCCCTCGTCGGTGAGACGCAGGCGCAGGTTCGCGACGTGATGATCGAGGGCGTCTCCGGCCTGCTGGCGATCCATCATCGCTGGGAGAGGCCGGTCTGGTCGCCATCGCGCCGCCGGCTCGAATGGGGCAATGGCGCGATCGCGCAGGTGTTCACCGCCGAGGACCCGGAGGGACTGCGCGGGCCGCAATTCGGCGCCGCCTGGTCCGACGAGCTGGCGAAGTGGCCGAACCTTCAGGAGACCTGGGACATGCTGCAACTCGGCCTGAGACTCGGCGACCGGCCGCGTCAGGTGGTGACGACGACGCCGCGTCCGCTGCCGCTGATCAAGCGGTTGCTCGGTGACCCGCGTGTCGCGGTCAGCCGGGCGGCGACCAGCGCCAACCGCTTCAACCTGGCGCCGAGTTTTCTCGACAGCGTGCAGCAGGCGTATGGCGGCACCCGGCTCGGCCGGCAGGAGCTCGAAGGCGAGATCGTCGAGGAGAGCGCGGATGCGCTCTGGAGCCGAGCACTGATCGAGGAGCGCCGCGAGGGTGAAGCGCCGCCGCTGGCGCGGATCGTGGTGGCGATCGATCCGCCGGCCTCCTCGTCGAAGCGGGCCGATAGCTGCGGGCTCGTCGCAGCCGGGATCGATCGCGACGGCATCGGCCATGTGCTGGCGGATGGGACGCTTGCCGGAGCCAGGCCGCATGAATGGGCTCAAGCGGCCGTCGCGCTCTATCGCCGGCTGGAGGCCGATGCGCTGGTCGTCGAGGTCAACCAGGGCGGCGAGATGGCGGGAAGCGTCATCCGCGAGGTTGATCCGGGCGTCCCGGTGACGCCGGTTCGCGCCTCGCGCGGAAAATTCCTCCGGGCGGAGCCTGTGGCGGCGTTGTATGCGCAGGGCCGGGTCCGTCATGCCGGCGCGTTTCCCGCGCTGGAAGACGAGATGTGCGACTTCGGCCCGACGGGGCTGAGCTCAGGCCGCTCGCCCGACCGGCTCGACGCCCTGGTCTGGGCGCTGACGCATCTGATGCTCGGGCCGAAGGGCCGGCCGCGGGTGAGGGGACTTTAGTCCAACTTCCGAGGTCATCCCGGACGACCGAAGGGAGATCCGGGATCCATGCCTGAACCTCTTTCGGAGAAGCTCAGGAATGGATCCCGGGTCTCCCTTCGGTCGCCCGGGATGACTCGGATGGTTGATGGGATGTCTGGGCCAAGCCCGAGCGTGATCTGCACTTCATAGCGAGAAACCCATGCTCAATTTCCTTCGCAACCTGCGCGGTCCTGCCGCGCCGGAACAGAAGCGCTCGCGCGTCGGGCCGCTGATCGCCTTGCATGAGGCCGGCCGCCCGGTCTGGACGCCGCGCGACTACGGCGCCCTTGCAAGAGAGGGCTACCAGCGCAATCCGGTGGTGCATCGCTGCGTCCGGCTGATCGCCGAGGCGGCGGCGCAGACTCAGCTGATCGCTAAGGTCGATGGGCGCGAGATGCCGGAGCATCCGGCGCTGGCGCTGATCGAGCGGCCCAATCCGCGCCAGGGCGGCATCGCCTTCCGCGAGATGCTCTACGGCCACCTGCTCGTCGCCGGGAATGCCTATGTCGAGGCGGCAAGTATCGACCGCGAGCCGCGCGAGCTCTATGCGCTCCGGCCCGACCGGATGCGCGTCGTCCCAGGCCGCGATGGCTGGCCTGAAAGCTATGACTATACGGTCGGCGCCCAGACCATCCGCTTCCGGCAGGACGAGGGCGCGCTGCCGCCGATCCTGCATCTGTCGCTGTTCCATCCGGTCGACGACCATTACGGTCTCTCGCCGGTCGAGGCGGCCGCCTGCTCGCTCGATGTCCACAATGCCGCCGGCGCCTGGCACAAGGCGCTGCTCGACAATGCGGCGCGGCCCTCCGGCGCCCTGGTCTATGACGGGCCGGAAGGCGGCACGCTGACCGAGGCGCAGTTCGAGCGGCTGAAGCAGGAGCTGGAGGACGGTTTCCAGGGCGCGCGCAATGCCGGGCGCCCGCTCCTGCTCGAAGGCGGGCTCGACTGGAAGCCGCTGTCGCTGTCGCCGGCCGAGCTCGATTTCGTCGCCGCCAAGGGCGTCGCCGCCCGCGAGATCGCGCTCGCCTTCGGCGTGCCGCCGCTGCTGCTCGGGCTGCCCGGCGACAACACTCACGCCAACTTCGCCGAGGCCAACCGCGCCTTCTGGCGCCAGACGCTGATCCCGCTGGTCAGGCGCACGGCCCAGTCGCTGGCGCAATGGCTCGGCCCGGCCTTCGGCGATGCGCTGGTGCTCGAGCCCGATCTCGATGCCGTCGAGGCGCTGGCGGAGGAGCGAGAATCTCTCTGGCGGCGGGTCTCCGCCGCCGGCTTCCTTAGCGAAGACGAGAAACGCGAAGCGGTCGGCTACGGCCGCCGGGAGGTGTCGTCATGAGCCCATTCGATGAAGCTGCGGCGGGGATCGTCGCGCGCGGCGATCTCGGCCATCTCGCGCTGCTGCTCTGGGCCTTCTGCGCCACCGGGCTCGCCCTCTTCGTCCTGCGCGAGCTGATTGCCGCCAACCGGCGCTTCGACGAGTTCGTGCGCGAATTCGCCCGCTTCAACGCTCGCTACGAGGGAGGAGATTCATGAGCAAGACTGGTGGCAAATCGCCGCCCAGGCCGGCTCCGGCAGCTGTCAGATCGAGCGCGGCGGCGCCGCGTCCCGGTCGCCAGCCGCCGCGCGACGTGTTCGGCCGCTTCTTCGAGACGCTCGGGCAGCTCGACGCCAATGGCCGCAGCGGACGGGGAGGTGCGCGATGAGAACCGCGACGCCCGGTTATCCCGCATTGGCGCGGGAGGCCAAGTTCCTGGCGCAGCCGCTGGCGAGAATCGAGCCGGACGGCGCCTTCGAGGGCTATGCCAGCCTGTTCCGCATCGCCGATCTCGGCAAGGACGTGGTCGAGCCTGGCGCCTTCCGCGACAGCCTTGCCCGCCGCGGCGCCGGCGGCATCCGGATGCTCTGGCAGCATGATCCGACGCAGCCGATCGGCCGTTGGCTCGAACTGCGCGAGGATTCGCGCGGCCTCTATGTCCGCGGCCGGCTCTCGCTCGCCGTGGCGCGGGCCCGCGAGCTGCATGCGCTGATGCGCGACGGCGCCGTCGACGGGCTTTCGATCGGGTTCCGCTCGCAGCGTGCCCGCAGCGAACCGCGCACCGGCCTGCGCCGGCTGGAGAAGGTCGACCTCTGGGAGATCTCACTCGTCACCTTCCCGATGCTGCCGCAGGCCCGGGTCAGCGCCGTCAAGGCGCTGCGCCCGCCAGAGCCCGTTCCGATCAGCTTGCATCGCTAGCTGATCGGCAAAAACGGCCTCTGTCTCAAAGTGAGAGACGGATTCACCGATCAGGTTGTTCCAACCTGATCGGATCCGGCTCTAGCCATGCAGCCTTCGCCTGAAAACTACCTGAAGCCGCAGAACCACAGGAGATTCCATGACTGCGCTGAACCAGGCTCCCGAGACCAAGGCGACCGGCGAGGCCGCCGCCATCTATGACGATCTGCGCTATACGCTGGAGGCCTATCGCGTCACCAATGACGAGCGCCTGGCCGAGCTCGAGACCCGCATGGGCGGCGACGTGCTCACCGGCGAGAAGCTCGCCCGCCTCGACGGTGCGCTCGACGAGACCCGCCGCCGGCTCGACCGGCTCAGCCTCGACAGTCGCCGCCCGGCGCTGGGCGCGAGCGACGAGCGCGACCCGGCCGTGGCCGAGCACAAGGCGGCCTTCGCCTCTTACGTTCGCCATGGCGAGGCCACCGGCCTGAAGCGGCTCGAAGCCAAGGCGCTATCGGCCGGCTCCGGTCCGGATGGCGGCTATCTGGCGCCCTCGGCCGTCGAAGGCGAGATCCTGCGGCGCCTCGCCAGCGTCTCGCCGATCCGTTCGATCGCGACGGTGCGCACCATTTCCTCCGGCACCTACAAGAAGGCGTTCTCGACCACCGGCCCGGCCTCCGGCTGGGTGGCGGAGACGGCGGCGCGTCCACAGACCGGCACGCCGACGCTGGCCGAGCTCTCCTTCCCGGCGATGGAGCTCTACGCCATGCCGGCGGCGACGCAGACCCTGCTCGACGACGCCATCGTCGACATCGACCAGTGGATTGCCGAGGAGGTCGAGAGCGCCTTCGCCGAGCAGGAGGGCGCCGCCTTCGTCACGGGCGATGGCGTCGACAAGCCCAAGGGCTTCCTCGCCTATCCGACCGTTGCGGACACGAGCTGGAGCTGGGGCAATATCGGCACGCTGAAGACCGGCGTCGCCGGCGCCTTTGCCGCCTCGAACCCGTCCGACATCCTGGTCGATCTCGTCTATGCGCTGAAGGCCGGCTATCGCCAGAACGCCAGCTTCGTGATGAACCGCAAGACGCAGGCCGCGGTGCGCAAGTTCAAGGACTCGACCGGCCAGTATCTCTGGCAGCCGCCGGCCGCGGCGGGCGCGCAGGCGACGCTGCTCGGCTTTCCGGTCGTCGAGGCCGAGGACATGCCGAACGTCGCGACGGACTCGGTCTCGATCGCCTTCGGCGACTTCCGGCGCGGCTATCTCGTCGTCGACCGGGCGGGCGTGCGCATCCTGCGCGATCCCTATTCCGCCAAGCCGCACGTGCTGTTCTACACGACCAAGCGCGTCGGCGGCGGCGTGCAGGACTTCGCTGCGATCAAGGGGCTGAAGTTCTCGGCCTGAGCGTTCGTTTCGGCCGCGTCAGCGGCCGAACCACCAGCTGTAGCTCGCGCTCGGGCGTGCGTTCTCGCCCGCCTGGCGCGGTTCGTCGCCGTAGTTGAGCAGCCGCTCGCTCGCCTCGGCGATCCAGGCGCGATGATCGTTGATCGGCGTGATCGCGGTGAAGCCGCCGCAGATCATCTTGACGCGCGAGCTTAGCGGCCCGCTCGACCAGGAAACGATGCCGACGAGATCGCGCGATCCGGGCGGGCCGCGCAGCACCGGTCCGCCGGAATCGCCGCGGCAGGCGCCGGCACCGAGGATCTCGCCTCGGTTCTCGGTGTCGACCGCGACCTTGACCGTGTTGGCGGTGGTGTAGTTGCCGGCGTTGACCAGGGTGACTTCGCGCAGCGTGCGCGCCGTCTTCTTGTTCGTCTCCGAGGCGAGGCCGAAGCCGGCCATGGTCACGGTCTCGCCTTGCCACAGGCCGCTGCCGAGCGTCAGTGGCTGGATGTCGGCCGGCAGCGGCGTGGCAAGGCGCAGCAGCGCGAGGTCAGCGCCCGGCTGGGTGCGTGGCGTCGTGCCGGGCACGAAGGTCGGGTGCGGCAGCACGGCCGCGACGGCATGCGTGCGGTTGCGGAAGCGCTTGTCGAGGCTGATCACGCGGACCGAGCCGCCGGTCATCAGGCAATGCGCCGCGGTGAGCACGAGTTCGGAGGAGATCGCCGCGCCGGAGCAGAGCTCGCCGCGGCTGGTCTCGACCCGCAAGGTCGAGGCGCGCACGCCGTCGACGGCTCGTGACTGTACGCCGCCGATCACCGCTTGGGCCGGCGCAGCCATCTGCAGGCCCGCGCAAAAAGCGATTGCGACAGTCGCGGCGCGCTTCGGAGAGGTCATGGTCGAGGCCATCATTGCCATGGTGCCAGTCTAGGGTTTGCTGCGGCGCAGTCCAGTGCTCTTCGCAGCGCAGGCCATCAAGGTGCTCCGGTCCAGTCGGCGCTCTCGCCCCAACCCGCCAGCGTCCGATCGATCCAGCCGCGTTGCGGCGCGACCAGCACGCCCTGGCTGAGCAGGCCGCATTGCTTGCCGGACGGGCCGGTCGACCAGCTGGAGACGGCGACGATGCCGTCCGAGCCCGCGACGATCGGCCCACCGGAATCGCCCTGGCAGGCTCCGGCGCCGGGGCGTTTGCCGCCGGTCGCCGGATCGGAGGCCCAGAGCAGGATCTTGCCGGGCCCGTAAGGCTCGACGGTCGCAAGCGCGGCCGAGCGATAGGTGCCGGTCGTCTTCGCATCGCCCTCGCGGGCAACGCCATAGCCTGACAACGTCACCGGCGAGCCGGCGCGCGGCAGGCCGCCATCGACCAGCGTCGCGGTCGAGAAGCGCGCCGGCAAAGACGCGCTGAGCCTGACCAAGGCGAGGTCGATCGAGCGCTGCCGGTTCGTGACGGATTTGGCGTTGAACTCGGGGTGCAGCGCGATCGCCGTCGGCTCGACCAGGACCGGCTCGCCGCCTTCGCGCCAGTGGATGCGCAGATCGACGCGGGAGTCGGCGCAATGGGCGGCGGTGAGGATGGCGCGGCGTGACAGCACGATGCCGGTGCAGACGCCGCCGCGCGCATTGAGAACCATTACGGTCGCGCCGGCGACAGGCCCGCCCTCGCGCCCGCCGACCACGGCCGAGGCGGGGCTGGCTGCGGCAAATGCCGTCGCCAGGGCCGCCAGTGCAATCGCCGTTCTGCCACGCATCGAGCCGTCTCCGCTGTCGGGCTGGGCTCGATAGCGCATCAACGGCGCCGATCAAACCCGAAAGAGGAGGGATCATGACGCCGCTCGCTTTGACGCCGCCGGCCATCGAGCCGGTCTCGCTGTCGGAAGCCAAGGATTTCCTGCGCATCCTCACCGCGGACGAGGACGAACTGCTCGGTACCTTGATCACCGCGGCCAGGCTTATGATCGAGGCGACGTCCGGCCGTCTGCTGATCGAGCAGCGCTGGCGAATCGTGCTCGACGCCTGGCCGCAGGGTGGCGAGATCCGTCTGCCGCTATCGCCGGTGCGCAGCCTCACGGTGGCACGCGTCTATCCCGCGAGTGGCCCTGCAGAGGCCGTTGCATCGTCTTCGCTGACGCTGGTCGAAGGCTCCGATCCGCCGCTGATCAGGATTGCAGGTCCGGTCCCTGCACCCGGCCGTGCCCATGCTGCGATCGAGATCGATCTTGTCGCCGGCTTCGGCGCGACGCGTGACACGGTGCCGGCGCCGCTCCGGCAGGCCGTGCTTCGCTTGGCCTGCCGCTGGTTCGAGCATCGCGGCGACGTGGTCAGCCGTGATGCGACGCGGCTGCCCGCCGAGATTGCTGCGCTGGTCGCCCCGTTTCGCCGCGTGAGGCTGTGATGATCAGGGAGATCAGTAAAGGCCGCCCCGTCGGCGCATTGCGCCGCCGGCTGGTGTTGGAGGCGCCCGTCGAGACGCCGGACGGCGCCGGCGGGCGGCTCACCGGCTTCGAGATTGTTGCTGCGGTCTGGGCCCAGGTCGAATGGCTTTCTGGGAATGAACGCTGGCGCGGCGAGCGGCCCGAGCAGGCGGTGAGCCACCGCATCACCCTGCGCTGGCGTGTCGGCGTCGATGCCGGCCAGCGCCTGTGCGATGGCGACCAGGTCTTCGACATCCGCGTGGTCGGCGATCCCGATGGCGGTCGCCGGCGCCTGATCTGCCTGGTCGAGGAGGTCAGCCGATGAGCGACGCCATCTTGCCACTGCGGCGGGCGATCCACGCACATCTCTCCGGCGATGCCGGGCTGACCGCGCTGATCGGGGCCGGCCGCATCCATGACGAGCCGCCACGCGCCGCGAGCGGGCTCTACGTCGTCCATGGCGAGGTCACGGCCGAGGACTGGTCGACCGGGAGCGATCGCGGCTGCGAGCAGAAGCTCTCGCTCGTCGTTTGGGCCGGGGAGAGCACCTCCTCGCGCAAGGCGCTCGAGGCGGCGGCACGCATCGTCGCCAGCCTGGAAGGCACCGCGCCCGCGCCGGAGGGCCACCGGCTGGTCAATCTCGGCTGGCTGTCCTCGAAGCTCGCCCGCGATCCCAAGACCCATCTGCCGACGGTGACGCTGACCTTCCGAGCCGTCACCGAGGCCCTCTGACCAGCCGAAAGGACCGCCCATGCCTGCCCAGAAAGGCAAGGATCTCTTGCTCAAGGCCGCCGATGCCGGCGGCAGCTTCGTCACCGTGGCGGGCCTGCGCGCCCGCCAGATCGCCTTCAATGCCGAGGCGGTCGACGTCACCCACGCGGAGTCGGCCGGACGCTGGCGCGAATTGCTGGCTGGGGCGGGCATGCGCCGCGCCAGCATCAGCGGCGCTGGCATCTTCAAGGACGAGGCTTCGGACGCGCTGGTCCGCCAGATCTTCTTCGACGGCGCGATCCGCGACTGGCAGGTGATCGTGCCCGATTTCGGTGTGATCACCGGGCCGTTCCAGCTCTCGACGCTGGAATATCGCGGCGACCATGCCGCCGAGGTCACTTTCGAGCTCTCGCTGGAATCGGCGGGGCAGCTCTCCTTCACGCTCGCCTGAGGAGAGGCCGCATGGTCAATCGCTACAGGGGCGAAGTCGCCCTGATGGTGGAGGGGCGGGCGCTGCCGATGCGGCTCACCCTGGGAGCGCTCGCCGAACTCGAGGATGCGTTTTCGGTCGAGAACCTGCCGGCGCTGGGCGAGCGCTTCGCGGCTGGCCGGCTCTCGGCCCGCGACATCACGCGCATCCTCTCTGCAGGCTTACGCGGTGCCGGCGGTGCGCTGGCCACGGATGAGGTCGCAGCGCTTTCCTTCGACGGCGGGCTCAACGGCGCCATCGCCGCGGCGATCACCTTGCTCGACGTCACCTTCGCGCCGGCAGGCGAGGGGGCGGAGGTCCGCCCTCCGTCGCCGCCGGTCACCTAGGTGCTCCGGCGGCGGTTCCCTTCCCCTGGCGCGAGGTGATGGCCTTCGGGCTCGGGCGCTTGCGCTGGACGCCGGACGCCTTCTGGGCGGCGAGTCCACGCGAAATCATCGCCGCGATCGAGGCCCATCGGCCAGCGGAGGCAGGCGAACCGCCGTCGCGGCTGACGCTGGACGCGCTGATGCGGGCTCATCCGGACCCCGTTTCCCGTAACGATGAGTGGAAAGGCTGCGCCGATGGCTGACGAAGACGATTCCTCCTCCTTCGACGTCGGTGGCCTGCGCTCCCTCAACACGCTGACCCAGAGCCTGAGCAAGTCGGCACAGGCCTTCGGCAAGTCGATCACCACGGCCTTCGCCAGCGGGATCATCGAGGGCAAGCGCTTCGAGGACGTGCTGCGCAGCATCGGCAGCTCGCTGAGTCAGGGCCTGCTGAAATCGGCGCTGAAGCCGCTGCAGAACACGATCTCGAGCTGGCTCGGCTCCGGCATCAACAGCCTGGCCGGGCTCTTCACCGGCGGCATGGGCGGTGGAGGAGGTGGCGGCGGCTCGCCGGTCTCGTTCTTCGCCGATGGCGGCGTCGTCGCCGCGCCCTCCTATTTCGCCATGGGGCGTGGACTAGGGCTGATGGGCGAACGCGGGGCAGAGGCGATCATGCCGCTGTCGCGCGGTCCCGATGGCAAGCTCGGCGTGCGGGCCGGTGGCGGCGGCGATCGGCGCCCGGTCAGCGTCACCGTCCAGGTCTCGACGCCCGATGCCGACAGCTTCCGCCGTTCCGAGGCCCAGGTCTCGGCGGCGATCGCGCGGGCCGTGGCGCGCGGCAATCGCGCGCTCTGAAGCGCATATCATGACTGGACAGGGAGAGGCGGCATGAGCGGCTTCCATGAGGTGCGCTTTCCCACGGGGATCGCGCGCGGCGCCCGCGGCGGACCGGAGCGGCTGACCCAGGTCGTGACGCTGGCCTCGGGCCGGGAGGTCCGCAACAGCCGCTGGGCCCATTCGCGCCGACGCTACGATGCCGGTTTCGGCATCCGGACGCTCGACGCCCTGGCCGAGGTCGTCGCATTCTTCGAGGAGCGGCGCGGCCGGCTCTACGGTTTCCGTTGGCGCGATCGGCTCGACTGGAAGAGTTGTGCGCCCTCGGCGACCTCCGCAGCGAGCGACCAGCAGATCGGCGTCGGCGACGGCGCCGCGCGGGTCTTCCAGCTCTGCAAGCTCTATGGCGGCCTGCACGCGCCCTATGTCCGCCGCATCACCAAGCCGGTCGCGGGGACAGTGCTGATTGCCGTCGACGGCGTCGCGAAGCCGCAGCCGGCGGTCGTCTCCTGCGATCATGCCAGCGGGTTAATCACCTTCGCCGTCGGCCATGCTCCGCCGGCCGGCTCCGTCGTCAGCGCCGGCTTTGCCTTCGACGTGCCCGTTCGCTTCGACACCGATGCGATCGAGGTCGATCTGTCGGCCTTCGAGGCCGGCGACATCCCCAAAATCCCGATCGTCGAGATCGCCGACTGAAGGCTTCGCCATGCGGACATTATCTTCGGGACTCGCCGCGCATGTCGCCGGCGAGGCGACCACGCTGTGCCGGTGCTGGAGCCTGACCCGCCGTGACGGCGCGGTGCTCGGCTTCACCGATCACGATCGCGATCTTTCCTTCGACAGCATCCTGTTTCGCGCGAACGCCGGCCTGGAAGCCGCAGAAACCAGCTCGGAGCTCGGCTTTGCGACCAGTGGCGGCGAGGTGCTCGGGGCCCTCGCGGCAAGCGGCCTCAACGAAGAGGATCTGTCGCGCGGCTTCTATGACGACGCCCGCGTTGCGCTCTGGCTGGTGAACTGGGCCGATCCAAGCCAGCGCACCCTGCTGGAGGCCGGCTTCGTCGGCGAGGTGAAACGCAGCGACAGCAATTTCACCGCGGAGGTCCGGGGTCTCGGCAAGGCTTTCGACGAGGAGCGCGGCCGGCTCTACACTGCGGGCTGCTCCGCCGATCTCGGCGATGCCCGTTGCGGCGCCGTGGCGCTTCCGGCGCTTGGGACGGTCTCCGTCACCGATGGCCGGCTCACGATCACGGCGCCGATCCTCGGCAGTTTCCAGGACGGGCGTTTCAGCGGGGGGCGGCTGGTTTTCGAGGCGGGTCAGAACACTGGCTTTTCCACAGAGATCCGCAGCCATCGCAATGCCGACGGTGCCGTCATCCTGCAGCTCTGGCAGGCCGCGCCGCGCCCGATCGCTGTCGGTGATCTCTTCACGGCACTCCCAGGCTGCGACAAGCGCTTCGCCACCTGCCGTGACAAGTTCGGCAACGGCGTCAACTTCCGCGGCTTTCCGCATCTACCGGGCAACGACTTCATCATCGGCGGCACCGGGGCAGGCGATCCCGGCGCGGGGCCGTTCGATGGGGGGAGCCTGTTCCGATGACCGGCGCAGATGCGACACGGGCGCGTGTCATCGCAGCAGCGCGTGGCTGGCTCGGCACGCCCTACCATCACCAGGCCTCGCTCCGTGGCGTCGGCTGCGATTGCCTCGGCCTGGTGCGTGGCGTCTGGCGCGATCTCTATGGCGGCGAGCCGGAGCCGACGCCGCCTTATTCGCCTTATTGGGCGCAGCAGGGCTCGGGTGAGACACTGGCGCAGGCTGCGGAACGTCATCTGATCTCGGTCAAGCCGGAAGAGGCACGTCCCGGCGACGTGCTGCTCTTCCGCTGGCGGGCGCATCTGCCGGCGGCGCATTGCGCCGTCCTGACCGAGCCGGACCACATCCTACACGCCCATGATGGCGCCGCGGTCGGCGAAGTCGCCTTCACCGGCTGGTGGCGACGCCATCTCAGCCATGTCTTCGCCTTTCCGGAGCTCGACGCCTGATGGCCACGCTTGTTCTGCAGGTCGCCGGCTCGGTACTGGGCGCTGCCGTCGGCGGCCCGTTCGGTGCCATGATCGGCCGTTCGCTCGGCGCGATCGCCGGGGCGAGCCTCGACCAGAGTCTCTTTGGCGGGGGCGGCGGGACGCGCATCGTCGAGGGCCCGCGCCTCAAGGAGATCGACGGCCTCGCCTCGACCGAAGGCGCGCCGATCCCCCGTGTCTATGGCCGGGCCAGGCTCGGCGGTCAGCTGATCTGGGCGACACGCTTCGAGGAGGAGGTGACGACCACCGTCACCCGCACCAAGGCCGGAGGCAAGGGCGGACAGAAGGCGCAAAAGACCTACGAGACCACCTACAGCTACTACGCCAATCTCGCGGTCGCGGTCTGCGAGGGGCCGATCGCCTTCGTGCGCCGCATCTGGGCCAATGGGCGCGAGGTCGACTTCAACACCTTGGGGCTGCGGGTCCATCGCGGCTTCGAGAACCAGGAGCCCGATCCGCTGATCGCAGCCAAGGAAGCCGGCGCGGCGCCAGCCTATCGTGGCACGGCCTATGTCGTGTTCGAACGCTTCCCGCTTGCTGACTACGGCAATCGCGTGCCGCAATTCTCCTTCGAGGTGGTGCGCGCGGTGCCAGGCCTCGGCCAGATGATCCGGGCGGTGACGCTGATCCCGGGCGCGAGCGAATTCATCTACCAGCCGACCCTGGTCAACCAGGAGCCCGAAGCCGGCGTCACCATCGCCGAGAACCGGCATCAATTGCACAGCGCCACCGATATCGACGGCGCGATTGGCCACCTGCTGGCGCTCTGCCCGAACCTGCGGCGCATCTCCCTCGTCGTCAGCTGGTTCGGCGACGATCTGCGCGCCGGTTCCTGCACTATCGCGCCGCGCGTCGAGATCGCCGACAAGAACACGCCCGACGCGCCTTGGTCTGTCGCCGGCCTCGACCGGGCGAGCGCGCGCGTCGTCAGCCAGTCGAGCGGCCTGCCTGCCTATGGCGGCACGCCTTCGGACGAGAGCGTCGTCGCGCTGATCCGGCGGCTGCGCCATGTCTACGGTCTTGAAGTGGTGCTTTACCCCTTCGTGATGATGGACGTCCCCTACGCCAACAGCCTGCCCGATCCACACACCGGCAACGCCTCGCAGCCGCCTTATCCCTGGCGCGGCCGGATCACCTGCTCGCCGGCGCCGGGCCAAGCCGGATCGCCTGACGGCACACCGATCGCGACCGGGCAGATCGTGAGCTTCCTCGGCACGGCCACGGCTGCGGATTTCTCGCTCGACGGCGACAAGGTCATATGCGCGCGAACCGGCGAGTGGAGCTTCCGTCGCGCCGTGCTGCATGCGGCGATGCTCGCCAAGGCGGCCGGCGGCGTCGAGGGCTTCATCATCGGCTCCGAACTGGTCGGCTTGACGCGGGTGCGCGGGGCGCCCGGATACTATCCGATGGTCGCTGGCCTTACCGCGCTCGCGGCCGAGGTCCGCGCCATCCTGCCTCCGCCGGTCAAGTTGACCTATGCTGCCGACTGGACCGAGTACGGCGCCCATGTCCGCGACGGCGGGCTGGAGGTGCGCTTTCCGCTCGATCCGCTCTGGGCGAGCGCGCATATCGATGCGATCGGCATCGACTATTATGCGCCGCTCTCCGATTGGCGCGACACGCCAGATCATGCCGACCTTTCGATCGCCCGCGGCCCAGCCGATGTCGATTATCTGCGCCATCGCCTGACCGCGGGCGAAGGCTATGACTGGTACTATTCCACCCTCTCCAGCCGCTATGCGCAGACGCGCCTGCCGATCACCGACGGCGCCTTCGGCAAGCCCTGGGTCTTCCGGCCGAAGGACCTGCCGAACTGGTGGTTGAACCCGCATGTCGAGCGCTTCGCCGGCTTCGAGATCGGTGCGACCGGCTGGCTGCCCGGCTCGAAGCCGATCTGGTTGACCGAGGTCGGCTTGCCCGCCGTCGACAAGGGCGGCAATTCACCGAACGTCTTTCCCGACCCGAAATCGATCGATGGCGGCTATCCGCATTTCTCGACGAAGGCGCGCGACGATCTCGTCCAGGCGCGCGGTATCGAGGCGATCCTGTCGGGTTTCGACCCCGCGCTTCCCGGTTTCGATCCGCAGCGCAACCCAACCTGGCTTTCGCTCGGCCCGCGCATGGTCGACCCGGCAAACATCTTCGTCTGGACCTGGGACGCCAGGCCGTTCCCGGCTTTCCCCGATCTGACCTCGGTTTGGGCCGACGGAGGGAATTACGAGACCGGCCACTGGATCAACGGTCGATTGGAGGGCGTGACGCTCGACCGGCTGGTCCGTGCGATCCTGGCAGATTACGGCCTGCCTGCGCCGTACGAGCTCGCCGTCGACGGCTTCGCCGACGGCTATGTGCTCGATCGGCCGAT
This sequence comes from Bosea sp. 29B, assembly GCF_902506165.1. NCBI lineage: Bacteria > Pseudomonadati > Pseudomonadota > Alphaproteobacteria > Hyphomicrobiales > Alloboseaceae > Allobosea > Allobosea sp. 29B. The sequence goes on from NZ_LR733817.1 coordinate 4,076,362, forward strand.
CTCGGCGCGCCAGGCGCTCGAGCCGCTGACTCAAGCCTTCGGCTTCGATGCCGTCATCTCGTCCGGCAAGCTCGCCTTCCGTGGCCGCGCCGCGACGATTGCGCGGGCGTTGTCGGCGGACGACCTCGTGCTCGATCGCAACGGCCAGCCCTTCGAATTGCGCCGGGCACAGGAGAGCGAACTGCCGCGCGAGTTGCGCCTCGTTCATATCGACGGCAACAACGACTACCGCCAGGCGACGGCGCGCTCGCGCCGCCTTGCCGGGGCCGCGCGGCGGGAAAATGCCGTCGAGCTCCCGATGGTCACGCGCCGAGCCGAAGGGCAACGGCTTGCCGATCAACGGCTGCAGGAGATCTGGGCGGGCCGCGAAACGCTCGAATTGGACCTGTCGCCACGTTGCATCGACCTCGAGGCGGGCGACGTCGTCTCCATGGAGGTGGTCGGCCAGCCGCGCCTGTTCCGGCTGACGCGCATCAGTGATGGCCCGACGCGGCGCGCCGATGCGCGCTCGGTCGAGCCCGCGATCTATCGCGGTGCGGCGTCGGGAGTGGCAGAGACACGCCCGCCGAAGGTGACGCCGCGGATCGCCGGCCGACCGGATGCGCTGATCCTCGACCTGCCGGTCGTGCGGGACACGCCGCCGCCCTTGCAATCACTCGCAGCCTTCGCCGATCCGTGGCCCGGTGGGCTTGCGATTTGGCGCGCCACTGAGGGCATGCCGTTCGCCTTGGCTGGCATCGTCGCGGCACCATCGATCATGGGCGAAACCTTGAGCGCGCTGAGGCCAGGGCCGCTTTGGCGGACCGATCGGCATGCCTTCGTCGATGTCCGCCTGCGTGGCGGCGGTCTTGCCTCGGTCGCAGCGGAGGAGGCGCTCGCCGGCGCCAACGCGCTCGCCTTCATCGATCCTGCCGGGGAGGTCGAGATCGCGACGGCGGCGCGGGTCGAGCTGATCGCAGCGCGGACATTCCGGCTGTCGCAGCTGGTGCGTGGGCTCGGCGGTTCGGAGACGGCGGCGGCGCGGACATTGGCAGCCGGTGCGCGCGTGGTTGTCCTCGACGGCGCGGCGGTCGCGCTGACCACGAGCCTCGACGATGTCGGCCGGCATCTGCGCTACCGGATCGGGCCGCCCAGTGCCGATGTCGCGTCGGCCTCGATGCGCGAGCTCTCCGCAACCGTCGGAACAGCACCGCTGCGGCCACTTGCCCCGGTGCGCCCGCGCGCCAAACGCCTGCCGTTCGGCGTCGCCTTGAGCTGGGTTCGACGCAGCCGCGTCGGCGGTGATTCCTGGGAAGCGGTCGAGGTACCGCTGGGCGAGGAGGTCGAGCGCTATCGCGTCACGCTACGCGCCGGCGCCGAGGTCATCAGGGTCATCGATGTCGGCGCACCGACGGTGGTCTACGAAGCGGCGCAGGAACTCGCCGATTTCGGCAGCGCCCAGGCTGTGTTGGACGTCGAATTGGTGCAACTCAGCATTGTTGCCGGTGTCGGCTTTTCCCGGCGTGGACACATCACCGTGCGCTGAGCTAGCCTCACGCCGATGTTCATGGCGCATTCACGCATGCCGGGCTAGCCCAATGGCGATGATGCTGCTCGACCCCAATGTCGCGTTTCTCGCGCTCGTGACCGCGACTGCCTCGCCCGTGGAACCGGTCGATGCGGCGCCGCCGATCGCCTGCCTGTCAGCTCAGGAAACGCGCGAAGCGGTGTCGGACGGCAAGGTCATGCAGCCGGCGGTGGCCTCCCGCCATGCCCGCGAGGCCGCGCCTGGCGAAGTCCTGCGGATCAGGCTCTGCCGGCAGGGCGACGAGTTCGTTTATGTGGTGACGACGATGAAGCGCGACGGCCGCGTCGCCCGCGTGACGCTCGACGGCGCCTCGGGCAAGGTGGCGGATATCCGCTAGTTCCGCTATGCCGCGTTCCTGATCCGCCAATCGGAGAAAAGCCGCCGTGCGATTGCTCGTCGTCGAGGACGACAAGGACCTCAACCGCCAGATCGTCAATGCGCTGGAGAATGCCGGCTATGCCGTCGACAAGGCGCTCGATGGTGAGGAAGGTCTCTATCTGGGCGAGACCGAGCCCTATGATGCGGTGATTCTCGATCTGGGCTTGCCTAAGGTCGACGGCGTCGCCGTGCTGCAGGGCTGGCGCCGGGCTGGCAAGACCATGCCGGTGCTGATCCTGACGGCGCGCGACCGCTGGAGCGACAAGGTCTCCGGTTTCGATGCTGGCGCCGACGACTATGTCGTGAAGCCTTTCCACATCGAGGAGCTGCTGGCTCGCGTTCGTGCGTTGCTGCGCCGTGCGGCCGGCCATGCGACAGCCGAGCTGATCTGTGGCCCGGTTCGCCTCGACACCCGCGCCAGCCGGGTCGTCGTCGACGGCAACCCGGTCAAGCTCACCTCGCACGAATACCGGTTGCTCGCCTATCTGATGCATCATCAGGGCCGCGTGGTCTCGCGCACCGAGCTGGTCGAGCATCTCTACGACCAGGATTTCGACCGCGATTCCAACACGATCGAGGTCTTCGTCGGCCGCCTGCGCAAGAAGCTCGGCGTCGACGTCATCGAGACCGTACGCGGCCTCGGCTATATCGCTGCCGCGAAAGCCTGAGGGCGCCATGCCGGTCACGCGGCAGCGCTTCTCGCTTGGCGCGCGGCTCTTCATTTCGGCTGCGATCTGCTGCGCGCTGGTGCTGATCCTCGCCGGCTTCGGCCTTACGACCTTCTATCGGCGGACGGCCGAGCGCGGCTTCGACGAGCGCCTCAGCGTCTACATCAAGGAACTGGTCGCCGACCTCGCCGCGCCGCCCGAGGCCGAGCGCCAGGCGATCGGCGATCTCGGCGAGCCGCGCTTCGACCTGCCGCTCTCCGGCTGGTACTGGCAGATCATCCGGCTCGACGGCGAGCGCCCGAGCGTGCGCACCTCGCGCTCCCTCGTCGGCGGGCAATTGCCGAAACTGCTCGATCAGAACCTGCAACCCAATCCGCGCGGACTGCGCGAGAGCTATATCTCGGGGCCGGACGAGCGGCGTCTGCGCGTGCTCGAACGGGAGATCGATGTCGGCGAGGATGGCCGCTTCACCGTCGGGGTCGCCGCGCCAGCCGACGAGATCGAGGGCGATATCCGCGATTTCCGCTTCGCCCTGACGCTGACCTTCCTCTTCCTCGGGCTCGCCCTTGTCGCCTCGACGATCGCGCAGGTCCGCTTCGGCCTGCGTCCGCTGGCGCGTTTGCGCTCGGCAGTCGGCACAGTGCGCACCGGTGAGAGCACCCGCATCGCCGGGCGCTATCCACCCGATCTCGCCCCGCTTGCAGGCGAGCTCAACCAGCTCATCGACGCCAATCGCGAGATCCTGGAGCGCGCCCGCACCCAGGTCGGCAATCTCGCCCACGCCCTCAAGACGCCGCTCAGCGTGATGCAGAACGAGGCCGAGGCCAGCCAGGGCGTCCTCTCCCAGACGGTCCGCCACCAAACCGCGATCATGCGCGACCAGGTCCAGTATTATCTCGACCGGGCCCGGGCCGCGGCCTTGTCGGGTGCGCTCGGCGGCATCTGCGAGATTTCTCCCTCGCTCGACGCGCTGATCCGCACGTTCGAGAAGATCGCGCAGGGCAGGGCGATCGAGGGCAGCCACACCGTGCCCGCCAGCGTCCGCTTTCGCGGCGAGAAGCAGGATTTCGAGGAGATGCTCGGCAATCTCCTCGACAACGCCTTCAAATGGGCGCGTACCGAAGTCCAGGTCAGCCTGGTACCGGAGGCACAGGCGCCGGAAGGACGTCTCGTGCTGCTGATCGACGATGACGGGCCAGGCCTGCCCGATGAGGCGATGGCCGAGGTTCTCAAACGCGGCCGCAGACTCGACGAGACGACGCCGGGCTCAGGGCTTGGCCTCTCGATCGTCGTCGATCTCGCCAAGCTTTATGGTGGTGGTCTCTCGCTGGAGCGTTCGCCGCTCGGCGGTCTTCGCGCCCGTCTCGTCCTGCCGGCGGTCTGACGTCGCATTGCCCGCGTGACCCTTTGTCGCCATCTTCGGACATGAACCGGCACCTTCGAACGGCTATGAACGGCGAATGCTGATCTGGATCATCTTCGCGGCCATGACGGGGGCTGCGGTCATGGCGGTGCTCTGGCCGCTCGGCCGCCGGGCGCCGGCACTCTCCGCCGACACGGCCGGAGCGACCGCGCTTTACCGCGCCCAGCTCGCCGAGATCGATCGCGATCTCGGCCGCAAGCTGATCGGCGCCGCCGAGGCCGAGGCAGCCAAGGCCGAAGCCGCGCGCAGGCTTTTGCGCGAGACGGCATCGGAGACCGTTCCCGCCGGAGAGAGCGAGCCGGCGCTGCGTCGGCGCCGCGCGGCGTCCGCCATCGCGCTGTCCTGCGTGCCCCTGCTGGCTCTGCTGGTCTATGGCGCCTATGGCTCGCCGACGGTTCCCGATCAGCCGCTCGCGGCGCGGATGCAGGGCAATCCGGCACAGGATTTCGAGCTGGCGCTGGCGCGGATCGAGGCGCATCTCGCCGCCAACCCCACCGACGGCAAGGGCTGGAACGTGCTCGCCCCCGTCTATCTCCGCCAGGGCCGTTTCGAGGATGCCGCGAAGGCCTTCGTCAACGCGGTCCGGTACGATGGTGCGACGACCGAGCGGCTTGGCGGCCAGGCCGAGGCCCAGATTCTTGCTGCCGGCGGCGTCGTCACGGCGGCTGCACGTGAGAGCCTCGCCGAGGCGCTGAAACTCGATCCGGCCAATCCGCGGGCGCGCTTCTTCATGGCGATCGCGCAGGAGCAGGACGGGCAGGTGCCGGCCGCGATCACGTCGCTCAAGGCTCTGATTGCCGATGCGCCGGCCGACGCCCCCTGGACTGCGACCGTCCGGGCTCGTCTCGAAGGGCTGGAGCGTTCCTCCCCACCGTCCGACGCAATCGCCAGCCTGCCCGAGGCCGAGCGTATGGGTGCGATCCGCGGCATGGTCGACGGCCTCGCCGCGCGACTTGCCGAGGGCGGCGGCAGTCTCGCCGACTGGTCTCGTCTGATCCGCTCCCAGACGGTTCTCGGTGAACGCGAGGCTGCGCAGAAATCGCTCTCCACGGCCCGCGAGCGCCTGGCGTCCGATCGGGCGGCGGCGTCTGCCCTCGACGGGTTGCGTAGCGAACTCGGCCTGCAGGAGGCCGCTCGATGACCATCCAGGCCGGTATCCCTGCCTCGCCCCCGCGCAAGCGCCTGACCCGCAAGCAGCGTCGCCTCGTGGTGATCGCCTCGGCTGGCATCGTTCTCGGCCTTGCCGCCGGGCTCGTTGCCTATGCGCTGCGGGATTCGATCGTCTTCTTCTACGGCCCGACCGAGATCGTCGAGAAGGGCCTCACGCCTGGCACGCGCCTGCGCCTCGGCGGCCTGGTCGAGACCGGCTCGGTCGAGCGTGGTGCCAACCAGCGCGTCAGCTTCGCCGTCACTGACGGCAAGACTAGGACAATGGTCAGCTATACTGGCCTGTTGCCCGATCTCTTCCGCGAAGGGCAGGGCGTGGTCACCGAAGGCGTGCTCGAGGCGCCGGGACGGTTCCGCGCCGATTCCGTCCTCGCCAAGCATGACGAGACCTATATGCCGCGCGAGGTCGCCGACGCGTTGAAGAAGCAGGGCCATTGGCAGCCCGGCGAAACCAAGCCCGGCGCGCCGACAGCGCCGGCCACGAAATAGGGCTGCGCCAGTGTTCGTCGAGATCGGTCATTTCGCACTGGCATTGGCGCTCGGCGTCGCGGTCGTCCAGACGATCGTGCCGCTCTGGGGCGTGGCCCGGAACGATCCGGCCCTGGCGTCGGTCGGTCCTGCGGCTGCGATCGCCAACTTCCTGCTGGTCGCGATTTCCTTCGGCTGCCTGATGGCGTCCTATGTGACGTCCGATTTCTCGGTCGAGAACGTCGCTGCCAACTCGCACTCGACGCAGCCACTGATCTACAGATTGACCTCTGTCTGGGGGAACCATGAGGGCTCGATGCTGCTCTGGGTCCTCATCCTCGTACTGTTCGGCGCGCTGGTCGCGCTGTCGCGCCGCTCGCTGCCGCCGAAGCTGCGGGCTGGCACGCTCGCGGCGCAAGGCAGCGTCAGTGTCGCCTTCCTCGCCTTCACGCTGCTGACCTCGAACCCGTTCCGCCGGCTCGTCCCGGCGCCGGGGGAGGGACAGGATCTCAATCCGATCCTGCAAGACCTCGGCCTCGCGATCCATCCACCGCTGCTCTATGTCGGCTATGTCGGCTTCTCGATCACCTATGCCTTCGCCGTCGCGGCGCTGATCGAGGGCAAGATCGACGCGGTCTGGGCCCGAGCGGTCCGGCCCTGGACACTCCTGGCCTGGACCTTCCTGACCCTCGGCATCGCCATGGGCTCCTACTGGGCCTATTACGAGCTTGGCTGGGGCGGCTGGTGGTTCTGGGATCCCGTCGAGAATGCCTCGCTGATGCCCTGGCTCGCCGGCACGGCGCTGATCCATTCGACCGTGGTGATGGAGAAGCGCGACGCGCTCAAGGTCTGGACGATCCTGCTTGCGATCCTGACCTTTTCGCTCTCGCTGCTCGGCACCTTCATCGTCCGCTCGGGCGTGCTGACCTCGGTGCACTCCTTCGCCAGTGACCCGCAGCGTGGCCTCTTCATCCTCGGCATCCTGATCGCCTTCATCGGCGGCTCGCTGGCGCTGTTCGCCTGGCGCGCGCCCCTCTTGAAGCAAGGCGGCCTGTTCGCGCCGGTCTCGCGGGAGAGTGCGCTGGTCGTCAACAACCTCTTCCTGGCGACGGCCTGCGCCACCGTCTTCATCGGCACGCTCTATCCGCTCGTGCTGGAGATGGTCACCGGCGACAAGATCTCGGTCGGCCCGCCCTTCTTCAACGCCACCTTCGTGCCGCTGCTGGTTCCGCTCCTGCTGCTGCTGCCGATCGGCCAGACCCTGGCCTGGAAGCGCGGCGATCTGCTCGGCGCCGCCCAGCGCGCCCAGGTGGCCTTCGGGCTCGGCGTCGTCGCCACGCTGACGATCTTCGCCTTCGTTCGCGGCGGCCCCGTGCTGGCGCCACTCGGCATCGGGCTCGGCGTCTTCCTCGTCGTCGGAGCGTTCTGGGAAGTCGGCGAACGTGTCGTCGGCCGCGCCAGCGGCGCATCGGCGATCCTGTCGCGGGCGAAGGGCCTGCCGCGCTCGGCCTGGGGCACGGCCCTCGGCCATGCCGGCGTCGGCATCAGCGTGATCGGCATCGCCGCCGTGGCCTGGGGCACCGAGTCGATCGGCATGCTCAAGGTCGGCGAGAGCCTGACCAGCGGCCGCTACACGGTGACGCTGGAAGCGGTGACGCCGCGCACCGGCCCGAACTATCGCGAGGACGCCGCTCGTTTCCGCATTGTCGCCGACGGCCGTGAGCAGAAGCCGGTCGAGGCGATGAAGCGCATCTACACGGCGCGCGCCATGCCGACCACCGAGGCCGGCATCCGTACCGTGGGGCTTGGGCAGGCCTATATCAGCCTGGGCGAGCCCGACGCCAGCGGCGCCATCGCGGTCAAGCTCCACGACAAGCCGCTGATCCTCCTGATCTGGATTGGCGCGCTGGTGATGGCGGCGGGCGGCGCGCTCTCGCTCACCGATCGGCGCTTCCGATTGGCCGCGCCGCGCCGGGTTGCGGCACCGTCCGCGCTTCCGCAGCCGGCCGAGTGAGCCCGATGCGCGCGCTTCCGCTCCTCCTCGCCGGGTTGCTGGCCCTTTCAGCGCCGGCCATCGCCGTGCAGCCTGACGAGGTCCTCAAGAACCCGGTGCTGGAGCAGCGCGCGCGGGGGATTTCCTCCGGCCTGCGCTGCCTGGTCTGCCAGAACCAGTCGATCGACGATTCCGACGCGCCGCTCGCCAAGGACTTGCGTATCCTGGTGCGCGAACGGCTCACCGCCGGCGACAGCGACAGGGCCGTGATCGACTTCATCGTGGCGCGCTATGGTGACTTCGTCCTGCTGCGTCCGCCGATGAATGCGCGCACGATCGCGCTTTGGGCCGCGCCCTTCCTGATCGTGCTGTCCGGAGCCGTCTTCCTCTGGCGCAGACGCAACCGGAGCGTTGCTCCGGCCAGCGCCGCACTCTCTGCCGACGAGCAGGCGAGGTTGGACGAACTGATGAAGCGCGGCGATTCCTGAGCAAGCTCAGACCGAGATACCGCACTGCCGGTGCATTTCGCCACTGATCGACGGCGTGAGATAGGCGCCCCACGTCATCCGGCCGGCACGGAGCGACGACGGGCCAACGCTGGCCTGATTGGCGAAAACCCGCGCAAAGCAAGCAGCGGCGGGGCCGGAATAACCTCGTTTCGCTGCGATCCTGAGGCCGGCCTGGTACGCCCCGCCACGATATTGCGAGGTGACTGGACCAGACTGCTGTCGCCTCTGCCTCAGGTCACCCAGCCGGTCGACGCCGCAGTGTCGTTGCAGCTCGGCATTGTAGGTTTGTGTCGAGGCGGCGCGCCAGCCTCTCCGCCCGTCGGGTCTTTCGACGACCACCGCGTGCTTGGCGAAGACCCGTCCATAGCATTTGGCATTATCATAGCCGCGGCGCTGTGCGAGACGTACCCCGGTTTCATAGGCGGACATGCTTTGCGCCAGGGCGCCTTCTCCGGCCAGCACTAATGCGGCGAGAGCGATGCAACCAATCATATATTTCATCTCGGCCTGCTCTTATCGCGCGCATCGACTGTAGGGAGCATTGTGGCCGCGCCGACGTCAAGCTGGCTCCTGCCCGGGAGACTCGCCAACCTTACGAAACTGTCATCGTCGGGCGAAATCCAGGTAAGGCGCCGCCCGCCATGGTCCATCTCACGAAGCAGGGAAGGCCCTGCCTCCCGCATCGAGGTGAGATCCATGACCGCCCAAGAGAACAACACCCCCGACACCACGATCCGCTCGCCGGCCACCGCCCGCTCGATCCTGAAGCGCGGCGCGATCGTCGCCGGCGCCGCGACGCTGAGCATCGGCCTGATGGCCGGCCTCGCCGACAATTTCCTCAACACCCACGGCGCGGCCAATGCGCAGCCCGTGCAGCTCTCCGGCCTGCAGCAGACGCAGCTGCCGTCCTTCGCCGATGTCGTCGATCGGGTTAAGCCCGCCGTCGTCTCCGTCCGCGTCAAGGCCAAGGTCGTCGCCACCGCCGACAACGAGGAGAGCGGTCCGGCCGGTGTCGAGGGCCTGCCCCCCGGCCATCCGCTCGAGCGCTTCCTCCGCCGCTTCGGCGAGGAGGGCATGGGCCCGCGCGGGCCGCAGCAGCAACAGCCGCGCGTGCAGCTTTCGCAGGGCTCAGGTTTCTTCATCAGCCAGGACGGCTATGTCGTCACCAACAACCACGTCGTCGCCAACGCGACCGAGGTCCAGCTTGTCACCGATGCCGGCAAGACGCTCTCGGCCAAGGTGATCGGCACCGATCCGCGCACCGATCTCGCGCTGCTCAAGGTCAACGAGTCCGGTAACTACCCGTTCGTCCAGCTCGCTTCCGGCAAGCCGCGTATCGGCGAGTGGGTGCTGGCGGTTGGCAATCCGTTCGGCCTCGGCGGTACCGTCACGGCAGGCATCGTCTCGGCCCAGGGGCGCGACATCGGCTCCGGCCCCTATGACGACTTCCTGCAGATCGACGCTGCGGTGAACCGCGGCAATTCCGGCGGCCCGACCTTCAACCAGAAGGGTGAGGTCATCGGCGTCAACACCGCGATCTACTCGCCTTCGGGCGGCAATGTCGGCATCGCCTTCGCGATTCCCGCCGCCACGGTCCAGAGCGTCGTCGAGCAGCTCAAGGAGCACGGCTCGGTCGCCCGCGGCTTCATCGGCGTGCAGATCCAGCCGGTCACCGCCGAAGTCGCCGACGCGATCGGCCTGAAGGATGCCAAGGGCGCCCTGATCGCCGAGGCGCAGGCCAATGGTCCTGCCGCCAAGGCCGGCCTGAGGCGCGGCGACACCATCCTCGCGGTCAATGGCGAGAAGATCGCCGATGCGCGCGAGCTGTCGAAGAAGATCGCCACCTTCGCACCGGGCGCCAAGACCAGCCTGACCATCTGGCGCGACGGCAAGGAGCGCGAGGTCTCGTTCGAGGTCGGTCGCCAGCCGGCGGCCTGACCGGGCCTATCCAGATCGGGGCATGCTCGGGCGCGTAGCGTCAGTCCACCTTGCAAGAGCATGTTCCGGGCGGATGGTTTCTCCCGGCTGTCACGTCGCCCCCTGCCGGGAATGCCAGCCGTCACGGCGGCAGGTCGGATCGTCACCTCCGACCTGCCGCTTTTCGTTTTGATGAGGTAGCGTGCTGCCATGCGACTCCTGATCGTTGAAGACGACGCCGAAGCGGCAGCCTATCTGGTCAAGGCCTTTCGCGAGGCCGGCCATGTCGCCGACCACGCCCCGGACGGGCTCGAGGGCTATGCCATGGCGCAGGGCGGCGGCTATGACGTGCTCGTGGTCGACCGCATGCTGCCGCGCATGGACGGGCTCTCGGTGATCCGCTCCCTGCGCGAGCAGGGAGAGACCACGCCGGTGCTGATCCTGTCCGCACTCGCCCAGGTCGACGACCGGGTGAAAGGCCTGCGCGCCGGCGGCGACGATTATCTCCCCAAGCCCTATGCCTTTTCCGAGCTGCTCGCCCGGGTCGAGGTGCTCTCGCGCCGCCGCGGCGCTCCAGCCTCCGAGCCGACCACCTATCGCGTCGGCGATCTGCTGCTCGACCGGCTGGCGCACCGCGTCACTCGCGCCGGCGAGGAGATCGTGCTCCAGCCGCGCGAGTTTCGCCTGCTCGAATATCTGATGAAGCATGCCGGCCAGGTGGTGACCCGCACCATGCTGCTCGAGAACGTCTGGGACTATCACTTCGACCCGCAGACCAACGTCATCGACGTCCATGTCTCGCGCCTGCGCGCCAAGGTCGACAAGGGCTTCGAGCACCCGATGATCCACACCATCCGCGGCGCGGGATACATGGTCCGTGACACAGCTCGCTGACGGCCGGGTGGTGGAGGCGCAGCAGCCTTCTGGCCGCCTGCGCTTCCTGCCGCATCTCGTCCGCACGACCGCCTTCAAGCTGACGGCGATCTATCTCGTCGTCTTCGCGATCTTTGCCATCTTCGTGCTGGGCTATGTCGCCTGGAACGCCAAGAACCTGCTCGACGACCAGATCCGCTCGACCATCGATGCCGAGATCCAGGGACTGGCCGAGCAGCAGCGTCTCGGCGGCATCAGGCGGCTGGTCCAGGTCATCGAGCGGCGCTCGCGCGGGCCGGGCGCCTCGCTCTACCTCGTCACCACCCCCCTGGGCGAGCGTATCGCCGGCAATATCGAGGCCTTGCCGCCGGGCACGCTCGACCGCCAGGGCGAGAGCGAGATCGAATATGCCCGCTCCTCGGAAACGCTGGACCAGACCAATCACGCCATCGTCCGTGTCTTCATGCTGCCGGCCGGCTTTCGCCTGCTGGTCGGGCGCGATGTCGAGGAGCGTGAGCGCCTGCGCGTCGTGATCAAGCGCGCCGCAGCCTGGTCTGTCCTGCTCGTCGTCGTGCTCGGCTGTTTCGCTGGCTGGTTCGTGGCGCGGCGGGTGCTGAAGCGCATCGACGGCATGAACGACACCGCCCGCTCGATCATGGCCGGCGACCTCAAGGGCCGGCTTGCGATCGCCGGCACCGGCGACGAACTCGACCGGCTGGCAGGAAACCTCAATGCCATGCTCGACCGTATCGGCGAGTTGATGAGCGGGATGCAGCAGGTCTCGGACAATATCGCCCACGACCTCAAGACGCCGCTGACCCGCCTGCGCAACCGTGCCGAGGAGGCGCTACGCACGGCGCAGTCGCCCGAACAATTGCGCGCGGCGCTCGACGGTTCGATCGAGGAGGCGGACGGGCTGATCCGCGTCTTCAACGCGCTGCTGATGATCGCCCGGCTGGAAACCCGGCAGATCAGCGACAGCATGGCCCCGCTCGATCTTGCCGAGATCGTCGACGGGCTCTCCGAGCTCTACGAGCCGCTGGCGGAGGAGGCAGGCCTCACTCTGTCGGCTTCCGTTGAGCCCGGCCTGTCGCTCACCGGCAATCGCGAGCTGATCGGCCAGACGCTGGCCAATCTGATCGACAATGCGCTGAAATACGGCAAGCCGGAGGGCGATGCGCCGGCGACAGTCGTGGTGACGGCGCGGCGTGTCGGCGACATGGTCGAGCTCGGTGTCGCAGATCACGGCGCCGGCATCCCCGAGGCCGATCGCGGCCGCGTGCTGGAACGCTTCGTCAGGCTCGACCAGAGCCGCAGCAAGCCGGGCTTCGGGCTCGGGCTCGCCTTGGCGTCTGCCGTTGCGCATCTGCATGGCGGTGCGATCCGCCTGTCGGACAACGCGCCCGGGCTCGATGTCGTGATGTCGTTGCCTGCCGCGCCTCCTGTGGACAGGCCTGCGGTGGAGGCGCCTGCAGGCTCGACATCGCAACCGGATGGGGCAGGGTTCCAGTCGGCTTGACGAAGGGCTAAGGCTCGCTCAGCCGGTCGACGCGGAGGTCAGTGTGGGCGAGCCCTTATGCGAACGCCTGAAGGCGGCGCCCGTCCTGCCGGCCCGCGGCAAGGTCGAGGTGCTCTGGCGCGAGGAGCTGATCAAGCGCCTGTTCGATGCCGATGCCGGCGAGCGGCTCGTCGCGCATCTGACGGGCAATGAAGCGTCGGCCGCACTCGTCGCCGGCATTCTCGCGCACTCGCCTTTCCTGACCCAGATCATGCGGCGCGATCCGGAGGGGCTCTTCGCCTCGCTGACGACCGATCCTGGCGAGCGCCGCGACGCGCTGCTCGCCGGTATTGCCGCCTTCGCCACGCCGGAGACGGCGACCGCTGACCTGATGCGCGAGCTGCGTCGCTTCCGCCAGGCAATGGCGCTGCTGATCGCGCTCGCCGATATCGGTGGCGTCTGGCCGGTCGAGACGGTGACAGCGGCCCTCAGCGCCACCGCCGACATGGCGGTGAAGCTCGCCAGCGAGCATGCGCTGCATCAGGCCGCTGGGCTCGGCCGGATCGAGCTTGCCGACGCCGCCGAACCCGGCAAGGGTTCCGGCCTCGTCGTGCTGGCACTCGGCAAGCATGGCGCCGGCGAGCTGAACTATTCCTCCGACATCGACATCGTCGTTTTCTTCGATCCGGAGATGGCCGAGGCCGCCGGCGTCGGCGAGCCCACCAGCTTCTTCGTCAAGCTGACCCAGCAGATTGCCCGTATCATCCAGGAGCGCACGCCGGACGGCTATGTCTTTCGCGTCGATCTGCGCCTGCGGCCCGATCCCGGCTCGACCCATGTCGCCGTCGCCTTGCCGACCGCCTATGCCTATTACGAGACGGTCGGCCAGAACTGGGAACGCGCCGCGATGATCAAGGCGCGGCCGGTCGCCGGCGACCTCGACCTCGGCCGCCGCTTCATCGCCGATCTCGCTCCCTTCATCTGGCGCAAATATTTCGACTTCGCCGCCATCGCCGACATTCATGCGATGAAGCGCCAGATCCAGTCGGTGAAGGGCTTCGAGACGCTCAGCCTGCCCGGTCACAACGTCAAGCTCGGCCGCGGCGGCATCCGCGAGATCGAGTTCTTCGTCCAGACCCAGCAGCTCGTCTTCGGCGGCAGGCGTCCGGCGCTGCGCGGGCCGCGCACGCTCGAGATGCTGGGCGAGCTCACCAAGGAGAACTGGATCAGCCCGCAGGCACGCGACGAGCTGACGGAGTCCTATTGCTGGCTGCGCACCATCGAGCACCGGCTGCAGATGCGCCATGACGAGCAGACGCAGACCCTGCCGACGGACGCTGCCGATCTCGACGCCTTCGCCCGCTTCTGCGGCTACCCCTCGGCCAAGGCCTTCGGCAAGGATCTGGAGGCGCATGCCAGGCGCGTCGAAGGGCACTACGCCCTGCTGTTCGAGGACGCACCCAGCCTCGCCAGCGAAGCCGGCTCGCTCTCCTTCACCGGTACTGAGAACGATCCCGAGACGCTGGCGACATTGGGCAAGCTCGGCTTCCGCCAGCCGGCGACCGCAGCCGAGACGGTGCGCGGCTGGCATTTCGGCCGCCGCGCCGCCGTCACCAGCGCCCGCGCGCGCGAGGTGCTGACCGAGCTGACGCCGGCGCTGCTCGTCGCGCTCGGCCGCACCACCGACCCGGATGGTGCGCTCGCCCATCTCGACAACGCCTTCGTGCGCATGCCGGCGGCGGTCGAGCTTTTGACCTTGCTGCGCTCGCATGAAGCCCTGCTGCAGCTCTTCGCCGAGATCCTCGGTAGCGCGCCGCGTCTCGCCAAGGTCGCGGCGCTCTATCCGCATGTGCTCGACGCGGTGATCGACCCTGCCTTCAGTGCCCCCCGCCACGATGCCGAGCGGGTGGCGCAGCGCGTCCGCGCTGTGGTCGGCACGCCGCCTCCCAGCGTCGAGGACGGGCTCGACCGCATGCGCGACGCCGCCCGGCAGGAGAATTTTCTGGTCGGAGCCCGGCTGCTCTCCGGCGTGATCAATGCCGAACAGGCGGCGCAGGGCTATGCCGCAGCGGCCGCCGCCAGCATCCGCGTCGCCTTCGACGATACCCGCGCCGCCTTCGCCGACGACCATGGCCTCGTGGCGGGGGCGGAAGCCGTCGTGCTCGGCATGGGGCGCCTCGGCGCCGGCGAGCTCACCCCATCATCCGATCTCGACCTGATGCTGCTCTACGACCGGCCGGAGGACGCCGAGGCAAGCGACGGCAAGCGTCCGCTCGATCCGGTGACATGGCATGTCCGCTTCACCCAGAGACTCGTTGCGGCACTGACCGTGCCGACGCGGCGTGGCACGCTCTACCAGGTCGACATGCGTTTGCGGCCCGCCGGCAACAAGAGCCCCGCGGCGACGCAGTTCGGCGGCTTTACCGCCTATCATGAGGGCGAAGCTGAAATCTGGGAGGAGATGGCGTTGACCCGCGCCCGCGTCGTCGCCGGCGATGCCGGTTTGCGGGAAAAGGTCGAAGCCGCGATCCGCGAGATTCTGCTGCGCAAGCGCCAGCCGGCCAAGGTCGCCGCCGCGGTCGCCGAGATGCGGGCGCTGATCGCCAAGGAGAAAGGCGAGGGCAATGCCTGGGATCTGAAGCTCGCCGCCGGCGGGCTGACCGATCTCGACTTCCTAGCCCAGTTCCTGGTGCTCGCTTACGGCCACGATCATCCGCAGCTCCTCGCCCGCACGACCTCGGGGGTCTTCGCGGCGGCGCGCGACACCGGTGTCATCGCGGCGGGGGAGGCGGAGCGGCTCGCGGCTGCGGCACGCTTCATCGGCGACGTGCAGCTCTGGCAGCGCTTCGCGGTGGAAGAGGATTTCGACCCCAAGGCGGTGCCGGAGCGCGTCCTGCGCCGGATCGCGACGGCGGTCGGCCTGCCGGATGCCAAGGTACTGAAGGCGGAACTCGACGAGCGCCGGGCGATGGTCCGTGGCCTGTTCAAGCAGATATTGGGCGCGGCGCAGAAGGGCTGAGCGCGGGGCGCTCTCCTCAGGCCGCCTGTTCCAGCTCCGCGTTCGCCGGGCCCTTCAATGGCAGGTGGACCATCACGATCGTGCCCGAACCCATGATCGAGCGGACACGCAGCGAGCCGCCGTGCAGTTCCGCCAGCGAGCGGGCGATGGCAAGGCCGAGGCCGGAGCCGCCATGGCTGCGGATGAGATCGCCCTCGACCTGCTCGAACGGGCGCCCGATCCGGCCGAGCTTCTCGCGCGGGATGCCGATGCCGCTGTCCTCGACATAGAGGTTGAGCGCGTCGGGCGCCGGCTTGACCCGGACCGCGATCCGGCCGCCCTCGGGCGTGAACTTGATGGCGTTGTCGACGAGGTTGCCGACGATCTGGAAGAGGGCGTGCGCATCGGCCTCGAGGCGCATGTCGCTGCCGAGATCGCTGGTGAGGGAGAGCCGTTTGCGCGTGATCTCTTCGCGGTGGCAGCCGATCGCCTCGCCGACCACGAGGTCCAGTGCGATTTCGGTCTTCTCGAGCTCGATCTTGCCGGCCTCGATCCGGGCCATGTTCAGAATGTCGTTGATCACCGCGAGCAGGTAGCCGCCGCTGGAGCGGATGTCGCGGACATATTCGACATAGCGCTCGGAGCCGAGCGGGCCGAACAGACCGTCATCCATGATTTCGGAGAAGCCGAGGATGGCGTTGAGCGGCGTGCGCAGCTCATGGCTCATATTGGCGAGGAATTCGGACTTGGCGCGGTTGGCGCTTTCGGCGGCGGCCTTCTGCTCAAGGTAGAGCTCGGCCAGTTCGGCGAGCTGCTGCGCCTGCGCTTCGAGCTTCTGGCGCGAGGCCTTGACGTCGGTGACGGTCTTGAGCAGCTCGTGCTCGGAGCGGGTCAGGCGCTCCTCCTGCTGCTTCAGCATGGTGATGTCGGTGCCGACCGAGACCGAGCCGCCATCCTTGGTGCGGCGGCCGTTGATCTGCAGCCAGCGCCCGTCCGAGAGCTTCGCCTCGTAGGAATGGCTGCCGGAGCCGGCGCGCACGCTGCGGACCGGCTCGCGGTCGATGCTCGGCTGGGCGCTGTGGCTCATGATCTGCTCATAGGTCGTGCCGGTGCGCATCAGCTCCGGCGACAGCATGTGCAGTTGCTGGTATTTGGCGTTGCAGAGCACGAGCTTCTGCTCAGCGTCCCAGAGCACGAAGGCTTCCGAGATCGCCTCGACCGCGTCGCGCAGGCGGGCGTCGGCGGTGGCGGTGCGGGCGGCCATGCGGCGCTGCTCGGAGATGTCGACGACGATGCCGACGAGATGCTGGGCATGGGTGCGGCGATCGGTGACGAGCTCGGCTCGCGCCTTGAGCCAGACCCATTCGCTCGAGGCATTGCGGACGCGGAATTCCTGGTCGAGATGATCGGTCTCGCCGCGGCTGACCGCATCGGCCAGCGCATAGAGGTCGGCATCCTCGGGGTGGATGAAGGCATTGACCTCGCCGAAGGACATGAACTCGCCGGAGCGGTCATAACCGAGCATGGCGTACATCGAATCCGACCAGTACATCCGGCCCTTGGCGAGGTCCCAGTCCCACAGGCCGCAATGGCCACGGCTCAGTGCCGTGTCGATGCGGTCACGCACGCAGTCGCAATCCTCGTCGGCGGCGCGGGCGCGGCGCGATTGCAGCACGAAGGCGGCGGTGATGCCGGCGAGCACGATCGCGGCCGAGCCGAACAGGACGAGGATGGAGCGCCGGCGCTCGTCCCAGACCGAGAGCGCGCGCTTCACCGGATGCAGCACCGCGACCTGGCCGAGCGGGGCAGCGAGGTTGCGCACGGTGGCGAGTGTCTCGATCCCGCCGGGCAGCGTGATCGGCATCACGCCGGCGCGGTCGGCGAAGACGGTCAATGCCTGCCCGGGGCCGAGCACGTCGACCAGGCTGCGCTCGCTTGCGCCGATCGCCGGCTCGCCGGCGACCAGCCGGCCGCCGGCGTCGCTGACATAGACGACGCGGCCGCGGCCGGCGATATGCTTGGTCGACAAGGGGGCGAGGGCGCTGTCAGGGCGCTTGTCGTCTTTCGAGGCTAGATCGAGCTCGCGCACAAGCAACGCGGCGAGTGCTTCTAGGTCGATTGCGGCATCGTCGAGCGCATCATCACGCAGCGCCGAGGTCTGGACGTAGGCGCCCAGGGCGAGAAGTAGGACAAAGCCGGCGACAAGCGCCGGAATGACTTTCCGGAAGATCGGCTCCAGCTGCTCGAAGCGCTGATAGAGCGGATGCGTCAGGGATCGTGCTACGCCCAGAACTGAATTTGCGCGCACGTGTGCGCAAGCCGCGTCTGCACGCGTCATGCCCGTCCCCCTTCGGAAGCGATGTACCGACAGTAAGATCGAGAGACGTGCCGCATCCCCGAATCACAGTCAGTTGAATCTGCGGGACTCGCTTTGTCTAGCGGAAACTACGTCCTGCTCGTTGTTTTGCGCGTTTTGGTTGTGGTGGCGAATCGGTTGAATCCTGCGCGCGCAGGACTTCGTTAACCTTTGCTGGCGCGGCCGGTTAACGAGCGATTCTGGCGAGGGTGTCGGGGCCTCGAAAGGAGGCACAAAAGCCCTCCTAGGCCATCGATTCAACCCAGCGAGCGAGCGGCGATATCGGAGACATCGCGCGACAGGTTCGGCGTCGCTCCGACCATGCGCAGCGCCGCCTCCGCCTTGGCCCGGCGGCCCGCCTCCAGCATGCGCCAGCTCTTGAACGAGCCGAGCAGGCGCGAGGCGACCTGCGGGTTGGTTCGGTCGAGCGCGATGACGATGTCGGCGACGAAAGCGTAGCCCTCGCCATCGGCGCGGTTGAACTGCGTCAGGTTCGCCGCGAAGCCGCCGATCAGGCCGCGCACCCGGTTCGGATTGCCGAGCGAGAAGGCGGCGTGGTTCATCAGCTCCTTCACGCGGGCGAGCGTGCCGTCTTCGGCAATCAGCGCCTGTGCCATCAGCCATTTGTCGAGCACCAACGGCTCGCGGGCATAGAGCTCGCTGAAGCGCTGGATCAGCTCCTCGCGCTCGGCACCTGGGATCAGCGTCATCGCCGCGAGCGCCGCGAGCCGGTCGGTCAGGTTGTCGGCCTCGCTGAACTGCGCCAGCGAAAGCCGCGCGCCCTCGACTGGCGCGCCGAGCGCGATCAGGCCGAGCGCTTCGTTGCGCAGGGCGCGCCGTCCGGCCGGGGCCGCCGCCGGCGAATAGGGGCCACGTTCGGCGAGGTCTTGGCGCAGGGCCGCAAGCTGGTTCGCAACCGCGGCGCCGATCGCAGCGGAAAGCCGGCGATGGGCGCCATGCACGACATCCGGGTCGACATCACGGCCGATCTCGCGGGCGATGTCGGCCGGAGCAGGCAAGCGCAGTACCTGCGCGGCGAAGGCGGGATCGGCGAGGGCAGGGCCGGCGAGGAAGCCGGAGAGCGCCTTGGCGAGGTCGGTTGCGGTCGCATCCAGCGTCGACTGATCGCCCTTGCCGGCACGCACCAGCGCCCGTGTCGCGACCGTCTGCAGCGCTTGCCAGCGATTGAAGGAATCGCTGTCGGCGCTGAACAGCCGCAGCAGCTCGCTGTCGCCGAGATCGAGTTCGAGCCGGACAGGGGCCGAGAAGCCGCGCAGCAGCGACGGCGTCGGCGCTTCCGGCAGGTCGGTGAAGGTCACGGACAGTGAGGGCTGGTCGAGCACCACCACGCCGCCAGCCTTCAGCGCCGGCGAGATGCTGGTCAGCGGCAGGTCGCCGCCCTTGCCGACAAGGCCGAGCGCGACGGGGATGACCACCGGCTTCTTCTCGGGCTGGCCGGGCGTCGCCGGTGTCGATTGCGCCAGCTGCAACGTATAGCTCTTCGCCTGGGCATCGTATTTGCCGGAGGCGACCACGGTCGGCGTGCCCGCCTGCTCGTACCATCCGGCGAAATGGGCGAGGTCCTGGCCGGAGGCCTCGACGAAGCAGTCGAGGAATTCCTCGATCGTCGCGGCCGTGCCGTCGCAGCGCTCGAAATAGAGGTCCATGCCGCGGGCGAAGGCACCTTCGCCGATCAGCACCTTGAGCATGCGGATCAGCTCCGCGCCCTTCTCATAGACCGTCGGCGTGTAGAAGTTGTTGATCTCCTTGTAGGCGCGCGGCCTGACCGGATGGGCGAGCGGGCCGGCATCCTCGGAGAACTGCGTCGAGCGCAGCGTGCGCACATCGGCGATGCGCTTCACCGGGCGCGAGCGCTCGTCGGAGGAGAATTCCTGGTCGCGGAAGACGGTGAGGCCTTCCTTCAGGCAGAGCTGGAACCAGTCGCGGCAGGTGATGCGGTTCCCGGTCCAGTTGTGGAAGTACTCGTGCGCGATGATCGCCTCGATCGAGGCATAGTCGCCGTCGCTCGCCGTCAACGGGTCGGCCAGCACGTACTTGTCGTTGAAGATGTTGAGGCCCTTGTTCTCCATCGCGCCCATGTTGAAGTCGGAGACGGCGACGACGTTGAACACGTCGAGATCATAGTTGCGGCCGAAGACGCGCTCATCCCAGCGCATGCAGCGCACGAGGGAATCAAGCGCCCAGCCAGCGCGCCCGGCCTTGCCCGGCTCGACATAGACGGCGAGCTCGACCTTGTGGCCATCGGCGGTGACGTAAGGCTGCCGGACATGGTCGAGCTTGCCGCCGACCAGCGCGAACAGATAGGCCGGCTTCGGGTGCGGGTCGTGCCAGACGGCGAAATGGCGCTCGCCGCCAGGCAGTTCGGCCGCGGCGACGAGGTTGCCGTTGGAGAGCAGCACCGGCGCCTCGGCTTTCCTCGCCTCGAGCCGGACCGTGTAGACGCTCATGACGTCGGGGCGATCGAGGAAATAGGTGATACGGCGGAAGCCGTCGGCCTCGCATTGCGTGCAGTAGACGCCGCTGGAGCGGTAGAGCCCCATCAGCTTGGTGTTGGCGCCGGGGTCGAGCGTCGTCTCGATCCTGAGCGAGAACGCCCGCGCCGGCGGCGCCTGGATCGTCAGCCCCTGCGGCGAGAGGGAATACAGGGAAGGATCGAGCGGGACCTCGTCGAGCAGGATGGAATCCGGCGTCAGCTCGTCGCCGTCGAGCACGAGCGGCGCGCCGGCATGGCCGGCCGGGTTCGGCCGCAGCTGCAGCTGGGAGCGCACCCTGGTCCGCGTCGGATCGAGGACGATGTCGAGATCGACGGTGTCGATCAGCCAGTCGGAGGGGCGATAGTCCTCGAGGCGGATCAGTGGGGCGTCTTCGGCGCGCATGGCAGGCTCGCTTCCTTCAGTCGCTCTTATCTATGGGGCCGGAGATGACGGCGAAAGCCGTCAGGGCAGGGCATAGGGCTTGTCGGTCGTGACCGCCGGCTCGGCATGGCTGACCAGGCGGCAGACATCCGGCCGGGCCTCGCGAACCTTGCGCTCGATCTTGTCGACGGCGCGATGCACGGCAGCGACGTCGAGCGCGCCATCGGCGCGGCAATGGTAGTTCACCACCAGGCCGTTGCGGGTCTCGCGTACGCGGACGCTGTGGATGTCGCGGATCGGGCCGCCGGCCTCGGCCGCTTCCTGCGCGATCGCCTTGCCGATCGCCTCGACCACCTCCCAGGGCGCGTTGTGCCCGGAAGGCTGGCCGGTTTCCATCGGCTCGATATGGGTGTCGACCTCGGTCTCGCCGCCGAATTCGGCGCGGATCGCGTTCTCCAGCCGCGTAGCGACCTCGTGCGCCTCGCCGAGCGGCAGCAGCGCGTCGACCTCCATGTCGAGCGAGACGGCGAGCCGCCCGCCGATCGTGTGGACGCTGACATGGTGCACCGGCACCTTCATCTTCAGCGCGATCAGCAGCACGCGCTCCAGCGCCGTCTCGTCATCGACCTGGACCGGGTTGGCGGTGACGGTCAGCGCCGAATCCGGCTCGACGACGGCCAGTGCCCGCAGCAGCTCGTCCTTGATCGCGCTGACGCGGTCGAGCGGCAGGGTCCGCGATACCTGGATGCCGATCTCGCCCTGGACCACGCCGCCGGCCGGCCGCAGCCTGAGCCATTCGACATTGACGACGCCGGCAACGCCCTGCGCCGCCTCGCGCAGGCGCTCGGCGACGCCTTTCGGTGCGGCGTCGATCAGCGTGTCGACCGTGCGCCGCCCGAGCTTGACCGCAGTGGCGATCATGAACACGGCCAGCGCCAGCGCCGTCGCGCTGTCGGCCATCGGCACGCCCATCCGCGTCAGGATCAGCCCAAGCAGAACCAGCGCCGTGCCGACGAAATCGGTGGCGAAATGCAGCGCCTCGGCCGAGAGCGCCTCGCTGCGGGTTTCCTTCGCGACCATGGTCAGCGTGCGCCAGCGCGTCGCGTCGACCATCAGCGAGAACAGCAGCACGCCGATGACCAGCGGCGTCACCGCGACGCTGGGTTCGCTGCCGCTCCACAGGCGGTTGGCGGCCTCCCACAGGATCGCTCCGGACAGGCCGAACAGGATCGCGGTCTCCAGCAGCGCCGCCAGCGCCTCGAACTTGCCATGGCCGTAATGGTGCTCGTCATCGGCCGGCTTGTCGGCGGCGCGCACGGCGAACCATGTGAACATGGTCGAGCCGATGTCGATCAGCCCCTGCAGCGCGTCGGTCATCAGGGCGAGCGAGCCGGAGAGGATCGCCGCGCCGAATTTGGCGAGCGTCAGCACGATGCTGGCTAGCACCGACAGCGTCGCCGCCTTCTGCTTGACCCGGGAGACCTCGGTGGGCGACACCGGGCCGGTCGGGTTCGGCGTGCGATCCTGCGTTTCGCTCATGATAGGTCCGCGCGAGCCCTCTTGGAATGGCGCCGGTTTGGCCCGATCCATGAACCAGATCAACCCCGGGAGACAAACTGTGCGCTATCTCCACACCATGGTCCGCGTCACCGACCTCGATGCCGCCCTCGATTTCTACGTGACCAAGTTCGGCCTCATCGAAACCCGCCGGATCGAGAACGAGAAGGGCCGCTTCACCCTGGTCTTCCTCGCTGCGCCGGACGACGCCGCCACCGTCAAGGAGCAGGGCAGTCGCGGTCGCCCGACGCTGGAGCTGACCTATAACTGGGATCCGGAGGTCTACACAGGCGGGCGCAATTTCGGCCATCTCGCCTATGAGGTCGACGACATCTATGCGACCTGCGACAAGCTGATGAAGGCCGGCATCACCATCAACCGGCCGCCGCGGGACGGCAACATGGCCTTCGTCCGCTCGCCCGACAACATCTCGATCGAGATCCTGCAGAAGGGCGATCCCAAGCAGCCGGCCGAGCCCTGGCTGAGCATGCCGAACACCGGGGCTTGGTGAAGGCGTAGCAGCAGGGCTTGCGCATACAGCGTACCTGCGACTAGCGAGGGAGCCGCAACCGCCCAGCTGAAGGGCGGCGCGGCGGGAGGCTGGCCATGACCAAGACGCTGTTCGGCACGCTCGATGATGGCACGCCGATCCACGAGGCCGTGCTCCGCTCTCCCGCTGGCGCCGAGGCGCGGGTGATGGAATGGGGGGCGGTGCTGCGCGATCTCGTCGTGCCGCTGCCGAATGGCGGGCGCCAGCGCGTCGTGCTCGGCTTCCCCGACTTCGCCGACTACCCCAGGCATTCCCCGCATATGGGCGCGATCGCCGGCCGCTTCGCCAACCGCATCGGCGGCGGCCGTTTCGCACTCGATGGCACCGAGTACCAGACACCGCTCAACGAACACGGTCGGAACTCGCTGCATGGCGGTGGCCAGGGTTTTGGCAAGCGGCCCTGGACGCTGGTGCATCATGACGATGCGAGCGCGACATTGGCGCTGGTCTCGCCCGCCGACGATGCCGGTTATCCCGGCAGGCTCGATGTCCTCTGCCGCTACAGCCTCATCGGGGCTGCGACCTTGCGGATCGAGCTCACTGCGACGACCGACGCGCCGACGATCGTCAATCTGGCGCATCACTCCTATTTCCGCCTCGACGACGGCCCGGACATTCTCGATCACGAGTTCGAGGTCCGCGCCAACCTGATCACGCCGGTCGATGCCGACCTGATCCCGGACGGCTCGGTCGCCCCGGTGGCGGGCACGCCCTTCGATTTCCGAAAGAGCCGGCCGATCCGCTTCGCCAATCCGGACGGCTCGCGCTTCTGGTATGATCACAACTACCTGCTGCGCCGGGATCGCCGCGAGCAGGCGGCAGCGACGGGGCTCGAAATCGCCCATGCCGCGACCTTGCGCTCGCGCCGCTCGGGCCTTGCCATGGAGGTCTGGACCACCGAGCCGGCGCTGCAGGTCTATGACGGCTTCAAGCTCGATACGCCGGTCGCGGGGCTGGATGGCGTCCGCTACGGCGCTTGCGCCGGCATCGCGCTCGAGCCGCAGCATGTGCCGGATTCGCCCAATCTCCCGCATTTCCCCTCGACGGTGCTGCGCCCCGGCGAAGTCTATCGCCAGATCAGCGAATTCAGGTTCGGAGCGTAAGTCGTATGGCCGGTGTCTTCTGTCTCGGTATCGCGACGCTCGACTATGTCTACAGCGTCGAGCGCGTGCCCCATCCCGGCGAGAAGGATCGGGCCCGCGATCTCGTCGTCACCGGCGGCGGCTGCGCCGGCAGCGGCTCGGCCGCGATCGGCCGGCTCGGCGGCAAGGCCTGGCTGGCGACGCGGCTGGGCGACGATGCTGTCGGCGACACCATCGTCGGACAATTGCAGCAGGACGGCGTCGACACCTCGCTCTCGCCGCGTTTCCCGGGCCTGCGCTCGCCGGTCTCCTCGATCCTGATCGACGCCCAGGGCGAGCGCATGGTCGTCTCCTATACCGACCCCAAGACGCCGCTCTCGCCTGACTGGCTGCCGGACGCGCTGCCTGATGGTTGCGACGGCGTGCTGGTCGATACGCGCTGGGGCGAAGGCTCGCTTGCGGCACTGCAACTCGCCCGCAAGGCCGGCGTGCCTGGCGTGATCGACGGCGATCGCCAGCCGACCCATCCGGAGATGGTCACCACCGCCAGCCACGTCGCCTTCAGCGAGAAGGCGCTGAGCGAGATCTCGGGCGGACAGGAGCCGCGGGCGGCGCTGGAAGTGCTGGCGCGCGATGCGAGGAACTGGCTCGCGGTGACGCTCGGCCCGCGCGGCGTACTGTTCATGGAGAATGGCGGCATCGCCCATCTGCCGGCCTTCCCGATCGAGGCGGTCGACACGCTCGGCGCCGGCGATGTCTGGCATGGCGCCTTCGCGCTGGCGCTGGCCGAGGGGCAGGGGGAGCGCCAGGCGGTGCGCTTCGCCTCGGCGGTGGCGGCGATCAAGTGCACCCGCTTCGGTGGTCGGGCGGGCACGCCGACGCGCGGGGAAGTCGAGCGCTTCCTGGTGGCGCATCCCTGAGGGGGCCTCAACTCAATCGCTGCTGTCGTCGATGCGTCAGTGCCGCGTCGCGCCCTCGTCACGCTGCTCGGGCATGTGATCGGCTGTGCGCTCCCGCGCACCCGATCAATCTGAGGAGAGCGTCATGCTGGCGATCCAGGGACTGAAATGCGTCTATGATACCGGCTCCCGCGGCTGGGCGATCGAGCTCGCGCTGAAGGGCGAGGGCGAGGAAGCCGTGCGCCGCTTCGATGTCGACGGCCCCGAGGATGCCGAGATGCTGATCGAGGCTTTCGACGAGTCGACCGCGAGCAGCTTCGACCCGGCGACGGGCGAGATCGTCTTCGCCTATGAATACGCCAGCCTCGACGACGAAGACGAGGATGAGGACGAGGCGGAGAGCGACGACGAGGAAGAAGACGAGGACGCCGAAACCGCCGAGGACGACGAAGACGAAGTCGCCGAAGACGAGGGCGAGAAGGTCAAGGCCTGAGGCGGAGGCCGCGCGAGACCATCGCGCGCGGCGCCACGCCCAGTCATCCCGAAGCCGCCGCGCCGGTCCGCGACCTCATGGGCAAGGGCGCGCGGCGGCAATGCTTGCCCCCGACAGATGATGACGAGGTGGCCCGCAACGACGTATTTGCGACGCGATCCTGTTCCAGCGTAACGATGCGTTGCTGCTGGTCCTTATCTCCGCAGGTGCCGGCCGCCGCACAATCGAACGATCCCAGGCCAGGCCGCGATGCAAGACGACGTTGTGTTCCCGTCTCTCCCGACGCACGAGACAGGCAAGCTCAAGCGCGGTGTCTGCGCCATCAGCGGCGTCGAGCTCAGCCGCAAGAACCTGATTGCGCTCGGGACGCTGCGCCCCTCGCTGGTCGAGCATATCCGGCGCGACTTTCCTGATCTCGACGACAACAGCCTGATCAGCCTCAAGGAGCTGGCGCGTTACCGCACCCGCTATGTCGAGGAGATCCTGCGCGAGGAGCATGGCGAGTACACCGATCTCGACCGCGAGGTCGCCGAGAGCATCGCCCGGCAGGACACGATCGCCGAGAATATCGAAGACGATTTCGAGGAGCATCGCACGCTCGGCGAGCGCCTTTCGGACGGGCTCGCCAGCTTTGGTGGCTCATGGGCCTTCCTGATCAGCTTCGGCGTCGTGCTGGCGATCTGGATGCTGGTCAATGTCGTTGCCGGGACGGGCGCTTTCGACCCTTACCCGTTCATCCTGCTCAATCTCGTGCTGTCCTGCATCGCCGCCATCCAGGCGCCGATCATCATGATGAGCCAGAAGCGGCAGGAGGCAAAGGACCGGCTGCGCTCCTTCAACGACTACCAGGTCAACCTCAAGGCCGAGCTCGAGGTCAGGCACCTGCACGAGAAGATCGACCATCTGATCACGCGGCAATGGCAGCGCCTCGCCGAGATCCAGCAGGTCCAGCTCGAACTGCTGCAGGAGGCGCAAGTGCCGCGCCGCAAGCCGAAGCGCCGCAAGAAGCCGGCCACGAAGAGGAAGGTGGTCGCCACCGCGGGGGAGGCGGCGGCGGATGCCGGCGAGCCCGCGAACGGGCACTCCGATGCGTGACGACGATTGCGCCTTGCGGGATCAGATCGCGCTGGTGACGCATGCGGTCGCCTCCGCGCGCAATGCCTACCTACTTTGAGCGACACAGTCGATTGTGTGGCTAGCTTCGCAGGTACCAAGAGACGATACTGCGGGGGGCCCTTTTCTCGGGGAAGCGTCATGATCCCGATCAAGGGCTTGTACGAGAGCCACCTCACGGTGTCTGACCTTTCGCGATCGATCGCGTTCTATCGGGACGTCGTCGGCCTCGAACTGGCCCATACGGTTCCAGCGCGCAACGCTGCCTTCTTCTGGGTCGGCGGGCGTGACAGATCGATGCTCGGACTCTGGTCGATTCAGAGTTCCCCGCTGCGGTTGAGACTCCACATCGCCTTCCACACGGGTCTGGAGGACGTGGAGCAATCGATCCAGGAACTCCGTTCGAAAGGTATCGTGCCTCGCGATGGTGGCGGCGGTCCCGAAATTGACGAGCCGGTGGTCTTCCCTTGGATGCCCGCGGCGAGTGTCTATTTCGATGATCCCGACGGCCATTCGTTGGAATACATCGCGATCCTGCCAGGCAAGGCGCGGCCTGATATGTCTGGGACGGTTAAGCTCTCCGAGTGGCGGACGCTGGATACGGCTGCCGAGTAGGGCGCGCAGCGTTACTTCCTGTTCTGAGCGTCGGCGTCGACGGGAACATCGTCTGCTACCTCTACGTTCCCTTCCATCGCAGATCGGGAGGGAACCATGGCCAAGCCCAAGACCGCAGGCCCCAAGGGCCAGCAGCCAGAAGCACTCGCGACCTTTGCCGCCAGCGCCCGCAATGACGGCAAGAAGCCGAAGGAGATCGGCCTGGAAGCCACCGAGGCGACTAAGCCGTTGAAGACATCCCCTGAAAAGAAGCAGGACGCGGCGACGAAGGTCCTGCGCGAAGGCGTGCTCGGCAGGGATCAGGGCGCCGACGAGGCGATCGACAAGCTGCCGGACCGGACCCGCCGGCGGTGAGCCTGGGGTTGCTCTGCGTTCAATATTGACACCTGCCTGGGCTCTCTTTCTTGTAGACGGCTAACGAAATTGGCCGTCCAGGGAGGTTGCCTTGTTCCGTCTGTCTTATGCCGCTGTGCTCGCTGGCACGGCTTTCGCTGCCTTTGCGACGCCTGCCGCCGCCCAGGGGCAGGTCACCGTCTACTGCTCGATCCTCGAGGAGCAGTGCCGCGAGGGTGCCTCGATCTTCGAGAAGGCGACCGGCATCAAGGTCCAGATGGTCCGCAAGTCGACCGGCGAAGTCTATGCGCAGGTCAAGGCGGAAGCGACCAATCCGCGCGGCGACGTCTGGTGGGGCGGGCCGGGCGAACCGCATCTGCAGGCCGCCGACGAGGGCCTGCTCGACGAGTACAAGTCACCCAAGCTGGCGGAGCTGCATGACTGGGCCAGGCGCCATGCCGAGCAGTCGAAGTTCCGCACCTCGGGCATCTATCTCGGCGTGCTCGGCATCGGCTACAATCTCGAGACCCTGAAGGGCAAGAAGCTGGCCGAGCCGAAATGCTGGGCCGACCTGCTCGACCCCAAGTACAGGGACGAGGTCCAGATCGCCGATCCCAGCTCGTCCGGGACGGCCTATGTCTTTCTCGCCACCACCGCCCAGCGCCTCGGCGAGGACAAGGGCTTCGACTTCCTCAAGAGCCTGCACAAGAACATCAGCCAGTACACCAAGTCGGGCATCGCCCCGGTCAAGGCGACGGCGCTCGGCGAGACGGCGGTCGGCATCGCCTTCATGCACGACATGCTGACGCAGAAGCTGCAGGGTGCCCCGATCGGCATCGTCGCCCCTTGCGAGGGCACTGGCTACGAGACCGGCTCGGTCTCGGTGATCAAGGGCGGCAAGAATCCGGAGGCGGCACGCAAGTTCGTCGATTTCACGCTCTCGCCGGAGGCTCAGGACATCAACGCCAAGCTCAAGATCAACTCGATCCCGTCGAACAAGAATTCCAAGCTCTCGCCCGATGCGCCGAAATTCGAAGAGATCAAGCTGATCGACTACGACACCCCGCGCTGGGGCAGCCCGGCCGAGCGCTCGCGCCTCCTGAAGAAGTTCGACGACGAGGTAAAGTCGCTGCCGCGCTGAGGATGGCTGCGTTTAGTAGCACTGGCCTGAGCCAGTGCTACTAAACGCCTCAAGCGATGGAGGTCGTTATCGTACCGGCGGCGCGTATTGCAGGCCGCCCTGCGTCCACAGCCGGTTCATCCCGCGCGGCAGGTTGAGCGGCGACTTGGCGCCGAGATGCCGGTCGAAGCTCTCGCCGTAATTGCCGACCGCCTTGACGATGCGCACCACCCAGTCGTTGGAGAGGCCGAGGCTCTCGCCGAACTTGCCCTCAGCTCCGAGCAGGCGCTTGATCTCGGGATTGGCCGACTTCACCATCCCCTCGACATTGGCCTGCGTGATACCGAACTCCTCGGCGTTCAGCATGGCGTAGACGGTCCAGCGCACGATATCGAACCAGGCGTCGTCGCCCTGGCGGACCCAGGGGCCGAGCGGCTCCTTCGAGATCATCTCGGGCAACAGGTCGTGCTCGGCCGGGGCCTTGAGCTTCATCCGGTTCGCGGCTAGCTGCGACAGGTCGGTGGTGTAGGCGTCGCAGCGCCCAGCCTCATAGGCCTGGATGGTCTCGTCGAGACCGGCATAGGCGATGACCTCGTATTTCATGCCGTGATTGCGGAAATAATCGGCGAGGTTGAGCTCGGTCGTCGTGCCCTGCGCGACGCAGATCGAGGCGCCGTTCAGCGCCTTGAGATCCTTCACGCCCGCGCTCTTGCGCACGAGGAAGCCCTGGCCGTCGAAATAGTTGATCGCGGTGAAGTTGAGGCCGAAGCCGGCGTCGCGGCCGAGCGTCCAGGTGGTGGTGCGCGAGAGCACGTCGATCTCGCCGCTCTGCAGCACGGTCAGCCGGTCCTTCGAGGCGAGCGAGATGTATTTCGCCTTCTCCTGGTCGTTGAAGATCGCCGCGGCCAGCGCCCGGCAGAGATCGGTGTCGAAGCCGCGCCATTGCCCCTGCGCATCCGGCAGCGAGAAGCCGGCGACGCCCTGGCTGGTGCCGCAGATCAGATGGCCGCGCTGCTTGATCCGCTCCAGCGTCGTCTGGGCCTGGGCGGCAATCGGAAGCACCGTCACGAGGCAGAGGCCGGCGAGGAACTTGCCGAAATTGCGGGCGCGGCGTGCTGAAATTCTAAGCATAGTCATCCCCTGATTATTGGTCGCGCGATCTAACAGGCTCGCAGGCAGGCGGGCCAGATGTATTTATGCGGCTAATCGATTGGCGGCTGCATCCTGCTGCATCCAGGTGTCGGTCTCCAGCGTATTCTGTGCGTGCGCAACTGCGGAGCTCCGTCCAGCATGTCCGATCCCGTCCTCGTCATCGCCCGGGCCAGGGTCATACTCGCCGAGCGCGACCGCTTCATTGCCGCGGCACGCGACTGCATTGCGGCAACGCGTCGCGAGCAGGGGTGCCTCGGCTACGACATCTGCGAAAGCCTCACCGATCCCGGCTTTTTTCTCAGCGTCGAGAGCTGGGAGAAGCGCACTGACGTCGACCGGCATATGCAGCAGGCCCATCTCCAGGCCTTCCTCGCCATCGCCGGGACTTGCGTCAGCGCCGCTCCGGTGATCGAAGTGGTGGAACCGCGATCGGTCGATCGCCTCTGATCCATCACGCCACGGGTTTTTCCATGCAGCGCGCCATCTCCGTCGTCCGCAAGGCCGCGGTCAAGCAGGACCGGGTCGTCGAGACCCTCACCCTCGATCATCACGGCCGCAACGCCCGCCATGCCGCGCTCAAGGGCGATGGCGGACAGGAGATTGTGCTCGACCTCGACAAGCCAACCGCGCTGAACGACGGCGATGCCGTCAAGCTGGAAGATGGTTCGCTGGTCTTGATCAAGGCTGCGTCGCAGAAGCTGATCGCGATCACCGCCGAGAACCCGCTGCGGCTGACGCGCCTCGCCTGGCACCTCGGCGGGCATCATGTCGCGGCGGAGGTCACGGCCGATGCGATCTATGTCGAGCATGATCCCGCTCTGGCCGAGCTGGTTCGCGGCCAGGGCTGCGCGATGAGCGAGGTCGAGCGGCCGTTCCAGCCCGAGCCCGAAGTCCACCATCATGAGCATGGCGACGCCTGCGGCCACGACCATGGCCATTCCCATGCTGGCCACGACCACGATCATGGCCACGAGCACCATCATACGCATGAGCATGGCGCGTCCTGCGGCTGCGGCCATGATCACCACCACCATGACGACCATGGCCACAAGCATGACCATGGCCATCACGGTCACGAGCACGGCCACAAAGGTCACAAGCACGACCACTGAGTCCTGCAGCGCGGGCGGACGGAAATCATGGCGCTCCAAGGTCTCGACGGCCGTGCCTTCTGGTTGGAACTCGCCCCACGACCGGTCCGCTCGTGATCTTGGCCATCGCCACCGTGCTGACACTGCTCTTGGCCGCGATAGGCGGCCTGCACGCCTATTGGGGCAGCGGTGGCCGCTGGCCTGCGGCGAGCGAGGATGAACTGATCGCGACCGTTATCGGCAATGCGAGGGCGCGACGCATGCCGTCGCCGGGCTTGTGCCGGGTCGTCGCGTTGGCCATTGCTCTCGCGGCGATCTGGCCGCTGCTTCTGACAATGCAGACCGGCACGGCGGCCATACGCCCGTTCATCCTCCTTGCTGGTGTCGCGATCATGGCGGTGTTTTTATTGCGCGGCATCGCCGGCTATCTCCCGGCCTGGCAGCGGCTACATCCGCGCGAACCCTTCGCCAGCAATGATCGGCGCTATTATTCGCCGCTCTGCCTGCTGGTCGCCGCGGGCTATGTGATTCTGCTCCTGCAGGGACCTTGAGCGATGCACGTCTCCGTCGTAGTCCGCAGCTGTGGGCAGCGGCGGCCGGCTCCGACTTGCCTGTCATCGACAGGGCCGATCTCGTTCCATACCGGCGCGGATCTTGCTTCGAAGGATCGGGAATTCGGAGACCATGTGCGGCAAACGCCATGACGCCTTCAGCAACAGGCGAGTGGGAAAGTCGTTGCAATGGTTTTTGATTTCATCGAGACCGCCGGTGGTCCGAAGGCGCCGGCCCTGAGCTGAGGATGGCATTGATGATGACACTGCGAGCGATCGGATCTGTTGCCATGCTGCTGGCTCTCGCCTCCACCCCGGCCTTTGCTCATACCGGCGCCGGCCCGGTCGATGGTTTGATGCATGGCCTGATGCATCCGCTGACCGGGCTCGATCATGTCCTGGCCATGGTCGCCGTCGGTCTCTGGGCCGGGCTGGTCGGCGGCAAGGCGCGCATCGCCTATCCCGCCGCCTTTGTCACCACGATGGCGCTGGCCGGCGCCTGGGGCATGTCCGGCGGCGCGCTCCCGGGCGTCGAGATCGGCATCGCCTTCTCGGTGGTCATCCTCGGCGCGGCGGTCGCGCTGAAGGCCTCGCCGCCGCTCGCTGCGGGCACGCTTGCCTGCGGCATCCTCGCCATCTTCCACGGCTTCGCCCATGGCGCTGAACTGCCGGAGAATGCCAGCGGTCTCGCCTATGCAGTTGGCTTCATGCTCGCGACGGCGGCGCTCCATCTCGTCGGCATCATGCTGGCCGGCGTGATTGCTACCCGCGCTCCGCTTGTTGCGCGCATTGCCGGCGGCGGGCTCGTGCTTGCGGGCGTCGCGCTCCTCGCTGGCTGAGGCGGGCGTCATCGCCATGTCATAAGGAACCGCCAATCGCGCCGTCCTTTCAGGGGCGGAGGCGGGGCGTTGAATCTGCATATCACCGGCGGCGAGGTGCTGGCCGACGCGCTTGTCTGTGCCGATCTGGTCACGGAGGGCGAGACGATCCGCGGCTTTGACGGAGCCGTTCCCGCCGCGGCTCTCCACATCGACGCCGCCGGCCTTTATGTCCTGCCGGGCATCGTCGATTGCCATGGCGATGCCTTCGAGCGGCATATCATGCCGCGGCCGGGCGTCTCCTTCGACATCGACCTGGCGCTGCGCGACGCCGACCGCGCCATCCTGGCGAGCGGCATCACCACCGCTTTCCACGGCGTCACCTGGTCCTGGGAGCCGGGCTTGCGCGGCGCCGACAACGCCCGTCGGCTGGTCGAGCGTATCGCGGCGCTGAAGCCCGAGCTCGGCGCCGACACGCGCTTTCATCTGCGCCACGAGACCTTCAACCTCGCCGCCGAGGCCGAGATCACCGACTGGCTGGCGAGCGGCCGCGTCGGCGTGCTCGCCTTCAACGACCATACCGGTGGCATCTTGAGGGCAAGCAGCCGACCGGACAAGATCGCCAAGATGGTGGAGCGCACCGGGCTGACGCATGAGGATTTCATGGCGCTGGCTGGGAATGTCTGGAATCGCAGGGACGAGGTGCCGGGCTCGATCGAGCGGCTTGCGGCGGCAGCGCATGCCGCCGGCGTGCCCGTCATGTCGCATGACGACATGAGTCCGGAGATGCGGCGCTGGTATCGCGGCCTCGGCGTCACCGTCGCCGAATTCCCCATCAATGAGGCGACGACGCGCGAAGCCGCGGAACATGGCGAGGCGATCGTCTTTGGTGCGCCGAATGTCGTGCGCGGCGGCTCGCATCTCGATTGCCCGGCGGCCGAGGCGATGGTGCGGGCAGGCCTCTGCACCATCCTGGCCTCGGACTACTATTATCCGGCCTTGCCGCTGGCGCCCTTCATCCTGGCACGCAAGGGCGCGGCGGATTTTGCCGCGGCCTGGCGGCTGGTCTCGCAGGGCCCGGCTCAGGCGCTCGGCCTCTTCGATCGCGGTGTCATCGCGCCCGGCAAGCGCGCCGACCTCGTCCTCGTCGCGCCGGAGCCGCAGCCGCGTGTCGTCGCGACGATTGCCGGCGGGCGGCTGGTGCATCTGGCGGATCAGCGCATCCTGGCTTGACTGGACTGCGATTGCCGATCGGCGTGCTGCAACCTAGGATTTAAGCTTGCAGGGACTGGGAGGGGATTATGGCGCGCTGGTCGGACGCGATGAAGCTCTCGGACTACAAGGAGTACAAAACGTATCTGCAAGTTCCCGGCGTTTACGAAATCGGATACATCCAGCGCGAGACCTTCTATCCGAAATATATCGGCAAGGCGCCGGTGACACTCTATTCGCGTATCAAGACCTATGGCCGGGATTTAGGTCAGACATCACATAACTCTCATATCCGTGAGCTCGAGGGCAATTATCATCGGCTCTGGTTCCACGTGATGCGTGTCAGTCGCCCGGGTGGCGCAGCGTTGCGCGAGGCGATGCTGCTGTATCGTTTCAGCGTCCGCGACCAGGGTCTTTATGAATGGAACTGGAAATACGAGAACAAGCCGCTGATCGAGGCGGGCTACCTGCTGAAATAGCTGGCGGCTTCACGAGCGAAACGCCGCCGCGATCGCGCTGAGCGTCGCCGCCGCCCGGCTCTGGCTGACGCTCGAATGCAGGATGATCGGCCGCGTCGGCACGGCAGGGAGCAAGAGGCGTGCGCCAACCTCGCTCAGGCCCGCCGGCGCCGCCTGACGGGCGAGCAGGGCGATACCGAGGCCTGCCATCGCCGCAGCGCCGACCGCCGCGGCGCCCTCGCCGGTGAAAGCCTCGCGCCACGCAATGCCGGCCGCTTCCAGTGCTTCCACCGCCATTAGGCGCAATTTGCAGGGTTCCGGCTGGGCCGCCAGCGGCAGCAGTTGGTCTCGTGATATCGGAACGTTCGGAGCGCAGAACCAGCCGAATTGCGCCTGGGTCAGCACTTCGCCATCGCGGCGGCTTTCGTCATAGCGCAGGGCGACGACCGCATCGAGCTCGCCGGCATCGTAGCGCTGGAGCAGGGTGCGGGTCGCACCGATCCGCAGGTTCAGGGTCACCCCGCCATCGCGCTTGCTCGCGGCCTGAAGCAGACGGGCGAGGTCCGGGCCGACCAGATGATGCGTGACGCCGACGGAAAGGCGGACACTGTCGGATGACAGCGCGTCGGTCGCCCGGCGATGCGCTGCCAGGAACTCGCGCGCCGGGGTGAGAAAGCGTTCTCCGGCGGAGGTGAGGCTCACTCGCCTCGGCGTCCGTTCGAGCAGGCGCTGGCCCAGCCGCTCCTCCAGCCGGCGCAGCCGCAGCGAGGCGGCCGCCTGGGTGGTGTTCAGAATGCCGGCGGCGCGCGTGAAGGAGCGATGCTCCGCTACGAGGACGAAGGTCTCGACGGCTTCCGGGTCGAGCGTCGGACGTGTTTCCATAACAGGATGATATCATTGAAACACGAATGGCGACAGTTTCGATCGCTTCGCCGACAGTGTTCTGTGGTGGCAGCGTCCCGAGAAAGCCCAGCTGCCCATGTCGAAGACCAGCCCGAGCCTCGTTCCCGAGGTGCCCGCGAGCCGCGCCGGGACCGATCCCTATATCTGGACCGTGCTGACCGTCGCGGTCGCGACGCAGACGGCGGGGTCGTTCGTTTCGCAGGGCATCTACATCCTCGTTCCGTTCTGGCGGGATGCGTTCGGTGTATCGCTCGCCTCTGCCGCCCTCGCGATCACCGCCATGAACGGCACCCAGATCCTGACGATGGTTTCGCTCGGCCGCGCGATCGATCGCCATGGTGAGCGGGTCGTGGTCGGCATCGCGATGGTCGGCATGGCGCTCGCGATGGTCGCGGCGGCCTTCGCCAGCGAATTGATCGGGCTCTTGATCTGCATGAGCGTTTTGGGGGGCACCTACGCGGCGGTGCAGCCGGGCGGGACGCGCGCGATCATGCGCTGGTTTCCGCCGCAGCATCGCGGCCTCGCGACCGGCTTCCGGCAGGCGGCGGTGCCCTTGGGCACGATGATAGCCGCTGCGCTGCTGCCGCTGCTCGCCGTGCGCTTCGGCCTGGCTGCAGCCGCCTGGTCGAGCGCGGCGGTGTCGCTGCTCGGGGCGCTGCTGTTCCTGCTCTTCTACAAGGAAGGTGGGGCGGTGCAGGCAAAGCGCGAGGCGCCGCTAGCCTTGCGCGAGCTGATCCGGACCGTCGGCGAAAATCCACGGTTCTGGCCGGTGCTGCGCCTCGGCATCGCCATGTCGGCCTTCCAGTTCACCTTTACCGCCCATGCGATCGGCTACATGGCCGACGCGCTCGCGCTCGGCATGCTTGGGGCGGCGAGCCTGTTCGCGCTGGCGCAATTGGCTGGTATTCCCGGCCGCGTGCTGCTGCCCTGGCTCAGCGACAGGCTGAGGCCCGGGCGGCGCTCCAAGTCCTTCGCCGTGACCGCGCTGCTCGGGGCCGCTGCCGCCGCGGCGCTCGCCGCGCTGCCGGCCGGCGTGCCCGCGCCGCTGGCGGCGGCCGTGCTCGTGCTCTTCGGCATCTTCGGGATCGGCTGGTTCCCGCTCTACCTTCTCGACATCGCCGAGATGGCGCCGCGCAGTTCGATCGCCTCGACCGTGAGCTTCGCTTCGACGCTGTGCCTGATCGTCATGGCGCTCGGGCCCTGGCTCTTCGGGGTGGTCGCCGACCGGTTCGGCTATGCCTGCGCCTGGGCGCTCCTGATCGTCCCGGTCGTCGTCACGGCCCTGCCGCTGCTGAGGAAACGATTACCTGAGCCTGGTCGATGAGGGAGAGCCGTTCCACCACCGTGCTTGCGGCTAGAATGGCGCCGGGAGCAATGACAGCATTGGCGCCGATCCTCGTGCCGTCTCCGATCACGGCTCCGAATTTCGTCTTGCCCGTATCGACACGTTCGCCCTTGTAATAGAACGCTATCGTCTGGTTCGGCCGCTCATTGCGGTGGTTGGCGATGATGGATCCCGCTTCCAGATTGACGTCGGAGCCGAGGATGCTCTCGCCGACGAAGTTGAAATGGGCGAGCTTCGCCCCGCGGAACAGGAAGCTGGACTTGAGCTCGACACCGGGCCCAAGAGCGCATTCTGCATCCAGCCAACAGCCGCCGCGGATCAGAGCATGGGCCGCTATGAAGCAGCGCGGGCCAACGATGGCTGGCCCCTTGATCGTGGCGCCACTCTCGACTGAGGCAGAATGGTGGATGGCGACGCCGTCGCTCACGCGATAGTTCGCGTCGAGCCGGGTCAGAAGCTCTTCCACGATGCGTTGCGCACGCTCGGTGAGTTCCCAGGGCGTCTCGACATCCAGGCTTGCCAGGACCGAGGCGTTGAACCCGGCGATATGTTCGCTGACGAACTGCATGACCGACCTTGTCTGGAGCCGGCCATGGTGGCCGGCTCAGGGCCTGTGAGCAATCCCGCAATGCTTCACGCCGATCTCGTGGTCGGCGTCGCAGGCCCCTCAGCTCGCATACCCCTTCACGCTCGACAGCGCCGTCATCACGCCGCGCAGCTCGGCCAGGCCGCGCAGGCGGCCGACCGCCGGATAGCCGGGGAATGAGCCCTTCTTGGCGTCGTCGAGCAGTTCATGGCCATGATCGGGCCGCATCGGGATGCGCCAGTGCTTCCAGCCGGCTGCCTTGCGGCGGGTCTGCTCGGCCATCAGCGCATCGACCAGCGCGACCATGTCGGTGTCGCCGCCGAGATGCTCGGCCTCCATGAACGAGCCGTCCGGATCCTTGGCGACGTTGCGCAGATGCGCGAACCAGATCCTGTCGGCGAAGCGGCGGG
The DNA here is from genome assembly GCF_902506165.1 of Bosea sp. 29B. Classification (NCBI taxonomy): domain Bacteria; kingdom Pseudomonadati; phylum Pseudomonadota; class Alphaproteobacteria; order Hyphomicrobiales; family Alloboseaceae; genus Allobosea; species Allobosea sp. 29B. Next base: position 4,113,341 of record NZ_LR733817.1, read on the forward strand.
CGATGGCCGGCACGTCGTTCTTCGGGTTGGCCCCAAGCGAGCCGGAGCAGAGGGTGAGCCCATTCGAGGGGCTGTCGACCGCACCGAGGATGAAGGCGATGTCGTCCTCGGTCGAGCAGATGCGTGGCAGGCCGAAGAGCGGCCGCGGCGGATCGTCCGGATGGATGCACATCCGGATGCCGACCTCTTCGGCGGTCGGGATCACCGCCTCGAGGAAGCGCTTGAGATTGGCGCGTAAGCCCTCATGGCTCATATCGGCATAGCGCGCGAGGATGCGCTTCAGCCCGGGCACGTCGTAGCGGTCATAGGCGCCGGGCAGGCCCGCCATGATGTTGGCCATCAGCTTGGTCCGGTCGGCCTCCGAGGAGCGCTCGAACCAGGCCTTGGCCCTGTCCATCACTTCGGCGGAATGGCCTTCGTCGGCGCCCGGCCGCTGCAGCATGAAATGGTCAACGACGACATATTCGTGCAGGTTGAAGCGCAGCGCCGTGCCACCGCCGGGGAGGGGCTGGGCGAGGTCGGTGCGGGTCCAGTCCAGCACCGGCATGAAGTTGTAGCAGACCACCTCGATGCCGCAGGCGGCGAGGTTGCGCAGCGACTGGCGGTAATTGGCGAAGATGGTCTCGAGGTCGCCTTCGCCGATCTTGACGTCTTCGTGGATGGGTAGGCTCTCGACCACCGACCAGCGCAGGCCAAGACTCTTGTCTGCCTCGATGATCGCTTTCCGCTTTTCGATCTCCTCGACGCTCCAGACCACGCCATAGGGGATCTGGTGGAGCGCGTTGACGATGCCGCGCGCGCCCGCCTGCCGGGCCTGGGCGAGCGTCACCACATCGTCCGGGCCGAACCAGCGCCAGGTCTGTTCCATCGTTGCTGTCCTTTTGGAGCGCCGTCTGTCGCGGCTTTTTTCAGGTGGGTTTGTTGAGCCCGCCGCTGGCGGCGAAGGCGTCGACATGGTCGCGCGCGATCGTCTCGATCGCGTCGAAGACGGTGCGCAGATGCGCCCGCATGGTGCGCTCGGCCCGCGCCTCGTCGCCGGCGCTGACGGCCTCTGCGATCTCGCGGTGCTCGCCCAGGATCATCTCCGACCAGCCGCCGGTGTCGAGCGACAGGCAGCGGACCCGATCGAGCTGGGCCTTGACGCTCTCGATCAGTCCCCAGACCGAAGGGTGGCCGGAGAGCCGCGCCAACTCGGCATGGAACTCCTCGTCGCCGCGGAAGAAGCCGACCCGGTCGCCATCGGCGAGCGCCTGCTCTTGCTGCGCGATGAGGGTGGCGAGGGCGGCCCGCCCGGCCTCGTCGATGTTCTTTGCTGCCAGCACGACCGTGCGGCATTCCAGCGTCTCGCGCACGAACTGGCTGTCATAGACCGCGGCAAGGTCGATCGGCGCGACGAACGTGCCGACCTGCGGCACGACGACGAGGAAGCCGTCCTCGACCAGCCGCTTGAACGATTCACGCACCGGCGTGCGACTGACGCCGAACTGCAGGGCCATGCGCGCTTCCGAGATCGCCTCGCCCGGACGCAGGACCGCGTTCAGCACATCGCCGCGCAACGCCCGGTAGATCTGGTCGGTGCTCTGTCTCGCCGCGGCGATGCCCATTGCCAAGCTCTTGTTCACTAGTATACTAGGATACCGGCTCGAACGGAGGCGTCAACTCCGAAAGCCGCGATTTCAGTAGAAGCCGGTGCTAAAAGTGCCGCAAGAGCCCGCTTTCCACGGGCTGGGGAAACAGCAGGCGGCAAGGTCGCCGGGAGGGGAGATCATGGTCCAGGATACGATCCATCGCCGTACATTCCTCGGCGGCGTCGCTGGCATGGCCGGTATCGCGGCCGCGCCCGGAGCCTTTGCTCAGACGCTCAAGCTGCCCGCGTCCCCGCTCACGATCAGCGTCATCGACGTCGGCGGGGCGCTCGCGCTGGTCCAGACGCCGCTGGAGAACTATCCCAAGGCAAATCCCAAGGCTGTCTCGCGGATGGTCTTCACCAAGGCGCCCGCTCCCGAGCTGCCGGCCAAGTTGAAGGCGCAGCAGGACGCTGGCCGCCTCGACATCGATTTCGTCATCGGCGGCCTGGACGTGCTCTCGGCCGGTATCGATCAGAAGCTCTGGGTCGAGTTGCTGCCGCGCTTTGCGGCCGAGTTGCCCAAGCCCGATGATGTCTTCCTGAAGCCTGCGCTCGCCATGCACAATCTCGGGCGCGGTCAGGGCATGGCGATGGTCTACTATCCGTCCGGGCCGCTGCTCGAATACATGCCCGACAAGGTCAAGACTCCGCCGACCACGGCGCAGGAGCTGCTCGACTGGACCAAGCAGAACAAGAACCGCTTCCTCTATGCCCGCCCGGCCAATTCCGGCCCCGGCCGCACCTGGATCATGGGCTTGCCCTATATCCTCGGCGACAGCGATCCCAAGGATCCGGCCAAGGGCTGGGACAAGACCTGGGCCTATCTGAAGGCCCTGGGCGAGAACATCGAGTACTATCCCGGCGGCACCGGCGCGACGATGAAGGAGCTCGGCGACGGCTCGCGCGACATCATCGTCTCGACCACCGGCTGGGACATCAACCCGCGCGTTCTCGGCGTCGTGCCGAAGGAGGCGAAAATCCAGGCGCTGAAGGGCTTCCACTGGGTCACGGACGCCCAGTACATGATGATCCCCAAGGGCGTCTCGGACGAGAAGCTCGCCGTGCTGCTCGACCTGATCCGCCACATGCTGACGCCGCAGCAGCAGGCCTACACCTATGACGAGGGCTATTTCTATCCGGGCCCGGCGGTGAAGGACGTGCCGCTCTCGATGGCGCCGGCCTCCAGCCAGAAGGCCATCGCCGAGTTCGGGCGGCCGGAATACGACAAGCTGATCGCCGAAAACCCGATGGAAACCCCGCTCGATCCCGAGAAGATGGTCGTCGCCTTCCGCATCTGGGACGAGCAGGTCGGCGGCGCCAAGCGCAAGTAAACCTGCTGCAGGATCTCCCGGCAGGCCGGTCCTTGACCGGCCTGCCCCCTTGCTGCCGCCTGTCGGCAGCCGGCTAATCCATCCGTTCGAACCCGATGGTCCTTCATGTCGATACATGCCGCGAATTTCCGCGAACTCAAGCTCGATCGGCTCTGCCGCGATTTCGGCACGCACAACGCCGTCAAGGACGTCTCGCTGACGATCAAGCAGGGCGAGTTCATCGCATTGCTCGGCCCTTCCGGCTGCGGCAAGTCGACGACGCTCAACCTGATCGCCGGCCTGCTGCCAGCGACCGGCGGCGGCATCTGGCTCGACGAGAAGCGCATCGACCCGCTGCGCCCTGAAGAGCGCGGCTTCGGCATGGTCTTCCAGAGCTATGCGCTCTTCCCGCATATGAGCGTGAAGAAGAACATCGGCTTCGGCCTGAAGATGCGCGGCATGGCCAAGGCGGAGAGCGATCGCCGCGTCGCCGACGCCGTCGCGCTGGTCCGCCTGCAAGGCCAGGAGGAGAAGCTGCCCGGCCAGCTCTCCGGCGGTCAGCAGCAGCGCGTCGCCATCGCCCGCGCCATCGCGGTGCAGCCGCCGCTCGTGCTGATGGACGAGCCGCTCTCCAATCTCGATGCCAAGCTGCGCCTCGAGATGCGTGCCGAAATCAGGCGCATCCACAACACGCTCGGCGCCACCACCATCTACGTCACCCACGACCAGGAGGAGGCGCTCTCGCTCGCCGACCGCATCGTGGTGATGCGCGATGGCGAGATCCGCCAGGTCGGCGGGCCGGAGGACCTGTTCTCGCGGCCGGACCATCTCGACGTCGCCGAGTTCATGGGCTTCCGCAACAAGGTCGCCGGCCGCGTCGCCTCCGCCGCGGCGGAGTTGGCTACGGTCACGGTCGGCGAGGTCGGCGTCGTCGGCCGCGTGAGATCGCCGGTCGCGGCCGGGCAGGGCGCCCATATCTCGATCCGCCCGGAAGACCTCCACCCGGTGGCGGATGGCGCGCCGGGGCTCGCGGCCAAGGTCATCTCGACCGAATTCCACGGCCGCGAGTTTGTCGGCTTCGCCCGCATGGCGGACGACACGCCGCTGACCTTCCTCGCCGATAGCCGCATCGCGCCCGGCACCGAGATTTGCCTCGCCGCCGCTCCGGATCGCGTCCTGGTCTTCGGAGGGGGCGCATGAGCACCCTGTCCGCAACCGCCGCCGAAATCCCGCTCAAGCAGCGCCTCGCCGCGCGCGGCCTCGACGGGCTGACCCTGCTCGTCCTGCCGGCGGTGATCTTCCTGCTGGCGCTGTTCATCTACCCGTTCTTCTATGGGCTGTTCCTGTCCTTCAATCCGAAGGCGGGCGGGGCGCTGGCCAACTACCAGCGCTTCTTCTCCGACGCGTTCCTCTACGACACGATCGCGACCACGCTCTGGCTCGCCATGCCGGTGACGATCGTCACGCTGCTGCTGGCGATCCCGATCGCCTTCCGCGTCAGGTTGATGAAGAACCAGCGCCTGCTCACCACCATCCTGGTGATCCCGATCACGCTCGGGACCGTGCTCGTCGCGGAAGGCCTGCTGAATTATCTCGGCCCGCAAGGCTGGTTCAACCGGACGCTGATGACGCTCGGCATCATCTCCTCGCCGGTGAAGCTGCTGCATAATTACTGGGGCGTGATGCTCTCGCTGGTCATCACCGGCTTCCCCTTCACCTTCCTGCTGACGCTGTCCTATCTCACCGGCGTCGACCCGGCGCTGGAGCAGGCCGGCGCGACCCTGGGTGCCGGGCCCTGGCAGCGCTTCAAGCACATCCTCCTGCCGTTGCTGCTGCCCGGCCTCGCCATCACCTTCTGCCTCAGCTTCGTCCAGGCTTTTTCGGTCTTCCCCTCGGCGGTGCTGCTCGGTGCGCCGGCAGGGCCGACGCGCGTCATCTCGATCGCGGCCTATCAGGCAGCCTTCGAGGAATACGACTACTCGATGGCCTCGGCGGTCGCGATGATCATGGGCATGGTCCAGCTCGCCATCGTCGTCGCGGTGCTCGGCCTGCGCGGCATGCTCTATCGCGGCCCGGCCGGCGGCGGAAAGGGCTGATCCGATGGTCAAGGACACCCGCCTCTCGACCAAGCTCTGGGCCGCGGCCAACTGGACGCTGATCGGCTTCTTCATCGTCAACCTGTTCGGCATGATTGCTGCGGTGGTGACGAGTTCGTTCTCGACACGCTGGCTGCGCTCCTGGCTGCCTGACGGCTGGACGACGCGCTGGTATGGCGCCGCCTGGAGCGAATTCCAGCTCGGCGACGTGCTGACGGTCACCTTCCAGATCGTCTTCCTCGTCGTCTTCCTGTCGGGGCTGATCGGCGTGCCGGCTGCCTATGCGCTGGCGCGGCGCGACTTCCCCGGCAAGAAGCTGGTGATGCTGCTCTTCCTGCTGCCGCTGCTGGTGCCGCCGATCACCTTCGGCATTCCGCTGGCGACGGTGCTCTACCGCACCGGCCTCGCCGGCTCGATGTCGGGCGTGGTGCTCGCCAACCTCGTGCCGACCGTGCCCTTCGTCATCCTGGTGATGATCCCGTTCATCGAGCAGATCGACACCAAGATCGAGGCGGCGGCGCGCGTCTTCGGCGCCAACACCTTCAAGCTCTTCGTCTACGTGCTGCTCCCGCTGCTGATGCCTGGCATCCTCGCCGCGCTGCTGCTCGTGCTGGTCCGCACGATCGCGATGTTCGAGCTGACCTTCCTCACGGCTGGCCCGACCAGCCAGACGCTGGTGGTCGCGCTCTACTACGCGGTCTTCGCCGCCGGCGTGCGCGCCGTGCAGTCGATCGACGCCATGGCGGTGATCTACATGGTGACGACGCTGGTCTGGCTCATCATCGCGCTGCGCTTCGTCAACCCGACACAGATCGTCGCGCGGGCGAAGCGCTAGGCTGGAACAACTGGCCACCTCCCGCATTCCTCCGCAGCCGGTCGAGCTGCGGAGGCGTTGAATGGTCACGAAGGGCAGGGAAGGCGCCAAGGCAAGCCAGGGCCGCCTGCGCCATGTGACCGTCGACGATCTCACTATCAGACGCGTCAGGGTCGGCCGCAATTTCGGCTATCGCGACCCTGACGGCAGCAAGATCACCGACGAGGAGACGCTCGCGCGCATCCGCTCGCTGGCGATCCCACCGGCCTATGAAGACGTACTGATCGCCGCCGATCCGCGCGCCCATCTCCAGGCCGCCGGCCGTGACGATGCCGGGCGCATCCAGCATCGCTATCACCCCGACTGGGAGAAGGTACGCGAGCGCCGAAAGCTCAAGCGCCTCGGTCGCCTGATCGACGCCTTGCCGAAGCTGCGCGAACGCATCGCCACCGATCTCAAGGATCGCGCGCTGTCGCGCAGGAAAGCGCTCGCCTGTGCCGCCGCGATCATCGACCGCTGCCATATCCGGGTCGGCAACGAGGTCTACGCCCGCACCAATGGCAGCCATGGCGCCTCGACATTGCTCAAGCGCCATGTCTCCCTTACCGGCAAGCATGTCGGGCTCGCCTTTCGCGGCAAGGGCGGCAAGGACATCGTCTGCGGTCGCAATGATGCGCCACTCGCCCGCGCTTTGGCGCGCTTAAAGATCCTGCCCGGCAAGCGCCTGTTCCAATATCGCACCGAAGACGGCCCGGTCGCCGCGATCAACGCCGCCGACATCAACGCCTATCTGAAGGAGGCGTCCGGCCTGCCGGTGTCGAGCAAGGACCTGCGCATGCTCGCAGCCAATGCCGCCGCCGCCGAGCTGCTGCTCTCGACCGACATCGCCGCCAGCGAGCGTGGCCGCAAGCGCCAGCTCGCCGACATCATGCGCGCCATCGCCGAGCGGCTGGTCAATACGCCGGCCGTGGTGCGCAAGAGCTATGTCCACGCCATCGTCGTCGACGCCTATGCCAGTGGCCGCCTCAGCCTTGCTTATCGCAAGGCGCGCGGCCGCGGCGGCTGCTCGCGCATCGAGCGGGCGCTGGGATTGCTGGCGGCGTGAGCGGAATGCATGGCCGCCCGCCTGCGCCGGGCGTCGCCGGGGGTTGAACCCGCCGGCGCGCTGGTGATGCTCGGAGCAAATCATCCGAGGAAGCGCCAGGCATGTTTCTCACCAATTCCGACATGGTCGAGCTGATCGAGCTGCGCCATGCCCTCCATCGTGCGCCGGAAATTTCTGGCGAGGAGCGCGAGACAGCCAAGGCGATCGTCGGCTTCCTCACGCCGAGCGCACCCGACCGCGTCGTCACCGAGCTCGGCGGCCATGGCGTCGCTGCGATCTATGAAGGCGCCGAGCCCGGCCCGACGGTGCTGATCCGCTGCGAGCTCGATGCCCTGCCGATCGAGGACCTCTCAGGTGTGCCGCATTCTTCGCAAGTGGCTGGCAAGGGCCATCTCTGCGGCCATGACGGCCATATGACCACGGTTGCGGCGCTGTCGCGCGGGCTCGGCCGACAGCGGCCGCAGCGCGGCCGCGCCATCCTGCTGTTCCAGCCGGCCGAGGAGACCGGGGCCGGCGCCGCCGCGGTGATCGCCGATCCGAAATTCCCGGAGATCGCGCCGGACTTCTCCTTCTCGCTGCACAACAAGCCCGGCCTGCCATTGGGCTCCATCCGGATTTCGGAGGGGCCGGCCAATTGCGCCTCGCGCGGCCTCAAGATCGTGCTGACCGGGCACACCTCGCATGCCGCGACCCCGGAACATGCGGTCTCGCCGATGAAGGCGCTCGCCCGGCTGATGCCGGAGCTGACCGCGCTCGGCCAGGGCGGCGCGCTCGAGGGCAATTACCGCCTCGTCACCATCACCCATGCCAGCATGGGCGAGCCGGCCTTCGGCATCACCCCCGGCCGCGCCGAACTCTGGGCGACCCTGCGGACGCTGAACGATTCCCTGATGGGCTCGCTCTGCGCCGAGGCGGAGGCGCTGGTGCGCGAGGCGGCGTCCGCCGGCGGGCTCTCCGTGGCGATGGACTATCACGACGTCTTCCATCACTGCGAAAACCATCCCGAAGCGGTCGCGCATCTGCGCCAGGCCTGCGATGAGGAGGGCATCGCGCGCGGCGAGACCCCGCCGCAGCGCGGCTCCGAGGATTTCGGCCTGTTCGGTCGCTCCTCGAAGTCGGCGATGTTCCTGCTCGGCTCCGGCGAGGACACGCCGCCGCTGCATAATCCCGATTACGACTTCCCCGATGACCTGATCGCGCCCGGCGCTCGCGTCTTCATGCGCACGATCAGGAACCTGCTGGGTTAGCGGTCGCATACTGCTGCGTGCTATGCGGCGCCTCTAACGGAACAGAGGTGCCCATGCGCAGGATCAGGATCATCGGCATCGGCGCCGGCAATCCCGAGCACATCACGATCCAGGCGGTGCGGGCGCTGAACAGCGTCGATGTCGTCTTTGTGCCGGACAAGGGCGCCGAGAAGGGGGCCCTGCGCGAGCTGCGCGAGGAAATCTGCCGACGTTATATCGAGCATGACAGATGGCGCACCGTGCCGCTCTCCGTGCCGAAGCGGGCCGCCGCGGGCGACGATTATCGCGGCAGTGTCGACGAGTGGCACGCAGCGCTGGCCGAGAGCTATGAGCGCCTGTTCCGCGAGGAGCTCGGCGAAGACCAGGCCGGCGGGCTGCTGGTCTGGGGTGATCCGTCGCTCTACGACAGCACGCTGCGCATCATCGAGGCCGTCCGCGCCCGCGGGCTGGAATTCGATTACGATGTCATCCCCGGCATCACCTCCGTCCAGGCACTGGCGGCAGCGCATAAGCTGGTGCTGAACCGGATCGGCGAGCCCGTCACCATCACCACCGGCCGCAAGCTCGTCGAAGGCGGTTTTCGCGACGAGGACGGCAGCACGGTGGTCATGCTCGATGGCGAGCAGGCTTTCGCGAAGATCGATCCCGTCGGGCTCGACATCTGGTGGGGCGCGTATCTCGGCGCGCCGCAGGAGGTTCTGGCTTCCGGCCCACTCGCTGAAATCTCCGACGAGATCGTCCGCAGGCGCAAGGCGGCACGCGCCGAGAATGGCTGGATCATGGACACTTATCTGCTGAGGCGACACGAGGGCTGACCGGCGGCGTTTGCCGTTAGGCCACCATACCGGTATAATCTGCACCGGCTGGCCGAGGAGTTTGACTCATGGACATCTCGCTCCGGCTTCGCGATCCGATCGCGCCGCAGCTCGTCACAGCCCTGCGCCAGGCGATCATCGTCAGCGAGCTTCGGCCCGGCGAGGCGCTGTCGGAGAAGGAGATCGCCGGGCGCTTCGGCGTTAGCCGCCAGCCTGTGCGCGAGGCCTTCATCAAGCTTTCCGAGGCCGGGCTGGTGCAGATCCTGCCGAGCCGCGGCACCTTCGTCATGAAGATCTCGATGCGCGAGGTCGCCAATGCCCGCTTCGTGCGCGAGGCGGTGGAGTGCTCTCTGGCGCGGGCTGCGAGCCGGCTGATCAACCCTGACGGCGTCGCTCGCCTGCGCCGCCTCATCGCCGAGCAGGCTGCTGCCGCCGGGCGCAGTGATTATTCCGGCTTCACGGTATTGGACGAGGCCTTCCACCAGGCGATCGCCGAGATCGTCGATTGCGACTATGCCGGCAAGGTGGTCGAGAGCGCCCGCGCCCAGACTGACCGGGTGCGCTATCTCTCGCTGCCCGGCACCTCGCCGATCCCGCTGCTGATCACTCAGCACAATGCCATCGTCGACGCGATCGAGACAGGCGATGCCGACACGGCCGCCACCGCGATGCGCATCCATCTGCGCGAAATCCTGAACGCGCTGCCGCGCATCGCCGCCGAACACCCGGATCTGTTCGAGGACGAGGAGCTGCCGGCGCATACGACGAGCATGCACCAGCCTTAGATGGCGCGTTGCGCCGCCTTGATCAGCGCCTCGGCGACACGCTCATAACCTTCCGCCAGGATCGCAGTCGCGACCCGGACATGCTCGGTCGGCCTCGCCGCGCATTTGCTTCCGGGCAGCACCGCGATGCCATGCGCCGCCAGCGTCACCAGCGCGAACTGCTCGTTCTCCACCGGCACCCAGATGCACAACCCGTCGCTCTCCGGCATGGCGAGTCCCCGCTCGGCGAGGCAGGCGACCAGCTCCTGCCGGCGCTCGGCATAAACAGCGCGCGCCTCAGCCACCCTCTGGCCGGTTTCGGTATCGGTCAGCAGCCAGGCAGTCGCTGCCTGCAGCAGCCGGCTGGTCCAGCCCGAGGAGAAGCTGCGATAGGACTGGATCTGCCGGATCACCATGGCCGGCGCCGACAGCACGGCGATCCGAAGGTCCGGGCCGAGCGATTTCGAGAAGGAGCGGATATGCACGACCCGCTCTGGCATCGTCGCGCCCAGGCTGATCGGCGGGTGGATCGAGACGTCGCCGAGGCCATCATCCTCGATCACCAGCGTATCGCTGCCGGCGAGCACCCGGCCGAGTTCGGCAAGCCGCGCCGGGCTGACATGCTGGCCGGTGACCGAATGGGTACGCGGCTGGAAGATGAAGGCCGATGGCCGCCGTTCCAGCGCGGCCGCGAGCTCGGCGGGCACGGGGCCTTGCGCATCGCGGGCGACGGGCAGGATCTCGGCGCCGAGATCCTCGATGATGTCGAGCAACCGCATCGCCGTCGGATCCTCGATCGCGACGCAGGAGCCGGGTAGCACCGTCGCGTGCAGCACCGAATAGACCGCGTTGTAGCCGCCATTGGTGGCGAGGAAGGCGTCCGGTCGGTAGGGCCAATGCGGCGCCACCGCATCGCGCAGCGCCGGCAGGATCGGCGTGCGCTCATAGCTGTTGAGGTTTTCCGCCGTTGCCGCCTGCGCCAAGGCCTCGGCCAGGGGTGGCATCAGCGCGGCGTCCGGTACTGCCAGCGAGAGGTCGAGCGCATCAGGCCCGAAATCGGCGACGCTCGCCATCCGCGTCGGCCGCGGCGTCGCATTGTCGCCGCTGACCCAGGCACCGCCGCGTCCGCGCCCCGAAACGATCTTCTGCCGCTTCAGTTCGCTCCAGGCCTCCGAGACCGTGCCGGGACTGACACCGAGCCGGAAAGCGAGCTCGCGCACCGTCGGCAGCTTCGTGCCGACTGGCAGCAGGCCGGAGCGGATCATCTGGCTCAGATCGAGCGCGAGGCCGCGCGCGGTGCGCTGCGTCAGGCGGCCAGCCAGCCAGGAGGCGTCGGGTTCGTCGCTCATCGACTCAAAAATGAATGTTCAGGAACGTAATAGCGATTGATCAGAATAAATGAACATTTAATCTCGCCGCTGTCCACGGTTTTCCGCATAGCGAGGCTGTCGTTTGAAACCTGTGATCCGGCTGGCCCTGCGCGACTGGGACTTCATCACGCCGCTCTTGCTCGGCGACCTCGTTTCCGACCGCTTCGAGCTGAAGATCGAGCGCCTTGCTGCGCTTCCCGATGACTTCGCCAGCGATCCGCGCTTCGACGCCAGCGAGATTTCGTTCAGCCGCTACACCACCGGCCGCGCCCGCGGTGAGGCCGGCGTCGTCGGCATCCCGAACTTCATCATGCGCGGCTTCCGCCATCGCTGCGTCGTCACCGCGGCCGACAGCAAGCTGACCCGCTTTGACGAATTGCGCGGCAAGCGCATCGGCATCGCCGGCTGGCAGGATTCCGGCAACACCTGGACGCGCGCTGCCATGGCCGAGGGCGGCCTTGGCATCGACGATGCCTTCTGGGCGGTCAGCCGTCTCGCCGCCGACCACCCGATCACCGATCGCGTCGGGCGCTATGCCCGTCCCGGCCGGATCGAGGCGCTGCCCGGCCAGCCACCCTTGCTCGACCTGCTCGCCGCTGGCGAGATCGCGGCGGTGCTGATGCCGTTCATGCCGCAGGGCTTTTTCTCCAAGGGCTCGCGCTTCCGGGCGCTGCTGCCGGATGTCCGCGCGGCCGAGCGCGATTACTTCGGCAAGGTCGGCTACGTGCCCGGCATGCACATCATCGGCCTCAAGCCCGAGCTCGCCGCCCGCGAGCCCTGGCTGGCGCAGGCGCTGAGCGATCTGCTCGACGAGAGCCAGCGCGTCTGGCTGGAGAAGCGCCGCCGCTATGCCGACACCACGCCCTGGCTGATCGACGAGCTGGTGCGCAGCGGGCATGATCTGCCGGAGAGCTGGAACGAGAGCGGGCTGGCCGCGAACCGGACGATGATCACAGCGTTCATCGAGCAGCTGCGCATCCAGAACCTCGCCGAGACCGACCTGACGCCGGAGACCCTGTTCCCGGCCGCATCTGCGCTGGAAGGAGCCCAATGATGAAAGCCGCGCTCGGACAATTCGCCGTCAGCCGCGAATGGCAGGAAAATCTTGCCACTTCCGTCCGCCTGATGGGCGAGGCCAAGGCCGCCGGCGCCGATCTGCTGTTGCTGCCGGAGGGCATCCTGGCCCGCGACATCACCGATCCCGACATCGTGCTGAAGACGGCGCAGCCGCTCGACGGCCCGTTCATGCAGGGCGTGCTGGAGGCGAGCAAGGGCTCGGCGCTGACCACTCTGTTCTGCATCCATGTGCCGAACGGCAAGGGCCGCGTCTTCAACGTCCATGTCGCGGTCCGCGACGGCGCCATCGTCGCCGCCTATCGCAAACTCCATCTCTACGACGCCTTCTCGGCGCTGGAATCGACCAATGTCGAACCCGGCACCGAGGTGCCGCCGCTACTCGAGATCGCCGGCCTGAAATGCGGGCTGATGACCTGCTATGACGTGCGCTTCCCCGAGCTTGCCCGTCGCCTCGCGCTTGACGGCGCCGATGTCCTGCTGCTGCCGGCCGCCTGGGTCCGCGGCCTCGGCAAGGAGGCGCATTGGGATGTGCTGGTCACCGCCCGCGCGCTGGAAAACACCTGCTATGTCGTCGCCACCGGCGAGTGCGGCCCGCGCAATATCGGCGCCAGCATGGTCGTCGACCCGCTCGGCGTCGCCGTCGCCCGCGCCGGCGAGGCTCCAACGCTGATCTATGCCGATATCGATCCGGCCCGCATCGCCGCGGCACGCGCAGCATTGCCGGTCCTGGTCAACCGCCGCTTCGCCGGCCCGGAGCTCGCCGCCTAGGAGCGGGCCGCCAATCCACCGACAACGATAAAAGGGGACGTCGCCATGACCATGATCGTGAAATTCGCCGGAGCCGCTGCGCTGGCTGCGGTACTCCTGCAAAGCCCGGCCTTCGCCCAGGACGCCAGCATCAAGATCCCCGAGCAGAAGGTCGACGAGACCCTGCGCGCCAAATTGCCGGAGGCGATCCGCACGGCCGGCAAGATGATCTCGGTCAACAACGGCTCCTTCCCGCCCTACGAGATCGTCACCGACGCCAAGACCATGACCGGCGCCAGCGCAGAGCTCTCCGACGCCATCGGCCAGCTGCTCGGCGTCAAGATCGAGCATGCGACGGTGAGCGGGCTCGCCGCGGCGCTGAGCGGCATCGCCGCCGGCCGCTTCCAGTTCGCCATGGGCCCGATCGGTGACTTCAAGACACGCCAGGAAGCCAACGACTTCGTCGACTATGTCCGCGAATACGTGATCTTCGCCGTGCAGAAGGGCAATCCGAAGGCGATCGGCAGCCTGGACGACACCTGCGGCAAGAAGATTGCGGTGATGTCGGCCGGTTCGGCCGAGAAGGTGATCAAGGCGCAGGCCGAGAAATGCGCGGCCGAGGGCAAGCCGACGCTGGAGGTAATGTCCTTCACCGACCAGCCGACCTCGATCCTCTCTGTCCGCTCCAGGCGCTCGGACGGCTTCTTCTCCTCGCAGGCGCCGCTGACCTATTTCGTCCAGCAGGCCAAGGGCGATCTCGAACTCGCCGCGGTCGGCAAGCCCAACGGCTTCCAGGACCTGTTCCAGGGCGCGGTGGTGCCGAAGGGCTCAGCCCTGGGCGACGTGCTGGTCTCGGCCATCAAGGTGCTCAAGGCGAACGGCACCTATGAGGCGATCTTCAAGAAATGGGGCATCGAGAACAACATGATCGGCGAGCCCGGCATCAACCTCTCGAAGAACTGAGCGAGCGGGCCATGAGCAGCGCGGTTGAGCCGATGAATGACCGGCAGGCGGCGCTGCGCGACGTCGCCAACGCCCACCGCCCGGTCGAATGGGGGCGCTGGCTGCTCTGGGCCTTCGTGCTCGCAGTCTGCGCCAATTTCGCCTGGATCGTCGCCTGGAACCCGAATTTCGGCTGGCCTGTCGTGGCGCAATGGTTCACGGCGGAGTCGATCCTGCGCGGCCTTTACGTCACGCTCGGGCTCACCGTGGTGGCGATGGTGATCGGTGTCATCATCGGCCTCCTGCTGGCGATCGCCCGGCTCTCCGACGATCGGCTGTTCAGCGGCTTCGCCGGGCTCTTCATCTGGTTCTTCCGCGGCACGCCGCTGCTGGTCCAGCTGATCTTCTGGTACAATCTCTCGACGCTCTTCCCCGAGATCTCGATTGCGATCCCGTTCGGGCCGACGCTGATCAGCTGGCACACCAACGACCTGATCACGCCGATGACGGCGGCAATCGCCGGTCTTTCGCTGAACGAAGCCGCCTATATGGCCGAGATCATCCGCGGCGGCCTGCTCTCGGTCGACAAGGGCCAGACCGAGGCGAGCGACGCCTTCGGCATGACGCGGGCGCGGGCGCTGCGCCGGGTCATCATCCCCCAGGCGATGCGTTCGATCGTGCCGCCGACCGGCAACCAGCTGATCAGCATGATCAAGGCGACTTCGCTGGTCAGCGTCATCGCCATGGCCGATCTGCTCTATTCGGTGCAGGCGGTCTACAACCGCACCTTCGAGGTCGTCCCGATGCTGATGGTCGCGGTGATCTGGTATCTCGTCATCACCACCGTCCTGAACATCGGCCAGGGCTTCATCGAGCGCTACTACGCCCGCGGCGAGCGCGGCGCAGTGGAGCGCATGCCCGTCATCGCGGAGGCGACGCCATGAGCCGGATTGCGACCGACGCCGCGCCGCTGGTCAGCGCCCGCAACGTCCACAAATCCTTCGGCCACAACGAGGTGCTGAAGGGTATCGACCTCGACGTCATGCCGGGCGAGGTCGTCGTGGTGCTCGGCCCGTCGGGCTCGGGCAAGTCGACTTTCCTGCGCTGCATCAACCATCTCGAAGCGATCGATCGCGGCTCGATCATGGTCGCCGGCGAGCAGATCGGGTACCGCCTCAATGGCGAGCGGCTGGTCAGACTGTCGCCTCGGGCGATCGCGGCGCAGCGCCGCCAGATCGGCATGGTCTTCCAGCAGTTCAATCTCTACCCGCACATGACGGCGCTGGAGAACATCATCGAGGCGCCGGTCGGCGTCCATGGTCACTCCCGCAAGGAGGCGACCGACTATGCCATGGAGCTGCTCGCCCGCATCGGGCTGACCGAGAAGGCGAACGCCTATCCGCGCCAGCTCTCCGGCGGCCAGCAGCAGCGCGTGGCCATCGCCCGGGCGCTGGCGATCCGGCCGAAGCTGATGCTGTTCGACGAGCCGACCTCGGCGCTCGATCCTGAGCTCGTCGGCGAGGTGCTTTCGACAATGCGCGATCTCGCCGGCCAAGGCCTGACCATGATCGTCGTCACCCATGAGATCGGCTTTGCCCGCGAGGCGGCCGACCGCGTCGTCTTCATGGATGGCGGCCTCGTCGTCGAGCAGGGGAGGCCGGAGGAGGTGCTCGCCAATCCGAGCCATCCGCGTACGAGGTTGTTCCTCAGCCGCTTCATCCGCGAAGCGGCCTGAAGGCCGCAACTCCGTCAAAACTGTCTCCCAGCGCAAACGCGCCGAGCTGCCTTGGCGGCTCGGCAAGGCGCCATGGTTAATATTAAACGATCATTATCAGATATCCGAATATATTGATGGAAAGAGGTGCGAAGACGGGGAGAAACTGAGCATGGGCCATCCGCAATCGCCGCGGCAGCGCTTTCGCCTGACAGGTGTCGGGGCGGTCATCGGCATGGTCCTGACAGCAGCTGTCGCACTCGTCGCGGCTGCCGGCGCCTTCTCGACGCAACAGCTCGGCAATCGGATCCTGACCGAGACCGTCGCCCGCGAAATGACGAGCGCCCAGGAAACCTTGCGCACCAGCCTGGACAGCGAGGTTAAGCGCGCCGTCTCAATGGCGCATGTCATCGCGAGCAATGCCCAGATCCAGGCGCGCTTCGCCGCCGGTGACCGGGAGGCTCTGGCCGCGGCGATTATCCCCGGCTTCGCCGCGCTGAAGGCGAGTGAGGGCGTTGTCCAGCTCCAGTTCCACGTCGCGCCGGCGACCTCGTTCCTGCGTGCGCATCGCCCGGAGAAGTTCGGCGACGATCTCTCCTCCTTCCGGTTCACGGTCGTCGAAGCCAACAAGGCGGGCAAGCCGGTCTTCGGCCTCGAGAACGGCGTCGAGGGCCTCGGCGTGCGCGGCGTGATGCCGGTTCGCTTCGAGGGGAAGGCCGTCGGAACCGTCGAGGTCGGCCTCAATTTCGGCCAGGCGTTCTTCGACGCGTTCAAGAAAATGTCCGGAAACGACATCGCCTTCTTCGTCCTCGCCAATGGCGAGCTCAAGCGTTTCGCCTCGACGCTTCCCGATGATGGGCTGCTCTCGCAGGAGACGTTGCGGTTAGGGCTGGGTGGAACGACGGAAATCCAGCGTCTCGCCATTGCCGGGCGCGCCAGCGCCATCGTCTACGCGCCGGTCAAGGATTACCGCGGCGATGTGATCGGCGCCTATGCGCTCGTTTCCGACATCTCCGCTCTCAGCTCGATCATGGGCGCCGCCATGTCGGCTTCCGCCCTGGTCGCGCTCGTCAGCCTGATCTCGGCGATCGCCTGCGCCTGGATGCTGAACCGCTGGATCGCCGCCCCGGTCCGCGGCATGACGCGCACGATGACCGCGCTGGCACAGGGCGATCGCGACGTGCTCGTTCCGTCCCTGTCGCGTCGTGACGAAATCGGCGAAATGGCCCAGGCGGTCGATGTCTTCAAGCGTGCTGCGGTCGAAAAGGAGGCCATCGCCGTCGAAAAGCACCAGGCCGAGCAGGAGGTCGAGGCCCAGCGCCATGCGACCGACGCCGAGAGGTCGCGAAACGAGGCCGAACGCCAGGAAGCCACGCAGCAACTGGCTGTCGTGGTTTCGGCGCTCGGCGCCGGCCTTGAACATCTGGCCAACGGCAATCTCGGCTACCGCATCGATCAGCCGGTCGCGGCCAGCTATGCCAAACTGAAGGACGATTTCAACGCCTCGATCACGAAGCTGCGCGATACGATGCGGCAGATCGCGACCAACACCGAGAGCATGAAGGCGGGCGCCGGCGAGATCAGCCAGGCGGCCGACGATCTTGCCAGCCGCACCGAGCAGCAAGCCTCCTCGGTCGAGGAGACCGCGACGGCGCTCGACCAGCTGACCGCAACCGTGCGCCAGACCGCCGAAGGCGCGCGCCAGGCGAGCCTGGCCACCACCCAGGTCAAGGGCGAGGCCGAGCAGTCGGGCCAGATCGTGCGCGAGGCTGTCGCCGCCATGAGCGGCATCGAGAAATCCTCTGACGAGATCTCGCAGATCGTCGGCGTCATCGACGAGATCGCCTTCCAGACCAATCTGCTCGCGCTCAACGCTTCGGTCGAGGCGGCGCGCGCCGGCGATGCCGGCAAGGGCTTCGCGGTGGTCGCCTCCGAGGTGCGGGCGCTGGCCCAGCGCTCGGCGGACGCGGCCAAGGAGATCAAGGGGCTGATCACCGCCTCGTCCGTCGAGGTCGAGAAGGGCGTGGCGCTGGTCGGCCAGACCGGAACGGCGCTGGAGCGGATGTCCGGCGAGATCACCCGCGCCACCTCGCTGGTCGCCGAGATCGCCTCGGCTGCCCAGGAGCAGGCGACCGGCTTGCAGGAGGTCAATACCGCCGTCAACGAGATGGACCAGGCGACGCAGCAGAACGCCGCCATGGCCGAGCAGTCGACCGCCGCCTCGCAGGCCCTGGCCCAGGAAGCCGACAGGCTCGCCGCGCTGGTTTCCTATTTCAGCCTTGAGGCTCCCGAACCATCACGCAATCAGACCTCGGCGAACCCTGCGCGCCACGCTGCCTGAGGGGCGATCGGCGCTCAATTGCCCTCCAGCTCGCCCGCGCGCTCCAGCGCGATCGCGGTGCCTTGCTCGACGAAGCGCGCAATCAGCTCGAGCTCCTCGGCACTGTATTGCCGCATCAGTGCGGCCGAGCGCTCGGCGATCGGCGCGAACAGATCGAGCAGCGGCTTGATCGCCTCCGGCACGATCCGGACGAGGACCTTGCGGCGATCCTGCGGCTCGGCGGCCCGCTCGACATAGCCCTTCCTTGCGAGGCGATCGATCAGGCCGGTCACGGCGCCGCTGGTCAGCTTCGTATGCTCCATGATCTGCCCGGCGGTCACGGGACCGGCCAGCAAGATCATGTCGAGACATTCGAGATCGACGGAGGCGAGGCCGGCCCGCTTGGCGACCGCCTGGCTGTGCAAGGCGCTGGCGGCGCCCATGCGGCGCAGGATCGTCGTCAGGCGTGCGATCGCTTGGTCTTGACTTGAAGGTGCCATTCGTCTCATATCTTAGTTACTAAGATAATTAGTAAGCGAGATAAGATCATGGATGCGATCGTCCTGTCCACGGCGTTGACGGCGCTTCTGGCCAATATCGGGCTGGGCGGCGGAATCTTCGAGCATAGCGTGATCGACCGTGCCTGGCCCCGCAAGCCGGAGATTGTCCAACCCCGGAAGGGTGGGATCAGCCGCGTCCGGTTCTGGATTCCCGCTCATTCCACCTTCGAACTCGTCCTGCTCGTCACACTCTATCTCGGCTGGGGCCATGACGGCGTCCGCAAGGCGCTGCTCTTGGCGCTCGCCGCGCATCTGGCGCTGCGGCTCTGGTCGGCTTTCGACATGATCCCGAAGGCGATTGCCTTCGAGAAGGCGGAGACGGTCGACGAGGCTGCCGCCCGCGACTGGACGAAGCGAAGCCTGATGCGGTTTCCGCTGGCGCTCCTAACCAGCGTGGCTGCATTGGCGGCTTTCGCCGCCGCTTGCGGCCTGAATCTGGGCTGAGTCCACCAGCTTCCCAAACGTCGGTGCGAGAAGGTGAGTAGATTGACAATGTTTTGCATATAAGACAGAAATTCATATACAAATGAAAAACGCGGCGCCCGGCTCTGATCCGGAGGCGCCTGTCGCACCGGGGAGGGGCGATGGACCCGCTGAACGACAGCCAGGGCAGGGCCGTTGCAACCTCGCCCGAGCCGGCTCCGGCATCGGGCGCGAGCGACGTGCTCCTCGGCCTGCTCTTTGCCGCGATCGGCGCGGCCGCCCTCTATATCGGCCGCGACTATGTCTTCGGCACGAGCCTGCGCATGGGGCCGGGCTTCCTGCCGCGGATCGTCGCCGGCGGCCTCGTCCTGCTCGGGCTCGCGCTCGTCCTCCGCGGCATCCTCGCAGGCGGCTGGACGCTGCCCGTGATCGGCTGGCGGCCGATCGTCCTGATCTCGCTCGCCGTGATCGTCTTCGCCGCGACGATCGACCGGCTCGGCCTCTTCGTCGCGAGCCTTTTGAGCGTGGCGATCGGCGCCGGCGCGGCACAGGAGATCCGCTGGAAGGAACTGCCCTTTGTGGCGCTCGGGCTCGCCACTTTCTGCACCATCCTGTTCGGCTATCTCCTGAAGATCTCGATGCCGGTGTGGCCGCAATGAGCGAGATCTTCCAATCGCTGGCGCTGGGTTTCAGCGTCGCGGCTTCCCTGAGCAATCTCTGGTACTGCTTCCTCGGCGCGCTGATCGGCACGCTGATCGGCGTCCTGCCCGGCATCGGCCCGATCGCGACCATGGCGATGCTGCTGCCGCTGACCTATTACCTGCAGCCGACGGAAGCATTGATCATGCTCGCCGGCATCTATTACGGCGCGCAATATGGCGGTTCGACCACGGCGGTGCTGATGCGCCTGCCGGGCGAATCCTCCTCCGTCGTCACCTGCCTCGACGGCTATGCCATGGCGCGCAAGGGCCGCGCCGGCACTGCGCTCGCGACGGCGGCGCTCGCCTCGTTCTTCGCCGGTACCGTCGTCACGCTGCTGATCGCGGTCGCCAGCCCTGCCTTGACCGAGCTCGCGCAGAAATTCGGTCCGGCCGAGTATTTCTCGCTGATGGCGCTCGGCCTCGTCGCCGCCGTCGTCTTCGCGCAGGGCTCGCCGCTGCGCGCGGTCGGCGCGATCCTCCTCGGCCTGCTGCTCGGCCTGATCGGCGCCGACGTCAATACTGGCTTCGACCGCTTCACCTTCGACCGGCCGGAATTGCGCGACGGCATTGGCGTCGTCGTCGTCTCGATGGGCCTCTTCGGCATCGCCGAGATCATGCTCAACCTCTCCGGCGGGCCGGAAGACCAGGGCGAGCGCACCAAACTGTCGCGGCTCTGGCTGACGAAGGAGGACTTCCGCGCGGCCTGGCCGGCGACCCTGCGCGGCACCGGGATTGGCGCGCTGCTCGGCATCCTGCCCGGCGGCGGCGCCATGCTCGGCTCCTTCGCCTCCTATGCGGTCGAGAAGCGGATCTCGAACACGCCGGAGCGCTTCGGCGAGGGCGCGATCGAGGGCGTGGCCGGGCCGGAAGCGGCCAATAATGCCGGTGCGCAATCCTCCTTCATCCCGATGCTGGCGCTCGGCATCCCCGGCAATTCGGTGATGGCGATGATGGCCGGCGCCATGCTGATCCACGGCATCGCGCCGAGCCCCAATCTCGCTTCGACGCAGCCCCAGCTGTTCTGGGGGCTGATCGCCAGCATGTGGTTCGGCAACCTGATGCTGCTCGTCATCAACCTGCCGCTGATCGGGCTGTGGGTGAAGCTGCTCGCCGCGCCCTATCGCATGCTGTTCCCGGCGATCCTGCTGTTCTGCTGCATCGGCATCTACACGGTGAACAACAGCGCCTTCGAGGTCGGTCTCGTCGCTTTGTTCGGCCTGCTCGGCGTGGTGCTGGCCAAGCTCGAATGCCCGCTGGCGCCCCTCGTGCTCGCCTTCATCCTCGGGCCGATGATGGAGGAGAACCTGCGCCGCGCCATGCTGCTCTCGCGCGGCGATCCGGCGATCTTTCTGTCGCGGCCGATCAGCCTGGGATTGCTGATCGCCTGCGCGCTGGTGGTCGCCTTGCTGCTGATGCCGAATTTCCGCCGGGCCCGCGAGGCGGCGACGGAAGCCTGAGTTTTTGCTTAAGAAGGGGAGGACGACGATGATGACACCCAGCAGGCGCAGCGCGCTCGGCCTCATCGCCGCCGCCTCCCTCATGGCCCTGCCGCAGGTCGCGATGGCTCAGGCCTACCCGACCAAGCCGGTGAAGATCATCGTGCCCTTCGCTGCCGGCGGGCGGGCCGATGCGTTGGCGCGCATGCTGGCGCAGGGCCTGCAGGAGCAGATGGGCCAGCCCTTCGTGGTCGAGAACCGTGGCGGCGCCAGCGGCAGCCTCGGCTCCGACCTCGTCGCGAAGGCGGCGCCCGACGGCTACACCCTGCTGCTCGCCTCGACCGGCACGCAAGCGATCCTGCCGAAGATCAGCGCCAAGCTGCCGTATGATGCCGATCGCGACTTCACGCCGATCGCGCTGATGGTCGAGAGCTTCAGCTTCATCGGCGTGCACCCCGGCGTGAAGGCGAACAATCTGAAGGAATTCGTCGACCTCGCCCGCGCCAGGCCGGGCGAGTTCAACTATGCCAGCTCCGGGGTCGGCACCTACAACCACTTCGCCGGCGAGTTCTTCAACATCGCCGCCGGCTCGAAGATCACCCATATCGCCTATCGCGGCAGCGGCCCCTCGGTGAACGATCTCGTCGCCGGCCATGTCCAGATGATGATCGGCGGCGAGTTCGTCGAGGTCGCGCAGGCCGGCAAGGTCCGCATCCTCGCGACGACCAATCCGCAGCGCTGGCCCGGCCTGCCCGATATCCCGACCATGAAGGAAGCGGGCCTTGCCGAATTTTCGGCGCCGCCGCTCTGGTTCGGCCTGCTTGGGCCGGGCGGCATGCCGCGCGAGCTCGTCGAGAAGCTCAACCAGGCCGCCAACAAGGCGATGAGCGAGCCCAGGACCGTCGAGCGCGTCAAGGGGGCGGCGAGCATCGTGCGCACCGAGAGCGCAGATGCCTTCGGCAGCCTGATCAAGGCCGAGCAGAAGGCTTTTGGCGACGTCGCCCGGCAGACCAACATGAAGTTCGAGGAATGACCGGGCGGACGATCCGGCAACTCGGCACGGCAAGGGAGGAAGCGATGCTCAAGGGAAAACTCACGCGCCGCATGGCGCTGCTGCTCGCTGCTGCGGGAGTGCTCGGAGCGGGCGCGATCGAGGCAGCGGCACAGGCCTATCCGGCCAAGCCGGTGAAGATCATCGTGCCGTTCGCACCGGGCGGGCGCGTCGAGGGCATCGCCCGCCTGCTCGCCAACAGCATGAGCATCGATCTCGGTCAGCCTTTCGTCGTCGAGAGCCGCGCTGGCGCCGGCGGTGCGATCGGCTCCGATTTCGTCGCCAAGGCGGCGCCTGACGGATACACGCTGCTGCTCGTCTCGGCCGGTACCCACGCCATCCTGCCCAATGTCGACAAGAAGCTGCCCTATGACTCGGTGAAGGATTTCACGGCGATCGCCAATCTCGTCGAAGGCTTCACCTTCCTCGGCGCGCATCCCTCCGTCGAGGCCAAGACGGTTGCCGAGCTTGTCGCCCTGGCCAAGGCCAAGCCCGGCACGATCGGTTTCGCCAGCTCCGGCATCGGCACCTACGGCCATTTCGCCGGCGAGCTGCTCAAGATCTCTTCCGGCGCCGACCTGATGCATGTGCCCTATCGCGGCAGCGGCCCCGCGCTGAACGACATCGCCGCCGGCCATGTCCCGCTGATGATGGCGGGCGAGCTGGTCGAGCTCGCCAAGGCCGGCAAGGTCCGCATCATCGCGACGACCAATGAGCGGCGCTGGTTCGAACTGCCTGATGTCCCGACGATGAAGGAGAGCGGCTTCCCGCAATTCACCGCGCATTCCTGGATCGGGCTCGCAGGGCCCGCCGGCATGAACCCCGAGATCGTCGCCAGGCTCAACGCCGCCGCGGGCAAGGCGCTGGCCGATCCGAAGGCGCAGGAGCAGCTCAAGACGCTCGGCGTCCTGCCGAATTTCTCCGGGCCGGCCGAGTTCGCCGCGCGCATCGCCGCCGACCGGGCCGTCTATGCCGAGATCGTCGCGAAGGCGAACCTCACATTCCAGTAAAGCGCCGGCGCACTATATGGAGGGCAGGAAATCTGCTAGGGCGCTGCGCTCGCCGGCAGGTTTCCGGCAACGCCAGACCATAGATGATGACCGCAGCAGACCATCGTTTCTCCGTCGCACCTATGATGGACTGGACAGATCGGCATTGCCGGATCGTCCATCGCCTGATGTCGCGCCGCGCCCGGCTCTATACCGAGATGGTGACGGCGCAGGCGGTGGTGCGCGGCGACCGGCAGCGGCTGATCGGCTTCGACGACGTCGAGCACCCGGTCGCACTCCAGCTCGGCGGCAATGATCCGGCGCTGCTCGCCGAGGCGGCGAAGATCGGCGCCGATTTCGGCTATGACGAGATCAACCTCAACTGCGGCTGCCCCTCCGACCGTGTCCAGGGCGGGGCTTTCGGTGCCTGCCTGATGCGCGAGCCGGCGCTGGTCGGCGATTGCGTCGCGGCGATGAAGGCAGCCGTCTCCATTCCGGTCACTGTGAAATGCCGCATCGGCGTCGATGACCAGGATCCGGAAGCCGCGCTCGATGCGCTGACCGCTTCCGTACGCGCGGCGGGTGTCGATGCGCTCGTGGTCCATGCCCGCAAGGCCTGGCTGCAGGGGCTTTCGCCCAAGGAGAACCGCGAGATCCCGCCGCTCGATTATGAGCGCGCCTACCGGCTCAAAGCGGCCAATCCCGATCTGATCGTCTCGCTCAATGGCGGCATCAGGCACCCCGAGGAATGGCTGCCGCATCTCGCCCATCTCGATGGCGTGATGCTCGGCCGCGAGGCCTACCAGAACCCCGAGGTGTTGCTCGCGGTCGATCCGCTGCTCTTCGGCGAGGATGCCCCGGTCCCGGACGCCTTCGCGATGCTGGAAGCGCTCGAGCCCCATATCGCTGCTCATCTCGAACGGGGCGGGCGCCTGCACGCTTTCACCCGCCATCTCGTCGGGCTGTTCCCCGGCCGGCGCGGCTCGCGCCTGTTCCGCCGCCACCTCTCCGAGCATTGCGTCGCCGCGGGGGCGGGTCTCGCCGAATTGCGCGCTGCGATCGCTCATGCCGAGCGGGAAGTCCCGCTGGCGATCGCCGCAGAGTGACCTCGATGGCTGACCAGACGATCGATCCCGCCCTCGTCGCCCGCATCGAGACGAGCTTCGCCAAGCAGGCGATGATGACGACGCTCGGTGCCCGGCTCGCGCGCGTCGCGCCCGGCGAGGTCGAGATCGCCATGCCGGCGTCGCCGCATCTCTCCCAGCAGCACGGCTTCGTCCATGCCGGCGCGGTCGCGACCATCGCCGACAGCGCCGCCGGCTATGCCGGCCTCACCACCATGCCGGCCGGGAACGGCATCCTCACCGCCGAGTTCAAGATCAATCTGCTGGCGCCCGCGACAGGCGACGAGCTCATCGCGAAGGGCAGGGTGATCAAGGCCGGCCGCACCTTGACGCTCGCCATGGCCGAGGTTTTCGCGGTGACGGACGGCAAGCCCAAGCTCTGTGCCATGCTGACGGCGACACTGATGGCGATCGTGGCGCGCGAGGGCGTGAGCGACTAGCGACCTGGCCGTTCTCGGCAGAGTACTCCGTCCGGGCAATCTCCTGCCCCTTTGCCCGTCTTCTGGACCTGTCTGATCTGAGGTCAGTTCGATCGCGGCGAGGGTGTGGTCGACACTCTCGCAGGCGTCTTCGCATAGACGCCGGGATTCGCATCGGCCGGAACGAAGTTGCTCGTGCCCGGTACGCCAGGGCCATGCGCCGACCAAGAGGCGTCAGCCACATGCGCGACGCGATCGAAAGCGCATCGGGAAATGGGAAGGCCGTCGTCGCCAGGGACGACGCGGGCCTGACAATCGATACCGCTCACTGGACGCTGACGGGTGCGCCGCCCGCTGGGCAGGACCGTAGCAAGACCCCCGATATCCGGCAGGGCATGCCGGCGAAACCCGGTCCGTCCGGCCAAGCGCCGCTGCGGCGCCGGTTCATCCCCTTGGCATGCGGGGTCGCGGCCGCGGTCCTGCTTCTCCTTGTCCCGCGCAACGCGGATCGACCGGAGTCCGGTCAGCTGCGGGAGCGCATGCCAGTCGCCCTGCCGTCCGGCGAGGCCGCGAACATCGCCGCCATGTCGCGGGAGCTCGCCGAGGCCCGAGGCGCCATCGCTGCCCTGAAAGCGCAGTTGCAGGGCGACGCCAGCAGGAACGAACAGTCCTTGCGGCAGGAGCAGGACAAGGCGGCGGCCCAGGCGCAGGAAGCCACGGCTGCGCGGCAGGAATTGGTGGCAGCGGCGGCTCAGCATCGCCAGGCGCTCGATGGCGAGCGTGCGCAGCGTGCCGTATTGGCCGATCAGCTGTCGGCCTCGCAGCGCGAATTGCAGGCGCAGACGGCACAGCTGCGCAGCGCAAGCGACGACATTGAACAGCTCAAGCAACTCGCGACAGCAACGAGTTCCCAGTCGCTGGAGCAGGAGCGGCAGAAGGCGGCCGCTCTGGCGCAGGAACTGTCAGCTGCGCAGCGCGACAGCGCCACGCAGGCAGCGCAGCTGCGCAAGGTCGGCGAGGAGTCGGCCCAGCTCAGGCAGGCGGAGGCGGCGAAAGCGGCGCAGGCGCTTGAGCAGGAGCGGCAGAAGGCCGCCGCCCTCGCGCAGGAGCTGTCGGCCGCGCAGCGCGAGGCGGCGACGCAGGCGGCGCAATTGCGCAAGGCAGGCGAGGAAGCCGGGCAGCTCAGGCAGGCTGACACCGCAAGGGGCGCGCAATCGCTGGAGCAGGAGCGGCAGAAGGCAGCTGCCATCGCCCAGGCTGCAGCCGCACGGCAGGCGTTGACCACGGCTGCGGCGCAACATCGCCAAGCCCTCGACGACGAACGTGGGCAGCGTGCCGCATTGGCGGCTGAACTGGCGGCAGTGCGGCGTGAGAACGAGGTGCAGGCGGCGCAATTGCGCAAGTCTGGCGAGGAAGCCGGCCAGTTCCGGCAGGCGGAGGCAGCGAGGGCTGCGCAAGGGCTCGAACTCGAGCGGCAGAAGGTGGCCGCCATGGCGCAAGTCACGGCGCTGCGACAGGAGCAGGCTGCCGCGACCGCGCAATATCGCCAGACCATCGAGCAGGAGCGCGCACAACGGGCGGCACTGGCCGGTGAGTTGTCCGCCGCGCAGCGCGAGGTCGAAACCCAGCTGGCGCAGCTGCAAAGCGCACGCGGGGAATCGGAAAAGCTCAGGCAAGCGAGCGAGGGCACGATCGCGGAGCTGCGTCAGGCCCTCCAGCAGGAACGGGACCGGGCCGCGACCGCTACGGAGGAACTGGCGTCACTGCGCGCTGCGGCTGCGCAGTCCGCGTCCGCATCCAGGGAAACTCCCAAGCCTGCGCAAGCGGTCCCTGTCGGCGCGCCGCTGCCGCAAATGGCCGCGGAAGCTCGAAACAGCCCCGAGGCGATGCGGCTGATCGTCAGGGCAAGCGCGCTGCTCGCTCAAGGTGACATCGGCTCCGCCCGGGCCGTGCTCGAACGCGCAGCCGACATGGGCAGCGCCCGGGCGAGCTTCATGCTCGCGGAGACCTACGATCCCCGCATCCTGTCCGCCTGGGGCACCTATGGCACGCGCGGCGAGATCGCCAGGGCGCGCGAGCTTTATGTGCGGGCGCAGGTCGGGGGCATTCAGGAGGCCAAGGATCGTGTCGACGCGTTGCCGCGCTAGCGCTCGACGTCGGCCGCCGGATTACGGGTGCGTTTCAGAGGAGAGTGCGGGATGAAGATGCTTTCAGGACGGTGCTTGCTCCTGTTGGCTGGGCTCGCGGCGCTTATTCCGATGCTTGCATCGCCCGGCCTGGAGGCTCAGACGCCGCAGGCGAGCACCGCCCCGCCGCGACGCATGGTCCGGCCGGCCGCGACGGAGCAGGACAAGGCCAATGCCTGGACGGTCGGTCTCGCAGCGGGACTGCTGGAGGGCGCGCCCCTTCGCCTGGGCGCCGAGATGGCCCGCGTCGTCGACGACGGGCAGAACCTGCACGTGCTGCCGATCGTCACCCGTGGCGCCACCGAGAACCTGAACTCGCTGCTCTATCTGCGCGGCATCGACACGGCGATCATCAACTCCGATGCGCTGGAGGAGTACAAGGCCCAGCTCCCGCAGATCCGCCGCAAGATCACCTATGTGCTCAATCTCTTCCCCTCGGAGCTGCATGTCTTCGTGCGGCCCGAGATCCAGAGCCTGCAGGATCTCGCCGGCAAGAAGGTGAACTTCAACACGCTCGGCACCGCCGCTGCCTATTCGGGGCCGCTGATCTTCAGCCGTCTCGGCATCAATGCCGAGAACACCTTCATCCCGCATCAGGTCGCGCTCGAACAGATGCGCAAGGGCGAGATGGCGGGCGTGGTCTTCATCACCTCGAAGCCGGTCGATGCCTTCGTCCGCGGACGCTTCGAACCCGGCTTCAAGTTCCTTCCGGTGGCCTATGACAGCAAGTTCGAGGACTATTACCTGCCGGCGGTGCTGGAGGCCGGCGAATATCCCGGGCTGATCAAGGCGGGCGAGCGGGTCTCGACGATCGCGGTGCCGACTGCGCTGGTCGCGTTCAACTGGGCGCCCCAGACCAACCGCTACGAGCGCGTCGCACGCTTCGTCGACACCCTGTTCAGCCGTGTCGAGAAGCTGCAGGCGCCAGGCTTCGACCCGAAATGGAAGTCGATCAATCTCGCCGCGACCGTTCCCGGCCTCGACCGCTTCCCGGCAGCGCAGGACTGGCTGGATCGCAAGGCGCAGACGCAACGTGCGAGCCAATGAAGCTGATCATGCTCTCCGTCGTCTTCGAGATCGCGAGCCGGATCGCCTTCGCGCAGGGCGTGCCCGATCCGATGGCGCAGCTTCGCGCCTGCTCGCTGCTGGATCCGGCGGAGCGGCCTGCCTGCCTGAACAAGCTGCCGCAGCCCGTGACAGTGCCCCGCCGCCCGCCTGGCGATGCCGATGGCTGGATCGTCAGCGAGACCACGTCTCCGGTCGACTACACGCCGATCGTCACCGCCACCACCTTCGCTGAAGGCGATGCCAACGGCGCACTGAAGCAGCTTTCCATTCATTGCCGCGGTGGCCGGACCGAATTGGTCCTTGGTGGGCCGGCTACGTCCGAGAGCGGCGCCGACTCCGTTCTGTCCTATCGCGTCGATGACAGCCAGCCTGTGCAGGTCGCGGCGGGGCGGCCGACCTATGGGACCGGCGTCGCCTTCAGGGGCGATGTCGTCGGCCTGCTGCTGTCGCTCCCCAATCAGGGCGGCATCGCGATCCGCCTCGGCACGCGCGCGGGCGCTGTCTATGACGCGCATTTCAACCTCGTCGGCCTGAAAGCCGCGCGGGACAGGGTCGCCGCAGCCTGCAAATGGCCGCGCACCCTTGCCAGACCACGTAGCAAATAGTCCTCGAACCATGGGTGGATGCGATGATGATCAGGTTCAAAGATGCTCTCGGCATGGCCTTGCTGGCCGGCCTGGCTCTCGCCGTCTCCGCCCCGCCTGCGACAGCGCAGGCCACGAAACAGAGCGCCGTACAGGCTCCGAAGCCGCCCGTGCCCGACAGGAAGCCGCACCGGCTCATCCTGCAGGTGAACACCAACGACCCTGCGATGATGAATCTCGCGCTCAACAACGCGACCAATGTGGCGCAGTACTATCAGGAGCTCGGCGAGAAGGTGGAAATCGAGGTCGTCACCTTCGGCCCCGGCCTGCACATGCTGCGCGACGATACCTCGCCGGTGAAGGCGCGGATCTCAACGATCGCTCTGAGCACGCCGGCCATCTCCTTCAAGGCCTGCGGCAACACCCAGGGCAATATGAGCAAGGCCGAGAACAAGCAGATCGCTCTGATCCCCGAGGCGACAGTGGTGAAGTCCGGCGTCGTCCGGGTCATGGAGCTGCAGGAGAAGGGCTGGACCTACGTCAAGCCGTGATCGGCCGTTGTTTCAGGCCGCATCGCGATCGCTCTGCCGCGACGCTGCACCAATAGTGCAGTCGCCTCGGCGCATGCCTGCCTTGCCGCCTGAACCTTGCCCTTTCCGGCCAAAAGCCTAAGAGCAGCCCGACCTGTCCTGGCTCGGGTGCATGATGATCGCCGGCATTCCTCTGAACGACCTGATCTTCCTCGCGGTTTCGCTGATCGCGGCGGGCGCCGTCACCGGCCTGCTCGCCGGCCTGTTCGGTGTCGGCGGCGGCGCCGTCATCGTGCCGGTGCTCTACGAGGTCTTCCGGGTGATCGGCGTGCCCGAGGAAGTCCGCATGCCGCTCGTCGTCGGCACCTCGCTCGCCGTGATCATCCCGACCTCGATCCGCTCCTACCGCGCACATCTTGCCAAGGGACTGGTTGACACCTCGATCATCAAGATCTGGGCGGTGCCGGTCGTGCTCGGCGTGCTCGGCGGCAGCTTCATCGCGCGCTATGCCCCGCCGGACGTGTTCAAGGCGGTCTTCGTCGCGGTCGCCTTCGCCAGCGCCATGCGCCTGCTCTTCGCTTCGGACCGCTGGAAGCTCGGCGACGACATGCCCGGGCCGTTCCTGATGCGGATCTACGGCGTCATCATCGGCATCCTGTCGGCGCTGATGGGCATTGGCGGCGGCCAGCTCTCCAGCCTGTTCATGACCTTCTACGGCCGGCCGATCCACCAGGCGGTCGCGACTTCCTCGGGCCTGGGCGTGCTGATCTCGATCCCCGGCGCGCTCGGCTACATCTATGCCGGCTGGCCGAAGATGGACATCCTGCCGCCGCTCTCGCTCGGCTATGTCTCCTTCATCGGCTTCCTGCTGTTCATCCCGACATCGATCTGGACGGCGCCGATCGGCGCGCGGCTGGCGCACCGGCTGTCGAAGCGCCGGCTGGAGGTCGCCTTCGGCATCTTCCTGCTGGTGGTCTGCGCCCGCTTCTTCTGGTCGCTGATCGCCTGAGGCGTACGCCATGCTTCGCGTACGCCCCTGCGAGGAGGCCGACCATCCCGCGCTCGCCGGCGTAATGGCTGAGATGCAAGCGCATTACCACGTGCTCTGTCCGCCCGATGCCGAGATCCGCGCCGGGCTGGCGAACCGACCGGCGGGCACCGAATTGCTCGTTAGCGAGCATGACGGCGCAATCGTCGGCTTCGCCGCCTTCTCGGCGATTTATCCGGGCCCCGGCCTAAGGCCCGGCTGCTTTCTCAAGGAAATCTATGTCGCCGAAGCCGCGCGCGGTCTCGGTGCCGGCAAGGCGCTGCTCGCCGAACTGGCGCGGCTTGCGCTCGAACGCGGCCTTGGCCGCATCGACTGGACGGCGGCACGCGACGATGAGCGTCTGCTGCGCTTCTATGAGAGCCTCGGCGCGAAGCAGCACCCGGAAAAGGTCTTCTTCAGGCTGACCGGCGAGGGGCTTGCCCGTCTTGCTGAGCGCTGAGCCGCTCCTCCAGCGTCGCCATGATGGCGAGCCGCTCGGCCTCGCTGAACCGCGACCATTGCGCGATCTCCTGCAGGGTCCGGCCGCAGCCCTGGCAGAGCTTGCTCGCCGGATCGATCACGCAGATCTTGATGCAGGGGCTCGAGATCGTGCTCATCGCCCGCCCCAGCCGATGACGATGGCGAGGCCGAGATAGATCGCGATCTCGCCGAGCTGCTGGGCCGCGCCGAGGATGTCGCCGGTCTGCCCGCCGATCAGGCGGATCGCGGTGCGCGATAGCCAGAAGGCCGCCAGCGCCGACAGCGCCAGTCCGAGCACGATGCCGGCGAGGGGGAGGGCGCCCGCGACAATGAAGAGCAGGGCGAAGATGCCCGACAGCCCGTAGGCGATCGGCAGCACCGACCGTTCGGGCTGTCCGACAGAGGCGGAAGCGCCATCGCGCCGGGTTGGTTCGACGGTAGCGAGGATGCGGATGCCTTCGACGCGCGACCAGGGCGCAGCGACGAGCACGGCCGCCGAAACCGCCCATGCCCCGGCGCCTTGCAGGATCGCCGCGAGTGCGCTCACCCGCAGCAGCAGCGACAGGCCGAGCGCCAGCGCCCCGAAGGTGCCGACGCGGCTGTCCTTCATGATCTCCAGCCGCCGCTCCGGCGTATGTCCGCCGAACAGCCCGTCGGCCGAGTCGGCGAGCCCGTCCTCGTGGAAGGCGCCGGTGGTCACGACGAGGGCGGTCACAGCGAGGGCCGCCGTCAGCAGCGCGTTCACGCCGGCAAGCCCAGCGAGCAGCGCGATCAATGTCGCCGGAGCTGCGATCGCCAGTGCCGCGAAGGGCAGGGCTCGCGGCACCAGCCGGAAATCCGGCAGCGCATGTGCGGTCTCACCCGGGAGCGCCGGTACAGGCAGGCGCGAATAGAAGCGGATGCAGGTCGCGGTCGCGATCAGCCAGCCCGGCCAGGCGGGCGTCGGTGCCTGCGTCGCATCATCGCCGTCGGTTTGCGCCACGCTGTCCTCGGATTGTCTTCGTCCGCTCCAGCCTATAGCAGCAGCGGCTGCGCGGCGGCGATCTCGCGCTGCCCGATTCCTCAGGTTTTCAAGATCGGCTTCCTCAGATGTCTGCGATGCCCGCCTCCGGCCTGCCTTTCGACGATATCCGCAACCTCATCGCCAACATGCCCGGCCCCGACATGGCGGCGGCCAACATCGTCCGCGCCCGCGACAAGGAACTGACCAAGCCGGCCGGCAGCCTCGGGCGGCTGGAGGAGATCGCTGAATGGCTCGCCGCCTGGCAGGGCAAGGCGCCGCCGCGGGTCGACCGGCCACTGGTCTGTGTCTTCGCCGGCAATCACGGCGTTGTCGCCCAGGGCGTCTCGGCGTTTCCCCAGAGCGTGACGCGGCAGATGCTGGAGAACTTCGCCGCCGGCGGCGCCGCGATCAACCAGATCTGTGCCGCCTATGACCTCGGCTTCAAGGTCTTCGACCTCGCGCTCGACCTGCCGACCGGGGATTTCACGCAGGAGGACGCGCTCGATGAGCGCGCCTGCGTCGCCACCATGGCTTTCGGCATGGAGGCGCTCGCCGGCGGCGCCGATCTCCTCGCGCTCGGCGAGATGGGCATCGGCAACACCACCTCGGCCGCCGCGATCTTCGCCGCGCTCTATGGCGGTGGTGCGGCCCAATGGTGCGGCCGCGGCACCGGCGTCGACGAGGACGGGCTGAAGCGCAAGATCGCCGCAGTCGAGGCCGGGCTGAAGCGCCACGCCAGCCATTTGAACGATCCGCTCGAAGTGCTGCGCCGCTTCGGTGGCCGCGAGATGGCGGCGATCTGCGGCGCGATCCTCGCTGCCCGTCTGCAGCGCATCCCGGTGATCCTCGACGGCTATGTCGTGACCGCCGCCGCCGCGATCCTGCACGCGCTCGATTCCTCGGCGCTCGACCACTGCATCGCCGGCCATCTCTCGGCGGAGGGCGCCCATGCGCAGGCGCTGGTCAAGCTCGGCAAGCAGCCGCTGCTCGCGCTCGACATGCGCCTGGGCGAGGGGACGGGCGCCGCACTCGCCGCCGGCCTCGTCAAGGCCGCGGCCGGCGTCCATTCCGGCATGGCGACCTTCGCGCAGGCACAGGTCTCGCAGAAGGGCGAGTAGTCCAAAAAAGACGCGCCGGACATTCGCCCGGCGCGTCCTTCGTTCGTCAGGCGCCGTAGCGCTCGATCACCTCGGCCAGCGGCACATGGCCCTTGAAGGCGCCCTTGCCGGCCGGCGTCTCGCCGTTTTCCAGTGCGGTCGCGAACATCACCGCCGGATCGCTCTCGACCCGCCGGCGCAGGGCCTGCAGCTTCGGCCAGCGCGAGATGTCGGCGATCTCATGGTATTCGAGCCAGCGCGCCACGCCGGCGAGCAGGCCGTCGGCGAGACTGTGCTTGTCGCCGGCCAGCCAGCGGCTGCCGTCGAGCATCTCTTCCAGCCTGTCGTGGCGCTCGATCACTCGCTCGCGGCCGAAGCGGCGCAGCGCCGCCTCGAAATCGGGATCGGGCTCGGGCAGTTCCAGCGCGGCCCAGAGAGGGCTGAATGCCCCGGTGAAGCCGGTGTTGAGGAAGCCCATCAGCTGGTGCATCCGCTCGGCTTGCGGCGAGAGCGGATCGAAGCTGATCCGCCGCTCCTCGTCGCGCGCTTCGAGATAGGCGGCGATCGCCATGGTCTCGGTGAGTAGGTGGCCCTGATCGGTGATCAGAACGGGCGTTTCGACGCGCTGGTTGAGCCGCTTGTAGGGCGGATCGCGCATCTCGCCGAGCATGTCGACACGGCTGAGCTTATAGGGCTGGCCAAGCCATTCCAGAGCCGCGACCAGGCCCATCGAGGTGCCGGACGGGTAGCCATAAACGAGGATCGGTTCCATCTTGCGTTTTCCATCTGGGTGGGGAAACGCTGCGCAGCGGGGTGGAACCTAGTTACTCGCCGCCCCATGTAAATTACGCACTTTTCTGTAACCAGGCGCGGAACGGATCATGAAGGACGTCGTGTCCGACTGTTCGATCGAGAGCGTCATGCGGGTGCTGAGTGGCCGCTGGCCGACCTTGCTGCTCTATTATCTGAAAGACGGAAGCAAGCGCTTCAGCGAGCTCAAGCGCGACAATCCAACGGTCTCGCACCGCATGCTCGCGCTTGAACTGCGCAAGCTGGAGGCAGCCGGCATCGTCCGGCGCATCGACCATGACGGCTATCCGCGCCGGGTCGATTACGAACTGACCGCCGCGGGCCTGCGCCTCGTGCCGCTGATCGATGCACTCGGCGATTGGTGGGAAGAGGCTGAGCGGGGCGAGGCGCTGCTGCAGGTCGCTTAGGTCGCTACACGGCCCTCCGGAGGAGCGCCGGGCGCCCGCTCACTTCGGGTCGAGCGAGATCTTGGCCGCCGTCGCGACCTCTTTCCAGCGCGCGATGTCGGCGGCGAGAAAGGTCCGGAACTCGGCCGGCGTGTTGCAGACGACGTCGCCGCCCAGCACGGCGAGCTTCTTCTGGATCTCCTGGTCGGCGCAGGCCTTGACCACTTCGGCGTGCAGTCTGGTCACGATCTCGGCGGGCACACCGGCCGGCACCAGCAAGCCGAACCAGGCCACCGTCTCATAGCCGGGAAAGCCGCTTTCTTCGACGGTCGGCACCTCCGGCAGCGCGGCGGCGCGCTTGCGCGTGGTCACGGCGAGCGGTGTGACCTGTCCGGCCTGCGCCAGCCCGATCGCTGGCGGCAGGTTGACCGCCATGAACTCGATCTGGCCGGAGACGAGGTCGTTCAGCGCCGGGCCCGAGCCGCGATAGGGCACATGCGTCGCCTCGATGCCGGTCAGCACCTTGAGATATTCCGAGTTCATATGCGCCGAGGAGCCGTTGCCGCCCGAGGCGAAGCTGAGCTTGCCCGGGTTGGCCTTGGCATAGGCGACGAGCTCGGCCAGCGACTTCACCGGCAGCTTCTTGCTGGCGAGGAAGATGTTCGGCGCGCGGTAGACCAGCGAGACGGGCGCGAAGTCGCGCATGGCGTCGTAGGGCACGTCCTTGTAGGTCGCCGGGATGATGCCGTGCGAGCCGGCATTGCCCATGATCAGCGTGTAGCCGTCGGGTGCCGCCTTGGCCGCCGCCGCCGAGCCGACCACGCCGCCGGCGCCCATCCGGTTCTCGACGACGACGGGCTGCCCGAGCGCCGCCTGCAGCTTCTCGCCGATCAGCCGGGCGGCGATGTCGGAGCCGTCGCCGGGCGCGCTCGGCACGATCAGCGTCACCTGCCGCTCCGGCCAGGGGCCGGCCTGCGCCGCAAGCAGGCCGAAACCGAGCAAGGCGCCCGCGAACGACGCAACGAACTTCCGCATACCTGCCTCCCAGATTATCTGATCAAAATTAGCGTGGTCGCGCCTTGACATAGAGCGATATACGGCATTTTTGATCAAATCAATGGATGCAACTCCGTCACTCTCCGACTCCGTCAAGGACCTGATCCGTGCCGATATCCTGGCAGGCAGGCTCGATTTCGGCGCGCGCCTGCGCATCGACGAGCTGGCGACGCGCTATGGTGCGAGCCATATGCCCGTGCGCGAGGCGTTGCGCAGTCTGGTCGGGGAGGGGCTGGTCGCAGCAGTCGCCAACAAGGGCGCCCGCGTCGTCACGGTCGATGCCGAACATATCCGTCATCTCTTCACCATCCGCATCGCCGTCGAGGTCGCGCTGGCGCGGCAGGCCGCTTTGGCGATCGACCGGGCCGGGCTGGCCGAGGTCGCGGCGCTGGAGCAGGAACGGCTTGCAGCGGTCGCGGGTGGCGATTTCGCCGGTGGAGTTGCCATCAATCAACGCTTCCACCGCCGGATCTATGAGGCTGCCGGCAATGCCGAGGGGCTCGTCCTGCTCGACCGGCACTGGCTGCTGCTGGCGGCGATCTGGTCGCGCTATGGCTATCGGCCGGAACGGCTCGGCGGCGTCGCCAGCGATCACGATCACATCCAGCGAGCGTTGGCCGAGCGTGATGCTGACGCCTGCGGCGTGATGACTGCGGCCCATGTCACCAAGACGCGCCAAGACATGCTGGCGCAGCTCGAAGGTCACCAGGGGAGGGTGCGGTGACGGTAGTCGATCGCATCGAGTGCGCGCGGCTGCGGGTCCTGCGCATCACCGACAAGACGCGCTGGGTCTTCCTCGAGCTCGCCTTCGCCTCCGGCGTGAGGGGACTCGGCGAGGCCAGCCTGAACGGACGCGAGCGGCTGCTCGTCGACATGGCGCTGGAGCACCTGCCGGCTTGGCTCGCCGGCGGGCTCTTGCCGGACTTCGACCGCCCGGTGCCGTTGCCGCTCGCGGCGGTCGCGACCGCCTTCGACGTCGCCCGCCGCGATGCCGGGGCCCGTCGCGAGGGCAAGCCGCTGGCGGCTGCGCTCGGGGCGCCGGCCCAGGCCCGCATCCCACTCTACGCGAACATCAACCGGCGCACGCGCGATCGAACGCCCTCAGGCCATGCTGCCAGCGCCAACGACGCATTCGCTGCCGGATTTTCGGCAGTGAAGATCGCTCCCTTCGATGACGTCACGCCCGCTCTGTCCGACGATGTCGAAGGGCGGGCCGCGCTGCAGCGAGGGCTTGACCGGATCGGTGCGGTCCGTGCGGTCTTGGGGAGTGAGCGCCGCCTGCTGGTCGATTGCCATTGGCGCTTCGCGCCAGACCTGGCCCAGCGGCTTGTCGAAGCGGTGCGCGAGCACGATCTCCACTGGCTCGAATGCCCTGTCGCCGAGACGCCGGCCAACCTGGCCTTGCTCGGGCAGGTGCGGCGCAAGCTCAACGCCTCCGGCACGCTGCTGGCCGGGCTGGAGGAGTTCTCCGGTGCGCCCGCCTTCCTCGCCTTCGCCGACGTCTATGACGTGATGATGCCGGACATGAAATATGTCGGCGGCGTCGGCGAGATGCTGCGCACCGGCCAGGCGCTCGCCGAGCGCGGCGTCGCGGTCTCACCACATAATCCGACCGGTCCCGTCTGCCATGCCGCAAGCCTGCATCTCAGTGCGGCGCTGCCGGGGTTCAGCATGCTCGAGGTCCAGTTCGACGAGACGCCGCTGTTCTTCGACCTTGTGCAGCCGCGCCTGCCGGGTTTTTCCGGCGGAGCTTCGGATCTGCCGGCTGGAGCCGGGCTGGGGCTCGATCTCGACGAGGAGCGGGCGAAGCCGCTCTGCATCCTCGATCTCACATTGCGATCATAGGCGTTACGCCGCCGAGCGCTCGTTCGGCTCCGGCAGGGCCGGCAGCGTGTCCATCACGCGCTCGGCCGGCAGGGTGATCGTGACTTCCGTGCCGGCGCGCGGGCTCGACTTGATGCGGAAGCCGCCGCCATGCAGGTCGACCAGCCCCTTGACGATCGGCAACCCCAGGCCCGAGCCCTGCTCGGCGGTCTTGATCGCAAGGGAGCCACGCCCGAAGGTCTGCATGACCACCGGGATCTCGTCCTCGGGAATGCCCGGCCCGGTATCGGTGATGCTGACATATTGCCCGCCGGTCGCGGTCCAGCCGACCTTGATCGAGATCTCGCCGCCCTGCGGGGTGAACTTGATCGCATTCGCGATGATGTTGAGCACGGCCTGGCGGATCGCGCGCTCATCGGCCCAGATCCGCGGCAGATCGGGCTCTGTCGCCTGGCGAATCGTCTGGCTCTTGGCCTTGGCGCGCAGGTTGAGCATGTGCGCAGCATCGTCCGCGATGGCGGCGAGGCTGATCGCCTCCTCGCTGAGCTCATACTTGCCGGCTTCGATGCGCGAGAGGTCGAGGATCTCGTTGATCAGCGTCAGCAGGTGCTGGCCCGAGGAATGGATGTCGCCGGAATACTCCTTGTAGGAGGCATTGGTGTGCGGGCCGAACACCTCGTTCTTCATCACCTCGGAGAAGCCGAGGATGGCGTTGAGCGGGGTGCGCAGTTCGTGGCTCATCGTCGCCAGGAAGCGCGACTTGGCGAGGTTGGCCTCCTCCGCCTTGCGCCTGGCCTCGTCGGAATTGGCCTTGGCGGTTTCGAGCTCAGCGATCAGCGCATCCTTCTCGGCCCGGAACTCGATGGTCTCGACCGAGGTCGAATAGAGCCGGTTGGTCAGGAAGATGAAGAAGAGCTGTGCGCAGACCGCCATCAGCAGCATGGTGACGCTGTCGATGTCGGTGCGGCCGCTGAAGGACAGGATGATCGCGCCGACGATCGGCGCGAGGCCGAAATAGACCGCGATCGGGATCGTCGCGGCGAGCGTGACCGTGAGCGCGCTGACGATCAGCAGCGCCGTCATCAGGAAGAAGCGGGCGCCGGGTGCCTCGATGCCGACGAAAAGGCCAGCCAGCAGGGCCCAGGACAGGCCGTGCAGCAGTTCGGCCGTGGGCAGGAGCTTGCGCCAGAAGCTGACGCGGGCGGCTGCGGAAGGCTCGGCCAGGAAGCGCCGGCACAACACGGCGGCGAAGGCTGTGGTCAGCACCACCAGGCAGAGCCAGCCCGAGACCGCATAGAACGGCACCCAGACGCAGGCGGCCGCCGCGACCAGCAAGGCAAGCAGCAGCGTGCCGGCCGAGCCGTTCAGCCGATACTGCGCGAAGACGCGGATCAGTTCGTAGTCGAAGGCGCGCTGCAGCCCGGTCGACGAAGTCAGCTTCTCGCGTGCCGACCGCACCTCGCGGTTGATCAGCTTGCGGCGCGCCAGCACGGTCGGATCGGGTCCGCGACCGCGCTGCACCTGTTCGGCTGTCAGTTCCGGCATGGCTCGAAGGCAAAGGTTCCCGACCGGCGGCACAACCGTCGCACCCCGGCTCGCCATGATTGGCGAGAAATCGTTAAGCTTATCCTGATGGCGCGCTTCAGATTCACGACAGGCAGCTACGGACCGTTCGGCTGGCGGCGGGTCGGCCGATCCGTCGACTTCGTCGTAGCCCTTGGATTCCTTCTGCTTTTGGCGATCGCGGGAGCAGTCCTGCAGTACCGTCTCGGCTCAGGGCGCGATCTCGCCGGAGCGGCCGAGGCGATCGATGGCGATTCGATCAGGCTCCTTGGCGAAGAGTTGCGCCTGGAGGGCATCGACGCGCCGGAATACCGGCAGACCTGCCGCGATCGTACCGGTGGCGAGATCGCCTGCGGCCGGCAGGCCAGGCGTGCCCTGGCCGCGATGCTGGCGCTCGGCAACGTCAACTGCACGATCTCCCGGGCCGATCGCTATGGCCGCGGACTGGCGCGCTGCCGGCAGGGCGACGCCGAGATCAACGCGGCTCTGGTGCGCCAGGGCCACGCGGTCTCCTATGGCGCCTACCAGGCCGAGGAGGCCGAGGCGAAGGCGGCCGGCCGCGGCATCTGGGCGACGAGCTTCGAACGGCCGCAGGACTGGCGCCGCAGCCATCCGCGCTGAACCCGGGCAGAGCCATGCGAATTCCTCAATCCTGCTGGCGGCCCAGGTATTTTCCTCTCCGGCACGGGCGACCTAAAGAAGGATCGTCTTCACGCTCCCCTGCCGGATTCGTTGCCGCATGACATTGCTGCCCGCTTGGCCACCCGCCTGTGAGTTCCCGGCATGATCGGCGCGATCCTGCTCGCGCTGGCGCCGATCGCCCTGCTGATCGCGCTCGGCCACGCCATGCGGCGCCTGCGCTTCCTGCCCGATGCGTTCTGGCCGCAGGCGGAGCGGCTGAGCTACTACGTGCTGCTGCCGGCCCTCTTCACGCACGCCTTGGCGATGGCGGATCTCAGGGGGCTGCCCGTCGCCGAGCTGGCTTTGACGCTGATCGCGGCGATCATCACCGTCGCGGCCGTGCTTGTCCTGGCGAAACCCTGGCTCGGTTACAGCGATGCCGCCTTCACCTCGGTCTTCCAGGGTGGCATCCGCTTCAACAACTATGTCGGCCTGAGTGCGGCCGGCAGCATGCTGGGCGCATCCGCACTGCCGCTGGCGGCCGTGGCCAACGCTGCGATCGTGCCGACCGTCAACGTGCTCTGCGTCCTCGTCTTCGCCCGCTGGGGCTCGGCCCAGCCGACCCTGCGCGGCATCCTGCGGGGTCTTGCCCTCAACCCGCTGCTGATGTCTTGCGTGCTCGGCATCGCCATCCAGCTCAGCGGCCTCGGCCTGCCGCCCGGCGTCGAGGGCTGCCTCAAGGCGCTCGGCCAGGCCTCGCTGCCGATCGGTCTGCTCTGCGTCGGCGCGGCGCTCGACTGGGGTGCGCTCGGCCGTGGTCTGAAGCCGGCGCTGGTCGCCTCCGTCGTCAAGTTCGTGCTGATGCCGCTCGCGACCTATGCGGCGCTGAAGGGCTTCGGCCTTGGCGGCCCGGCGGCGACGCTCGCCATCCTGTTCCAGGCGCTGCCGACCGCCTCGTCATCTTATGTAATGGCGCGCCAGCTCGGCGGCGATGCGCCGCTGATGGCCGGCATCTGCGCGCTGCAGACGGTGGTGGCGGCGGTTGCGGTGCCGCTCGCGCTGATCCTGCTTGCGCCGGGGTGACCGCTCGGGAGAGTGGTCACATGGGCTCGCGCGGATCGTCCCTGCTCGCTCCATCCAGCCGCGCGGTACCCGGCTGACGAGCGCGCGACCAGAAGGTTGCGAGCATCAGCCCCACCGGAATGGCGAGGACGACGATCCAGACGACGAAGCTCCAGTCTTGCGGCATTGCCTCCCTCCTTGCGGCTGATCAATCGCTGCAACGTGGCTTTGTTCCCGGCCTCGGCCGTGCTGTCGTCTTGCCGCCGTCTTTGCAGGCTGAACTCTTGACAGGGCGGCGTGGGCACCGTGAAACCGCGATGTCCGAGACGGCGAAAGGCTAGGGGCATGAAGCTCTATGATGGCGGGCGCGCGCCCAATCCGCGGCGGGTCCGCATCTTCTTCGCCGAGAAGGGCGTGCCCTTGCCCGAACTCATCCCGGTCGACATCGCAAGGAAGGAGCACCGGACGCCGGAGTTCACCCGGATCAACCCGTCGCAGCGCCTGCCGGTGCTGCTGCTGGAGGACGGCACGGCGCTGGCGGAGACCATCGCGATCTGCCGCTACATCGAGAGCCTGCATCCGACGCCGCCGCTGTTCGGCTCCGCCCCCAAGGAGGCGGCCCTGATCGAGATGTGGAATCGCCGCATCGAGCTCGGCCTGTTCTCGGCGGTTTCGGCCGTGTTCCGCCACGGCCATCCCGCGATGGCCGAGCTCGAGGACCAGGTGCCGGAATGGGCCGAGGCCAGCCGCGAGCAGATCGACGATCATCTCGTGCTGCTCGACCTGCAGCTCGGCGCCAATCGCTTCCTCTGCGGCGACGAGCTGACGGTCGCCGACATCACCGCCGGCATCGCCATCGACTTCATGAAGCCTTCGCGCATCCCGCTTCCGGAGGATTTCACGAACATCCGGCGCTGGCATGGCGAGCTCTCGGCCAGGCCGAGCTGGAAAGTCTGATCATGCGCCTGCCGCTGATCCTGCTTGCTCTGATGGTCCCGCTCGCCGCGACGGCGATGGAGAAGCTGACCGGCGAGCAGATCAACCGCGCCTTCACCGGCAACACGGTCAGTGGCCGCTACACCGGCGGCGGCTTCTTCACCGAGTTCCACGACCCTGATGGGCGGGCGCTCGGCAACAATGGCTGGCAGGAGAATCGCGACGCCTGCTGGATCACCAAGGGTGATTCCGTCTGCTATTATTACGGCCCGCCGGGGGAGCGGACGACGCATTGCTTCACCGTCGAGCTGACCGATAGGCTCTATATCCTGCGCAATCTCGACAATGGCCGGATCAATGCGGTGGCGACCATCGAGCTCGCCAATCCGCGCAACCACACCGACGGCGGCAAGCCCTGGTATTGCGACGGGCTGATCTCGCGCGGCCCGCAGGGGCCGCTGATGTCGCGACGCGTGGCGGCCTGGTGAAGCGGTCCGGCAGGGTCGCGGCGCTGCTGGCGCTCTGCGTTTCGGCGACGAGCACGTTCGCGGTCGAGCGTCTGACCGGCCAGGAGATCCGCAAGCTCTTCGAGGGCAATACGGTCGCCGGCCGCTACAATAACGGCTTGCCGTTCAGCGAGTATCATCACCAGGACGGCCGCGCGACCGGGCATAACCGGCATGTGCAGAACACGGATGCCTGCTGGACCACGACCGACGAGGCCGTCTGCTACTATTACGGCCCGTTCGCGACCCGCCGGACCTATTGCTTCACCGTCGAGCGCAGCGGTTCGCTCTATGTGCTGCAGACCCATCGGACTGGCCGCATCAACGCTATCGCCACGATCCAGCCGGGCGATCCCGAGAAACATGCCGATAAGGCGCCGCCCTGGCATTGCGACGGCTTGATCTCGCAGGGCCTGCCGCCGTCGATCTCGTCGCGGCTCGCCTCGCAATGAGGTTTGCGGCGCTGCTGCTGCTCGGGCTCTCGGTCGCGGGGAGCGAGGCATTCGCCGTCGAGCGGCTGACCGGTGAGCAGATGCGCCAGCTCGTCGAGGGCAATACCGCGACCGGGCGCTACAGCAGCGGCGAGACCTTCAGCGAGTTCCATCACGCCGACGGGCGGGTGAGCGGCTACAACCGCGATCGTGCAATGCCGAACCGCGATGCCTGCTGGACCACGACTGAAGATGCGATCTGCTATTATTACGGCCCGATCGAGACCCGGCAGACCTATTGCTTCACCGTCGAACGCAGCGGCACGCTCTATGTTCCGCGCAGCGTCGCCAGTGGCAGCATCATCGGCGCCTTCGCCATCCAGCCCGGCGATCCCGAGAAGCACGCCGACAAGGTGCCGGCCTGGTATTGCGATGGGTTGATCTCGCAGCGAAAGGGCCGGGGGCGGCTGGCCGGGCGATGAGCGGGCAGGGGGACGATGCGCCGGAAGCGCTCGGCGATGTCCTCGTCGAATTGCGCGCCTGCCGCATTTGCCGGGACGAGCCGGTCTATCTGCCGCGCCTGCCGCACGAGCCGCGTCCCGTCATCCAGGCCGAGGCGAGCGCGCGCCTCTTGATCGCGAGCCAGGCGCCGGGCACACGCGTCCATGCCAGCGGCAGGCCTTTCACCGACCGCTCCGGCGACCGGCTGCGCGATTGGCTCGGCCTCGACCATGCTCGCTTCTACGACGCTTCGCGCGTCGCGATCGTGCCGATGGGCCATTGCTTCCCCGGGCTTGACGGAAAGGGCGGCGACCTGCCGCCACGCCGCGAATGCGCGCCGGCCTGGCGAAGCCGCGTGCTCGCTGGCCTGCCGGAGATCGAGCTCATCCTGGTGATCGGCCGCTATGCCCAGGCCTGGCATCTCGGTCCGAAGGCGGCGGCCGACCTGACGGCGACCGTCGCCGACTGGCGCAATATCTTCGCCGGGGATCGCCGGCCGCGCATCCTGCCGTTGCCGCACCCCTCCTGGCGCAACAATGGCTGGCTCCGGAAGAACCCCTGGTTCGAGGCGGAGCTGGTGCCGGTGTTGCGGGCGGAGGTGGCGCGGCTGGTCGGTTGAGCCCTACGGCTCCAGCCGCTTCAACAGGCTCGACGTATCCCAGCGGCCCCCGCCGAGCTTCTGCACGTCGGCATAGAACTGGTCGACCAGCGCGGTGACGGGCAGCCGGGCATGGTTGCGGCGGGCTTCGTCGAGCACGATGCCGAGATCCTTGCGCATCCAGTCGACGGCGAAGCCGAAATCGAACTTGTCGGCATTCATCGTCTTGCCACGGTTCTCCATCTGCCAGGAGCCGGCGGCGCCCTTCGAGATCACCTCCAGCATCGCCTCGACATCGAGGCCGGCGCGCTTGGCGAAGTGGACACCCTCGGACAGGCCCTGGACCAGTCCGGCAATGCAGATCTGGTTGACCATCTTGGTGAGCTGGCCGGAGCCCGCGGGGCCCATCAGCCGGCACATCCGGGCGAAGCTGGCGATCACCGGCTCGACCCGGGCATAGGTCGCCTGGTCGCCGCCGCACATCACGGTCAGCACGCCGTTCTCGGCGCCGGCCTGGCCACCCGAAACCGGCGCGTCGACGAAGCCCAAGCCGGCCACGGTTGCCGCCGCATCGAGTTCGCGCGCGACATTGGCGGAAGCGGTGGTGTGGTCGACGAAGACCGTGCCCTTGCCCATCGCGGCGAAGGCGCCGTTCTCAGCCGTCGTCACCGAGCGCAGATCGTCGTCATTGCCGACGCAGCAGAACACGATCTCCTGGCCTTCCGCGGCCTGGGCCGGCGTCGGAGCATGGACGCCGCCATGCTGCGCCACCCATTTCTGCGCCTTCTCCGGCGAGCGGTTGTAGACGGTGACGTCGTGGCCCTTGGCCTTGAGATGGCCGGCCATGGGATAGCCCATCACGCCGAGACCGAGGAAAGCGACTTTGGCCATGAGGTGCTCCGCTGCAATCGTCTGAAAGGTCATTGCGGCTTTAGCGCGCCGGGGAAGGCGAGGGAAGCGATGCAGGCGCGATAGCAGCGATCGCGATTCCGCAGAGATCGCGCATGGGCAGTCTGCCACGCCCTGCCTTGCCGGCCTCGCTGAAATCGGTCAGGAACCCGCCATGACCATCACCAATGACGAAGAGCTGCAGGCCTTGCGCGAGATCGGCCGTATCGTCGCCGATACGCTGGGCGCGATGGGCAAGGCGCTCGAACCGGGCATCACCACGGCCGAACTCGACGCGATCGGCCGCGAAATGCTCGAAAAGCACGGCGCGCGTTCCGCCCCCGAGACCGTCTATGGCTTCCCGGGCGCCACCTGCATCAGCATCAACGAGGAGGTCGCCCACGGCATTCCCGGCGAGCGCCGGATCATGGTGGGCGATCTTGTGAACATCGACGTCTCCGCCGAGAAGGCCGGCTATTTCTCCGATACGGGCGCGTCCTTCACGGTGCCGCCGGTCGATCGCCGCATCGAGAAGCTGTGCCGCGACGGCAAGCGC
This sequence comes from Bosea sp. 29B, assembly GCF_902506165.1. Classification (NCBI taxonomy): domain Bacteria; kingdom Pseudomonadati; phylum Pseudomonadota; class Alphaproteobacteria; order Hyphomicrobiales; family Alloboseaceae; genus Allobosea; species Allobosea sp. 29B. Next base: position 4,157,705 of record NZ_LR733817.1, read on the forward strand.
GCGCTCTGGGCCGGGCTCGGCCAGGTCGGTGCCGGCAAGCCGGTCGCCGGAATCGGCGAGGCTGTCGGTCGTTTCGCCCAGAAGAACGGCTATACGCTGGTACGAAACCTAGCCAGCCACGGCATCGGCCGTTCGCTGCACGAGGAGCCGAAGGAGATCGCCACCTGGCCCGAGCGCTCCGAGCGCCGCGTCATGCAGAAGGGGTTGGTCTTCACCGTCGAGCCGTTCCTGTCGCTGGGCGCCGATTGGGCGGAGCATGCCGAGGGCGACAACTGGACCCTCTATTCCGAGCCGCGTGCACCGACGGTTCAGTACGAGCACACCGTGGTCGCGACCGCCAACGGCCCGCTGGTCCTGACCTTGCCGGGCTGAGCGGAGCTATCGCGCGAGAGCTGCAGCGAAGAGCTCCTCGCTCGAACGCGAACCGATGCCTCTGTTCAGGCCCTCGTCGACAAAGCGCTGCATGGCGATGATCTTGTCGGTGTGCGCCTGATCCCGTCGGATCAGGTCGCACACATAGTCGCTCGGGCTGGCATAGCGGCCGCTCTCGGTCTGGGCCTCGACCCATTCCTTCATCGAAGCCGGCAAGGACACGCTGATCGTCGCCATCTTCACCGCAACGCCATGTGCCGCGTCAGCCTGAGCTCGATCCGGTCCCAGACCCGGCGGATGATCTCTGTCAGCGTGAGATAGATCAGCGCCGCATAGAGGTAGATCGACAGGTCGAAGGAGCGGGCGAAGGCGAGGCGTGTCGCGCCCATCAGGTCGAACAGCGTCACCAGAGAGGCGATGGCGCTTGCCTTGATCATCACGATCAGCTCGTTGCCGAGCGGGCGCAGCGCCAGGATCATCGCCTGGGGCAGGATCACCCGGCGCAAGGTCGCCCAGCGATGCAGGCCGAGCGCAAGTGACCCCTCGAACTGGCCGCGCGGGATCGACTGGATCGCACCGCGCAGGATCTCGGCCTGATAGGCGGCGGTGTTGATGGTGAAGGTGAAGAGCGCACAGTAGAACGGCTCGCGGAAGAACCACCACAGGCCGATATCCTGCCAGAACAGCCGGAACTGGCCGAAGCCGTAATAGACAAGGAAGAGCTGGCAGAGCAGCGGCGTGCCACGGAAGAAAGTGGTGTAGCCGTTGATCGCGATCTGTGCCCAGCGCGGCCCGTAGAGCCTGGCGATGGCGAGACCGATCGCGAGCACGAAGCCGAACGCGACCGAGAGCACCACGAGCTCGAAGGTGAGCCACAGGCCGTTCGCCATCCGGCAGCCGTAGTTCTGCAGGACCTCGCTGCCGATCAGGTAGCCGGGATATTCGCACCAGTTCATCGCGTCGCTCCGCCGAAGGCGGCGAAGCCGCGATTGGTGCGTTGCTCGAGCTTGCCGATGCCCCAGGCGGAAACCAGCGAGAAGAAGAAGTAGAGCAGCATCGCCGTACCGAAGAACAGGAACGGCTCCTTGGTCACGACGTTGGCGCGTGTCGCGATGAACATGATGTCCTGCAGCGTGATCACCGAGATCAGCGATGTCTCCTTCAGCAGCACCATCCAGTTGTTGCCGAGGCCGGGCAGGGCGACGCGGATCAGTTGCGGGAAGACGACGAGCCGGAAAGCCTGCGCCTTCGACAGGCCGAGCGCCGAGGCAGCCTCGCGCTGGCCCTTCTGGATCGAGTTCAGCGCGCCGACCCAGACCTCACTGGAGAAGGCGGCGAGCACCATGCCGAGCGCGACCATGCCGGCGACGAAGGGCGGGATCGAGAAGCCGCTCCAGGCCTTCTGCACCAGGACCTGGATGCCGAAATAGATGATGTAGAGCGTCAGCAGCTCGGGCACGCCGCGGAAGACGGTGGTGTAGATCGTCGCCAGCGAGCGCAGCAGCATGCTGTCGGAACGCTTCCACAGCGCGATGATCAGGCCGAGCGCCAGGCCGAAGGGCAGGGTCGCGAGCGCGACCGAGATGGTGTTGGCCGCGCCTTGCAGCAGGGCCCAGCCCCAGCCGCCGGGGCCGAAGCCGAGCAGTGCGAATTTGTCGAACATGGGAGAGCCGGCGCGCGAGGAGATGAGTCCCGCCGGCCTTTATCCGGCCGGCGGGAAGGCGTCAGCGGGTCTGGCTCACTCGTACTTGAACCACTTGGCCTCGAGCTTCTTCAGCGAACCGTCGGCGACGGTCTCGGCGATCGCCTTGTTGACCAGGTCCTTCAGCGCGGTATCGGCCTTGCGCACGGCGCCGGCGACGCCCGCACCATGGATCGCGTCGTCGCGGGTCACCTCGGCAATCCGCTTGCAGCAATCCTTGCCCTGTCCCTTCAGGAAGTCGGCGAGGGCGAGCGCGTCGGCGACGATGTAGTCGAGGCGGCCGTTGAGCAGGTCGAGATTGGCCTCTTCCTGGGTCGGGTAAAGGCGCGCGGTCGAGTCCTTGTAGAACTTCTCGACATAGTTGGCGTGGATGGTCGAGCCCTGCGCGCCGATCGACTTGCCCTTCAGGGTGGCGGGCGAGATGTCGGCCGAGGCTGTGCTCTTCGGGCCGATCATCCAGATCGGGGTCTTGCTGTAGGGCGTGGTGAAGTCGACCTGCTTCTTGCGCTCCTCGGTGGCGTTCATGCCGGCGAGGATGATGTCGTATTTGTTGGCCTGCAGCGCCGGGATGATGCCGTCCCAATCCTGCACCACCCAGCTGCACTTCACCTTCAGCTTCTCGCAGAGAAGGTTACCGTAATCGATCTCGAAGCCTTCCAGCTCCTTCTTGGCGTTGAGGTTGTTGTAGGGCGGATAGGCGCCCTCCGTGCCGATTCGGATTTCCTTCCACTCCTTGGCCTGGGCGAGCGCCCCGGTGGCGCCGACGACCGTGAGCGCTGCGGCTGCGACGAACTTTGCGAAACCTTTCATGGGACCTCCCCTTGGATCTGGCCAACCGGGCGTTTCGAGTTCCCGCATCGGCTTGTGCGCGACAGCTTGTGCGATCATCGGGGCGGGCCGCAAGTAGGCTCTTGCAGCTTTTCCGAGCGTGCCTGCACAAGGATGGTGCAAGGCAAGGCGCTGTTCTTATTGGTGAAAACAGGCGGTAGCGACGGATTTGCGCTGCCGCGGTCGAGGCGGCTGCACACGGATTTTGTCGCTTGGGTTAGCGTGCTCCTGCTGCGGGGACGCTGTCGCAGCGTTTCAGCCGCCGATCCGGCGCGGCGTTTGGCGCACAGGCTTGCCTTTCGAACACGGTCGCATTCATGGCGCTCTCCCTCGTTTCCGCGAGGGTAAGGCTGTGCAAACAGCCGAGGCGGGTCGCTATGGTCCAGTGTTGCAGCCGAATCTGTCGCGGTGGCGACAGATTCGGACAGGTGAGAGCCGCTGTCTCAGCGCCGGGCGATCGGAATGACGAGATAGACCATGCCGAGCACCATCGGCGGCACGGCGAGCGCCGTCACCGACCAGGTCGACCAGCCGGACGTCAGCGGCGCCAGCAAGGCCAGGATCGCGTTGATCAGCAGATAGGCACCCAGCATCAGCGTTCCCAGGAAGCGCAGGCGGGCGAGAATGGGGTTGCGGGTAAGGGTGGTCATGGCTATCTCCATAACGGAACGTTCCGTTTCGTTATTATTGATAGATACGGTCCGTTTCGATATCAAGCCGTCTGATGCAAGATCGTACTTGCAGCGAGCGTGCTTGCCGGGACGGGCGCAAAAGGCGCTGCTGCAGGGTCGAAGCGAAGAGGGGCGACGATGAAGGCCGTGAAAGCCGCAACTCCGGTTCGCCGCGCTTCGATCGGCGCGCGGCGCAACCCGGCCTCGCAGGCCGCGATTCTCGCCGCTGCCCGCGCCGTGCTGGCGGAGGAGGGCTATGCCGGCTTCTCGATCGATGCGGTCTCGCGCCGCGCGGGGGCCGGCAAGCCGACGATCTATCGCTGGTGGAAGAACCGCGCCGATCTGCTGATGGAGGTTTATGCCGCCGAGAAAGCGATGATCCGGGCCGTGCCGAGCGACGACCTCGCCCATGATCTCGCCGAGCATACCCGGGCGCTTTGGGGCTTCTGGTGCGGCACGCCCTCGGGGCACACCTTCCGGGCACTCCTGGCCGAGGCCCAGAGCGATCCCCAGGCACTCGCGGCGCTGCGCGAGAAGTTCCTGCCCGAGCGGCTGCAGGATGTGCGCGGCCTCTTCACCGCCGCGGCTGCGCGCGGCGACATTCCGGCCGATGAGGTCGAGGCCAGGCTCGCGCTCTATATCGGCTTCAACTGGTTCTACGTCCTGACCGACCAGCTCGAGGCCGGGCAGGCCTCGATCCCGGCGGCGATGCGCCTGATCGCGGCGCCGACGCCGCGCTGAGATCAGGCGCTGGCAGCCGCCGCTCTGTTGCGCCCCCTCGCGTCCCACGCCGTCACCAGCCAGATCGCGAAACCTGCCAGCGCAAGGCCCGCGCCGACCCAGCCGGTCGAGGTCCAGCCATAGCCGGCGGCGATCGCCATGCCGCCGAGCCAGGGGCCGAGCGCATTGGCGGTGTTGAAAGCGCTGTGGTTCAGCGCCGCCGCCAGCGTCTGCGCATCCTGCGCGACATCCATCAGCCGGGTCTGCAGGGGCGTGCCGAGCCCGCCGCCGCAGCCGATCATGAAGGCGACGACCGAGATCGACCAGATATTGCCGGCGGCCAGGGGGAAGAGCGCCAGCGAGCCGGCGGTCCAGAGCAGGATGATCGCGATCGAGGCCATCGGCATCCGGTCCGCCAGCCAGGCGGCGGCGAGCGTCCCGAAGGTCAGGCCGAGGCCGAAGATCGCTAGCACCACCGGCACCATCGTCGGCGCGACCTGCGTCACCTCGACCAGCGTCGAGGCGAGATAGGTGTAGACCGCGAACAGCCCGCCGAAGCCGACGGCGCCGATGGCGAGCGTCAGCCAGACCTGGCGATGGCGCAGTGCCCCGAGCTCGCGCATGGCGCTGGCGCCGGACTGAGGCCGGTCCTTCGGCGCGAACAGCGCGATCAGGATCACCGTGGTCAGCGCCAGGGCGGTGACGACGCCAAAACCCCAGCGCCAGCCGAGCGCCTGGCCGAGCCAGTTCGCCAAGGGCACACCGAGGATCGTCGCGATCGTCAGCCCGAGCATCACCCGCGCCACGGCGAGCGCGCGCCGGTTCGCCGGCACCAGCGAGGCCGCGACCAGTGCCGCGACGCCGAAATAGGCGCCGTGCGGCAGTCCGCTGAGGAAGCGGAACAGCAACATCCAGCCATAGCTTGGCGCGAGGGCGGAGAGACCATTGCCGAGCGCGAAGGCCGCCATCAGCCCGATCAGGAGCGTGCGGCGCGACAGCTTCGTCGCGAGCACCGCGATGATCGGGGCGCCGACCACCACGCCGGCGGCGTAGATGCTGATCACGTGCCCGCCCGTCGGCTCGTCGATCCCCAAGCCCACCGAGAAATAGGGCAGCAGGCTCATCACCGCGAATTCGGCTGTGCCGATGGCGAATCCGCCCATCGCCAGCGCAAACAGGACGAGGCCGACGCGCGGCGCGGCAGTGGAGCGGGCAGGGCGCGCGAACGCGTCTCCCGTGCTCGAGAGGCTCATGACGATGGTCCGGAATGATTTTTTGTGGCGCGGCGCGAGGATGCGCGCATTGCGCTGCAGCATATGCTCGCGTCATGCATGAATCGCAAGTATTTGCTGATGCGACTCGGTATGAGCAGAAGAGCCATGCGGAATGCGCATGGCTCTCGCGCGATTCCGCGGTTCTATAGCGAGATGTTTCGGCCGATGCCTCGGCGCTTGGCCTCACGGAAAGCAAGGTCGGCCGCCACCATGTCTTCCATGGCGACGCCCATGGCCTTATAGATGGTGATTTGCTGATCCGACGTCCGGCCCGGTCGCCGTCCCAGCAGCATCGCGCCAAGGTCGGTGCCGGACTCGGGGTCGATATCGGCGAGTTCGCAGCAGCCCACCGGAGTCGGCGCGAAGGCCTCCCGCGCCTCGACGAAGAGGCTGCCGCGAGCGATCAGGTCGATCGGCAGCTCGCCGCCGGGCGGCGCGACGCCGACCGAGGACACATGCGTGCCCGGTTGAACCCAGTCGGCGGATATAGCGGGGACATAGGAGTGCGTCGCAAGGCAGACGACATCGGATGAGCGCACCGCGGCTTCGAGGTCGGCGACGGCCGTCACCCTCGGATGGCGTGACGCCAGCGCCTGCGCATCGGCGAAAGTCTTGGAGAAGACCCGGATTTCGTCGAAGTCGCGCACCAGCGGCAGCAGATGGAGATGCTGGCTCGCCTGGACGCCGGCACCGACGACGGTGGCGATCCTGGCATCGCGTCGCGCCAGCTCCCGCACCGAAAGCACCGCCGACCCGGAGGTGCGGACCGCCGTGATATAGGTCCCGTCCATGATGCAGACGGGCATTCCCGTCTCCGGATCGAAGAGATGGATCGTGGCGAGATGGCTCGGAATGCCCCGGGCGATGTTGCCTTCGAAGACGTTGACCAGTTTTACCGTCAGATGCATGCCCGCCATCCAGGCCGGCATCGCCAGCGAATAGCCCGCATCGGGAATATCGAGCTGTGGTCGCGCTGGAATGACGACGCGCCCATCGGAAAGGGCCTTGAAGCCCTCCGCCAGCGCGTCGAGCAGCTCGCGCAGATCGATACAGTCCCTGACCTCCGCTTCACTCAGCCAAAGAAGTTCGATCTCGCCTTTTGCGTGATTGCTCGATGAGGTTCGTGTGTCGTCCATGATGCTGATCGCCTTTGGTCGTCCTGGCGGTGAGTGCCTTTCAAACGGTATTGCGGCGATCTGGTGTGATGAAATATGCTGATTTTGGTTCATTTGCGTGATTGTCACGCAATGAAGCCCTTTGAAACGTGAAACCAAAATGAGCGATCTGGATCGTATCGACCGCACGCTGCTCGGGCTGTTGCAGGAAGACGGCCGCCGCACTGTGCTCGATCTCGCCCAGCGTGTCGGGCTCTCGCCGACCGGGGCGTCGCAGCGGATCAAGCGCCTCTTCAGCGAGGGCTTCATTCGCGCCGTCAGGGCGGTGCTCGAGCCGTCGAAGATCGGGCGCGGCACGCTCGTCTTCATCGAGGTCAGGCTCGATCACACCGCCCCGCATGTCTTCGACCGCTTCGCCGAAGCGGTCGCGAAGGCGCCCGAGATCATCGAATGCCACATGGTGATCGGCGGTTTCGACTATCTGGTCAAAGCCCGGATCGCGGACATGGCGACGTTCCAGGAGTTCCTGCAGCGGGTCATCCTGCCGCTCCCGGGCGTCAGGGAGACCCACAGCTACGCATCGATCGGCGATGTGAAACCCGATGCGCTCTTGCCGCTTTGACGGTCGTTGCCGCTTCGGGCTGAGGAAGTCCTGCCGCCGGCGCTGGCCTCATGCGGCCTGGGTGATGGCGCTGACGATCTCGGCGACGCGCCGGACCCGCGAGACGCGCGGCAGGGTCGAGGCGATAGCGAAGGCGTGCAATTCCGCGCTGACCGAGCTCGAGGCGTCCTCGGCGACGATCACATCATAGCCGTGCTGCCAGGCATCGCGCGCTGTCGATTCGACACCGAAATTGGTGGCGATGCCGCCGATCACGACGGTCTCGATCCGCCGCCGCCGCAATTGCAGGTCGAGCTCGGTGCCGTAGAAGGCGCTCCAGTGCCGCTTGGTGACGGAGATGGCCGCCGGCAGCGCGGCGATCTCAGGGGTGAGCTCGGACCAGTCGGCCGGGAAGCCGCCCGGCGGCAGCATCATCGGCTGGTCGATCGCCTGCGGCGGCAGGTCGGACCGGTCGGGTGCGAACGCGACCCTGACCGTCGCGATCAGGCCGCCGGCTTTGGCGAAGGCCTGCCCGAGCGCGGTCGTGTTGGCGATGAGGGTTGTCCGGTCATAGGGTGCGAGCGGGAAGGCGAGCGTTCCCTTCTGCATGTCGATGAGGACGAGGGCGGTTTTGCGAGGGTCGAGCTGGAGCGTCATCGGTATCTCCGTCAGGGAGCGCGGCCGAGGTGGCCTTTATACGAGGATATCCTCATGTTCGTAGATTTATGAGCATGCCCTCACAAAATTCAAGCCCCCCGGCGGAGAAGACCGCCAAAGAACCGAGTCGCAGCCGTGGCCTGAAGCGAGTCTCGGCGCTGCTCGACGGTGCCAGCGCGGTCTTCGCCGAGACCGGATACGAGGCGGCGACGATGACGCAGGTCGCTGCGCGCGCCGGCGCCTCGATCGGCTCGCTCTACCAATTCTTTCCGACCAAGGAGCATGTCGCCGCGGCGCTGCATGCCCGCCATCTCGATGCGCTCGCCGGCATGCTCGACCTGCTCGCGGGGGAGGTGCGCGGTCAGCCGATCGAGGCGGTCGTGGATGCGCTTTTTGCCCGCTTCGTCGCCTATCTCGAAGACAATCCGGCTTTCCTCGCCGTTGGCGAGCGCCGCAGTCTCGATCCCGCCGTCAAGAAGGAGGCGCGCGCCCGCTTGCGCAGCCGCATCGCGGCGTTGCTCACGGCAGTCGAACCGCCGATTGTCGAGGCGCGCGTCGCCTCGCTTGCTGCCGTGACCCTGCATCTGATCCGGGTCGCTGCACTGTTGCGCGCGGATGACGATGAGAGCATACGCGCCCCGGCCATCGCCGAATTGCGCGCCATGCTGAAGGGCCATCTCGCTGGGCGGGAAGGCTGAGGGCAGGGCCGCCCGCTACTCCTCCAGCAGCGGATAACCCTCGAAATCCTTCAGCGCCTTGAGAGCGAAGGTGGTGGCAATCCGAGCGATGCCGAGCTGGTTGTCGGCGAGCCAGGCGCCGGTCAGTTCCTCATAGGCGGCGAGCGAGGGCGCGACGATGCGGGCGAGGTAGTCGGCCTCGCCGCTGATCACCAGGAGCTCGACCACGTCCGGACAGGCGCGCAGCACCTTCTCGACCCGCTCGCGCCGGCCGACCGAGTGATCGCGCAGCGAGATCTGGGCGAAGGCGATGATGGCGTGGCCGGCGAGTTCGGGCGCAAGCCTTGCGCCATAGCCGACGATCAGCCGGGAGGCCTCCAGCCTGCGCATCCGCTCCAGGCAGGGCCGGGCCGAGAGCCCGACCCGTTCCGACAGGACCTGATTGGTGATCCGGCCCTCCGCCCGCAGGATCGCGATGATCTGGCGGTCGATCGCGTCGAGCTGGAGCGCCTTTCGCTTCACGGCCTGCCCTTGCCGGCGGCCTGTGCCTCGGCGATCAGGCAGAGTTCGAGGAAGAGCACCTGCGCCGCGCATTGCGCCGTGTTGCTGGTCGCATCGTATTGCGGCGCGACCTCGACCACGTCCGCGGCGACGATGTTCTTGCCCTTCAGCCCGCGCAAGATGGCGAGCGCCTCGCGCGGGGTGAGGCCGCCGACCTCCGGCGTGCCGGTGCCGGGCGCGAAGGCCGGATCGAGCGAATCGACGTCGAAGGAGACATAGGTCGGCCCGTCGCCGATGATGGCGAGCGCCTTGGCGATGACGGCGTCGAGGCCCATGCGGTCGACCTCGTCGGCATGGATCACGGTCATGCCGGACTCATAGGAGAACTCCCAGAGATATTCGGCGCCGCCGCGGATGCCGATCTGGATGACGCGCTCGGGATCGAGCACGCCGTCGAGCACGGCCTGCCGGAACGGCCCGCCATGGTGGAACTTCGAGCCCTCATAGGGTCCGGACGTGTCGCAATGGGCGTCGATATGGACCATGCCGACCGGGCGCTTCTCGCCGACGGCCTTCAGGATCGGATAGGTGATCGAATGGTCGCCGCCGACGCCGAGCGTCGAGACGCCGGCCTTCACGATCTGCTTGAAGGTCGCCTCGATGTCCTCGTGGCAGCTCTCCAGCGAATAGCGCGAGCGGAACGGCACGTCGCCGATATCGGCCGCCTTGATCAGGTTGAACGGCGCCGTGCCGTTGACATGGTCCATCGGCCCCATGCGCTCGACGGCGCGCACCGCGCGCGGGCCGAGCCGCGTGCCGGCCCGGTTGGTGACGCCCAGATCCATCGGCAGGCCGATGATCGCGACGTCGAGCCCGCCGAGATCGGGCTGGCTCAGGGCCTCCGGCCGGTAAGGCGCGTTGATGAAGGTCGCGACGTCCGAAAACGGCCATTTGCGCCGGTCGCCCTGGAACTGCCCAGCCGCGACCTTTGCAAAGCGCGGATCATGGATGTCGGCGCCGCTCGCCCCGGCGTAGCGCGCCCTGAGTTTTGCAAGTTTATCCTGGTCCATCGCTTGGTCCCCGAGGTTTGAGCCAGCCGCGATAATGCGCCAGCAGGCCGAAGAAGGGCAAAGAGAGCTTCACGTCGAAACGGAAGCGGCCATCGGCGTCAACCGTCTCGCGCGCGTCGGCCGATGGCATGAGAAAGCGGGGCAGGGGCAGGCCGAAGACGCGCCAGTTCGCGATCGGCAGCGCAAGGCCTTCGCGGTCGCTCTGCGCGGCAAGCGTGAACGAGAACGGGCCGAAGGCCTCGCGCAGCTCGCCATTGCGATCGACGCTCAGGCGCGAATGGAAGCGCTGGCCGGCGAAGTTGCGGGTCCAGGTCTCGCAGCTCTCGTCGAGCGAATCGCCACGGGCGACGCTGACCGTGACCGGCAGGTCCGTCCCGGCTGTGGGCAACCCGAACAGCCGGCAGAGCAGGCCGATCATCGCCCCATCGCCACGCGCGATGTCGGCCCGGCCGCGCCAGACCGGTTCGGCGTCGGCGGCGTGGAAAGCCCGGATCGTCGCCGGGAGCATCGCAAAGGCTTGTGCGCCGAGCACCGTCTCGAACAGGGCAGGGCCGACAGTGCGCTCGTCCTGGCTGGTGCTGATCGCATAGGGCGCCATCTCGGCCTCGATCGCGGCGAGGTCGAGCGCCTCGGCGGCCGAGCGTGCGCCGGGAGCGATCTCATCTGCCAGCAGGGCGCGCACCGCCGCCGCTGCCGCCAGCGTCGGCACTTGCGGGCCATCGTCGTTTTCGGCCAGCAGCGACCAATAGGCCCGCCGCGGTCGGCCCTTGCTGTCGATGCCGGAGATGGCGACGCGCATGCCGCCGCGATCCGAAGTCCAGAGCCGCGTGATCCGGCGCGCCTTGACGAGATAGGGCACCAGCGGTGCGAGATCGGCGACCCAGCCATGGCGGCGAAGCCAGGCGAGCAGCGCCAGGCCCCATTGCTCGATTCCGGCTTCCAGCCCGGCCGCGAAGCTGACGCGCGAGCGTACGGCGAAATCGGGGCCTAGCGTCTCGGCATCGACCGTCTCCACCGGTGCGACCCGTCTCGGGCCGAGGCCCGGCATGTCGATGACCTCGCCGGTCTCCCAGCCAGACGTCGTCTGCAATTCGCCTTCGCGCCAGACCGGCACCGGCCTGCCGGCATAGCTCAGGACCGCAGCGATGACCGCCGGCCCGACCTCGCTGCGCCCGCCCGGCGTGATCGCGATGTCGAGCGTATCGAGCCGCTGCCAGCCTTCGCTGAGTTCCCGTGCCGCTGCGGCCGAGAGCGCCGGCGTCGAGCTGGCGCCGGCCAGCGCGACGAGGCCGCGCTGTCTGGCGATCTCGTCCAGCTGCGGCCCGTATCCGGCGAGGTAGCCGCGCGCATCGGCGAGGTCGACGATATGGGCGCCGAGCAGGAGTGCCGCGGTCGGCACCTCGTAGCCCTGGTGCTGGAACGGCCCGGAGGCGTCGATCACCAGCCAGGGCTTCAGCGCGCTGAGCGAGGCGACCAGATCCTTGTCGCGATCGAACCCCGCACCGCTGACCGGCACGCTCGCCTCGGCCGCCAGATCCTGTGCCAGCGCCTGCGCCTTGCCGGCGCTGCGCGAGGTCAGGATCAGATCGAGGCCGTTCATGCGCGAGAGATGGCGCGCCAGCCGCCGGCCGAAGACGCCGGTGGCGCCGATCAGGACGACGCGCCTCATCGGCTCTCCGGCAGGGTGAAGCGATGGCGCGTCGCGGGATCCGGCATGTCGCACGACGTCTTCTGGCCGAAGAGTCGGTAGCGATTGCGCGCGACGCGATCGTAAAGCCAGTCTCGCCAGGCTTTCGGCAATGCGCGGCCTAGCAGCAGCAGGCGCACCGGCCCGTTCAGATGGCGGGCGAGCGCCAGAACGCCGTCGGATTTCGCCAGCGTCCGGCCGTTCTCGATGAAGAGGAAGCTGTCCGGCTCGTCAGGGTCGATGCCGTGCGCCTGCGCGAGCGCGCGCCCTTCGTGCGACTGGATCGCGACGAAGCGGATGTCGTGGTCGCGCTCGTGCCGCAGGGTGTAGCGCACGCCGCCGGAGCAGAGCACGCAGACGCCGTCATAGAGCCAGATCGGGGCGGGGATGCTGGTCATCGGGCCTCTTTACGGGAGAGGTTGACCGGGCGGGGAAAAAGTTTCATGCGCTTCCTGCGCAGCCGTGCCATGCTCTGCGTGCAATTGTCGAGTGACCTGAGACAGTTGACGATCTTGCAACGATTGGGGGGAGTGCTGCGCAAATCTTGTGCAAGTATAGATTCGAGGTGAGCCGATTAACCGTGGGTCAACCCGGGCCGCCGCTTCCGATCACCGCTGCATAACACCAAGGTCGTCCTACAAATGTCGCCTGCGCTGGTGCTATTGCTGCCCGGGCGCGGCGATGAACGTCGAAACGAGGAGATGCCCCATATGAAGCGTCGTCAGTTCCTGCAGGTCGCTGGTACCGGTGCGGCAGTGTCCGCTGTCGCCATGCCGGCGGTTGCGCAGTCGAATCCCGAGGTGAAGTGGCGCCTGGCGTCGAGCTTCCCGAAATCGCTCGACACCATCTATGGCGGCGCCGAAGTCATGGCGAAGATGGTTTCCGACCTGACCGACGGCAAGTTCCAGATCCAGGTCTTCGCTGCCGGTGAGATCGTGCCGGCCCTCCAGGCGGCCGACGCCGTCAGCAACAACACCGTCGAGATGGCCCATACCGTCTCATACTACTATGTCGGCAAGGATCCGACCTTCGCGATTGCAGCCTCGGTGCCTTTCGGCCTCAATGCCCGCCAGCAGAACGCCTGGCTCTTCCAGGGTGGCGGCAACGAGCTGTTCAACGAGTTCTACAAGAAGTTCAACATTTACGGCCTGCCTTGCGGCAACACCGGCGCCCAGATGGGCGGTTGGTTCCGCAAGGAGATCAAGAGCGTCGCCGACATCAACGGCCTGAAGATGCGCATCGGTGGTATCGCCGGCTCGGTCCTGCAGAAGCTCGGCCTCGTGCCGCAGCAGATCGGCGGCGGCGACATCTATCCGGCGCTGGAGAAGGGCACGATCGACGGCGCCGAGTGGGTCGGCCCCTATGACGACGAGAAGCTCGGCTTCTCGAAGGTCGCGCCCTACTACTACTATCCGGGCTTCTGGGAGGGCGGCCCTTGCGTCCACGCCTTCGTCAACCTCGAGAAATGGAACGCGCTGCCCAAGGCCTACCAGGCCGCGTTGACCGCCGCCTGCACCTACGCCAACACCCAGATGGCGGCGAAGTACGACGTGCAGAACCCGGCTGCCCTGAAGCGCCTCGTCGGCGCCGGCACGCAACTGCGTCCGTTCCCGCAGGACGTGATGGAAGCCTCGCTCAAAGCTTCCAATGAGCTCTATGCCGAGATCTCGGCCAAGAACGCCGACTTCAAGAAGGCGATCGACGCCATGGTTGCTTTCCGTGGCGACCAGTATCTCTGGTGGCAGGTGGCGGAGCTGACCTTCGACATTTTCCAGGTCCGCAACCGCGGAAAGTAACAGCCGCCAGCACGCTGGCGACAACGAAGCCCGGCCGCGAGGCCGGGCTTTTGTTTTGCTCGGCCAGCGCTGGTGGGCTGTGCGCTGATGCCAAGATGAGTTAGACCAAATACCTATGCGAAAATCGCATGGGGGTCATGTCTTGCGCTTGCGCTCGGGCCGCAGATCGCCTCTTCTGACGCTCTTGCGCGCGAACCGGAAAACACCGGCGCGCCTCAGAAAGCTCTGGGAGGAGCGCCCCGAATGAAGCGTCGTCAGTTTCTGAAAGTCGCCGGTGCCGGCGGCGCCGCCAGTGTCATCGCCGCACCGGCCATTGCGCAGTCGATGCCGGAGGTGAAATGGCGCGTCACCTCTTCGTTCCCGAAATCGCTGGACACCATCTACGGCGCCTCGGAAGTGCTGGCGAAGGCGGTCTCGGAGGCGACCGATGGCAAGTTCCAGATCCAGGTCTTCGCGGCCGGCGAGATCGTACCGGCGCTGCAGGCGGCCGACGCCGTGACCAACGGCACGGTCGAGATGTGCCACACCGCCTCCTATTACTATGTCGGCAAGGATCCGACCTTCGCTTTCGGTACTGCGGTGCCTTTCGGTCTCAATGCTCGTCAGCAGAACGCCTGGTTCTACCATGGCGGCGGCATGGACCTGCTCAACGAGTTCTACAAGAAGTACAATATCTACGCGGTGCCCGGCGGCAATACCGGTTGCCAGATGGGCGGCTGGTTCCGCAAGGAGATCAAGACGGTCGCCGATCTCCAGGGGCTGAAGATGCGCATCGGCGGCTTCGCCGGCCAGGTGCTGAGCAAGCTCGGCGTGGTGCCGCAGCAGATCGGCGGCGGCGACATCTATCCGGCGCTGGAGAAGGGCACGATCGACGCGGCCGAATGGGTCGGTCCCGCCGATGACGAGAAGCTCGGCTTCAACAAGGTTGCGCCCTATTACTACTATCCCGGCTGGTGGGAGGGCGGCGCTTCGCTGCACTTCTTCATCAACACGGCGAAGTGGGAGGGCTTGCCGAAGATCTACAAGTCGATCCTGACGACGGCGGCCGGCCTTGCCAATATCGACATGCAGGCCAAATACGACGCCCGCAATCCGGCGGCGCTGAAGCGCCTGGTCGGCGGCGGCGCGCAATTGCGGCCGTTCTCGCAGGAGATCATGGAAGCCTGCCTCAAGGCGTCCAAGGAGGTCTATGCCGAGACCAACGCCAAGAACCCGGACTTCAAGAAGATCTACGACGCGATGTCGGCCTTCCGCGGCGACGAATATCTCTGGTTCCAGATCGCCGAATACACCTACGACAACTTCATGATCCGCGCCCGCGCGGGCAACCTGCTCTGAGAAGAGGGCGGCTGGCCGGTTCGCCGGCCAACTCGGCATCACGCCAACCCCGGCCGCGAGGCCGGGGTTTTTCCGTTCAGAGCCATTCCAGCAGAAGTGTGTAGCGGTTCTGCGTCCGGAATTGCGTCAGGCCTTGCCTCAGACGCTGCCGGCGCGCTCGATCACCAGGACGCGGGCGGGACCGACGGGATGGGCGACATGGGCGTCCCCGTCCTGCGCGTGGAAGATATCGCCACGGACCAGCCGCTGCACGCTCTCGACGCCCTCAGTGCGGGTGTGCATGTCGACCTCGCCGTCCAGGACGACGAAGACCTCCGGGCCATCGTTGACGTGCCATTCATAGGGCTGGTCGGTCCAGTGCAGCCGGATGGTGGCGTCGTCGATGCGCTCGATGTCGAGCGCCTCCCAGGCGCGGCTGCCGGTGAAATCCTGCGGCTTGATCGTCCTCATTCGCGTTCTCCGATGATGGAAGAGGCCCGGAATCTTCACCGCCGCCGCCGTCCATGCCATAGGCAAGACGCCGGCTACGCCTGCGATCGGCGGTTTCTGGAGGGATGTCGCTTGCGAAACGACGGTGAGCTCGACGCCATCGACCGGAAACTGCTGGCGCTGCTCCAGGCCGATGCGCGCGCCTCCTTCACGGCGCTGGCGCGCGAAGCCGGACTTTCGCGCACTGCGATCCAGGAGCGCATGACGAGGCTCGAGCGCGCGGGCGTCATCCTCGGTTACAGCGTCAGGCTCGCAAACAGGCCGAAGGCGCCGGCCATCCGCGCAATGCTCTCGCTGCGCATCCGCACGCGTCCCTGCGCCACCGTGCTCGATCGCTTCAGGAGCTGGCCGGAGGTCGTCGCCTGCTATTCGCTGGCTGGTCCCGTCGACGCGATGCTGATCGTCGAGACGGACGATGCGGCGGCCTTGTCGGGATTGGTCGACAGGCTGAGCGCGGTGCCTGGCGTCGGCGAGATCGAGACGGCGCCGATCCTGGCGGAGAGCGTCAGGGTCGGTTGAGGCGCAGCTGGCCTAGAGAGCGCGTTCTCTCTCATCCGGCTCTAGCCCGGCTTTGTTCGAAGCGCTATCCTGCCAGCCCAAGCAAATCGGGGCACTCATGAAGCTGCCACTCGTCATCATCCTCGCGACCCTGGGTCTGCCGGCGCTCGCCGCCGCCCAGTCGATCGGCGAGCCGCTTCCCGGTCGCGGTCCCGTCAACGCCAAGCCGGCCGCTGCACGGCCCGCGCCGAGCCAGGCGGCGCGTCCCTGTCCGGAATACGGGCCGGGCTTCGTCCGCGTCGAGGGCTCCTCGGCCTGCGTCCGCGTCGGCGGCGGGGTCCGTGTCGAATTCGGCAAGACCTCTGGCCGCCGCGGCTACGGCTACGGCTCCGGTGCCGATGCGATGGTCTATGGCGAGGCGCGCAGCCAGAGCTCCGTCGGTGAGGTGCGCGCCGTCATCAGCGGCCGCGGCCGGGTCGACAACAACCTGAACAACGGCTGGCAGCGCTGGTGAGGCCGGGCTCATTCTCGGGCAGGGCGAAGCGCAGACCCGAGAATCTCAAGACGAGAAGCCGCTGATCAGACCTCTGTCCGGCCCGAGCATGACGGCTGAAAAAATGAAAGCCCCGGATCGTCGATCCGGGGCTTCGTCGTTTCTGGCCTTGACGCCTTACTTGAGGTTCAGCGTCGGCGGGGCGTTGAGATCAAGCCCGGGTAATCCGCCGGAGCCGCCGAGCCCCGGAATGCTGATGCTGTCGAGCTGCTTGTTGATCTGCTGCTGGTCGAGCTGCACGCCCGAGCTCTTGTAGTGCATCACCATCTGCGGGAAGATCACCACGAGTGCGACCATGATGCACTGGATCACCACGAAGGGCACGGCCCCCCAGTAGATCTGCCCGGTCGTCACCGGCTCCATCATCTTGCCCGTCACCTTGTCGCGATAAGGGTTCTTCGGCGCGACCGAGCGCAGGAAGAACAGGGCGAAGCCGAAGGGCGGGTGCATGAACGAGGTCTGCATATTCACGCCAAGGATGACGCCGAACCAGATCAGGTCGATGCCGAGTTTGTCCGCCGCCGGACCGAGCAGCGGCACGATGATGAAGGCGAGCTCGAAGAAGTCGAGGAAGAAGGCGAGCAGGAAGACCATCACGTTGACGACGATCAGGAAGCCCGTCGCGCCGCCGGGCAGCCCGACGAGCAGGTGCTCGACCCAGACATGGCCGTTGACGCCGTAGAAGGTCAGCGAGAACACGCGCGCGCCGACCAGGATGAACAGCACGAAGGCCGAGAGCTTCGCCGTCGACTCCGTCGCCTGCCGGAGCAGGTTGAAAGTCATACGCTTCTTGCTCCAGGCGAGCAGGATCGCGCCGGCCGCGCCCATGGCGCCGCCTTCGGTCGGCGTTGCGACGCCGATGAAGATCGTGCCGAGCACCAGGAAGATCAGCGCCAGTGGTGGCACCATCACGAAGACGACCTGCTCGGTCATGCGCGAGAGCAGGTTGAGCTTGAGGTACTTGTTGACCAACGCGATGACGAAGGAGACCGCGACTGCGATCGACATCGTCAGGATGACGAAATCCGCGCCGCCGCCGACCTTGGTGAAGTACTTCATGTAGGCGATGGCGACGGCGAAGGCGAGGATCGTCACCACCAGCA
Source organism: Bosea sp. 29B (assembly GCF_902506165.1). Taxonomy (NCBI): domain Bacteria; kingdom Pseudomonadati; phylum Pseudomonadota; class Alphaproteobacteria; order Hyphomicrobiales; family Alloboseaceae; genus Allobosea; species Allobosea sp. 29B. Next base: position 4,175,357 of record NZ_LR733817.1, read on the forward strand.
GCGAGCGCCGCCGCGTCACGCCGTCGGCGTCGCGCAGCGTCTGCGCTTCCGGCGGCAGGCCGGGTGCGCGTTTCGGCCATACCATCGTGACCAGGAAGACGTAGCCGGCATAGAGGCTCGAGAGCACGAGGCCCGGGATGAAGGCGCCCTCATACATGTCGCCGACCGAGCGGCCGAGCTGGTCGGCGAGCACGATCAGCACGAGCGAGGGCGGGATGATCTGCGCCAGCGTGCCGGACGCTGCGATCACGCCCGAGGCGAGCCGCCGATCATAACCATAGCGCAGCATGATCGGCAGCGAGATCAGGCCCATCGAGATGACGGACGCCGCGACGACGCCAGTGGTGGCGGCGAGCAGTGCGCCGACGAAGATGACGGCGTAGGCGAGGCCGCCGCGGATCGGTCCGAAGAGCTGGCCGATCGTGTCGAGCAGGTCCTCCGCCATGCCAGAGCGCTCCAGCACCAGCCCCATGAAGGTGAAGAACGGGATCGCCAGCAGCACGTCGTTGTTCATCGTGCCGTAGATGCGTTCCGGCAGCGCCTGCAGGAAGTTCTCCTGGAACATGCCGAGCTCGATGCCGACCAAGGCAAAGAACAGGCCGTTGGCGGCGAGCGCGAAGGCGACCGGATAGCCGAGCAGCAGGAAGAGCACGAGCGCGACGAACATCACCGGCGCCATGTTGACGCGCAGGAAGTCGCCGATGCCGGCGGCGTGGGCGTCGCCGGTGTGCAGGCTGAGGAAGGCGGCGAGCGTGAGCGCAAGCAGCAGCGCGGCGGAGCGGGCGAAGGTCATGGAGCGGGTCCGGAAAGCTGCGTCTGGGCTCACGGGGCGAGGCCTTCGGCCCTGGCCTGCTCAAGCAGGCGTTGGGCCTCGGCCTCGGCGGCAGCGGCGTGGCCGCGCAGCGTCTCGTCGTCGTCGAGCTTGCCGCGCATGATCGCGATCTGCTTGATCACTTCCGAGATGCCCTGCAGCAGCAGCAGGAAGAAGCCGATGATCAACAGGCCCTTGGCCGGCCATTGCGGCAGGCCGCCGGCCGAGAGCGATTGCTCGTTGACCTGGTAGGAGCGCATGAAGAACGGGCCGGAGTGGTAGACCATCAGTGCGCAGAACGGCAGCAGGAACAGGAGATGGCCGATCAGGTCGATCCATTGCTGCACGTGCTTCGGCAGCAGGTTGTTCACGATGTCGATGCGGATGTGCTCCTTCACCTGCAGCGTCCAGGAGGCGCAGAGCAGGAACACGGCGCCGAACAGCACCCATTGGAGCTCGAGCCAGGAGTTCGATGAGACGTTGAAGACCTTGCGGATGATCGCGTTGACGGCGGAGACGATGACGGCGACGAGGATCAGCCACGCGACCCACTGACCGATCTTGCGGTTGAGGGTATCGATAGCGCGGCTCAAAGCGAGGGGTGCGTCCACCTCAGTCCTCCCTGACCTCGTGGATTGTGGCTGCATCATGCAGTTTGCGAAGGGCGGTTATACCAATGCTACATGCCGTACAACATTGCTGCGTGCAAGGCGCTGTGGATCAGTCCTTTCGCCTACGCGGCTCTTTGCGCAAGGCCAGCAAAGCGACGACCAGCATCAGCCACATCATCGCCATCAGAGCTGGCGGCCAATGCGCGACCAGCGAGCTGATCACCACGGTCGCGAGCGCGCCCGAGCCGAGCTGGATCGCGCCGGCGAGGCCGGCTGCCGAGCCCGCGAGCTCGGGCCGGGCCGAAAGCGCCGCAGCGGTCGCTCCGGGCAGCGTCAAGCCGTTGCCGATGGCGCTGATGGCGAGCGGCAGGAACAGCGTCAGCGGCGTCCACCATGGCGTCAGCGCGATCGCGAAGGCGACGGTGATCGCCACGAAGGAGATGATCAGGCCGATCCAGGCCATCGTCGCCGTGCCGTGCCGCAGCACCAATCGGGACATGGTGAAATTACCCACCATGTAGCCGAAGGCGTTGATGATGAAATAGGCGCCGTAAGTGTCGGAGCCGCGCCCCATCGTCTCGACGACGATGAACGGCGCTGCGGCGATGAAGGCGAAGAAGGCGGCGGACGTCATCGCCAGCGCGACGACGTTCCTGATGAAGCTGCGGTCGCGCGCCAGCTCCGGAAAAGCCCGGAAGATGCCGGTGAGCGAGGTCCGCACGCCGACATTCGGTGCCGTCTCGGGCAGGCGCAGTCCGACCAGGACCAGCACGATCGCGGCCGCCGCGGCCATTGACCAGAAGATCATGCGCCAGCCGAGATTGGTCTCGATATGGCCGCCGAGATAGGGCGTGATCATCGGAGCCACCACCATGACCATGGTGACGGTCGCGATCTGCCGTGCCGCCTGGTCGCGGCCCGCCGTATCGCGGATGATGGCGCGTGCCAGGGCGAAGGTCGTGCCGGAACCGGCGCCTTCGAGCACGCGCGCGAACAGCAGGATGCCCGCGCTGTCCGCCAGGGCTCCGAGCACGGAACCCGCTGCGAACACGGCTGTGCCGGCGATCACGCAGGGCCGGCGCCCGTACCGGTCGGAGAGCGGCCCGACGATCAGCTGCGTCAGCGCGACCGCGACCAGGAAGAGGGTCAGCGTCAGCTGGATCGTCGCATAGCTGGTGGCGAAGTTGCGGGCGAGCGCTGGGGTCGCCGGCGCCAGCATGTTGAGGGCGATCGGCTGCAGCGTCGAGATCGCGACGAGGACGGTGAGGGTCGGCTTCGCTGTCATAGCGGTTTGTCGCCCTCGGGCTTCAGCTGCGAATCGGGGCGGGCGCGCTGGCGATGCAGGGTGTAGAGGCCGCTGCCGACGATCAGCGCGATTCCCGCGTAGGCGATGCCGTCCGGCGTGTCGCCCCAGACCAGCCAGCCGATCAGCACGGCGACGAGAACGACCGAGTAGCGATAGCCCGCGACGACGCCGACATCGGTGTTGCGGAAGGCGCTTATGATGCAGAAGCTGGCTGCCGTCACCAGCAGCGCCGCCAGGCCGAGATAGATGGTCTGGATCCGCCAGGGCGATTGCCAGGGTTCGACCAGGCCCATGCCGAGGCCCAGCGCCCCGACGAAGACCATCGCGGTCAGGGAGATCACCGTCGAGGGGATCTCGCTGCTGATGAAGCGGGTGGTCAGGTCGCGGATGGCGACGAGACCTGTGCCGGCGAGCGCAACCAAGGCGGCCGCGCTGAAGCCGTCGGCGCCCGGGCGCATCACGATCAGCACGCCGATGAAGCCGACCACCAGTGCCAGCATTCGGCGCCAGCCGACGGTTTCGATCCGCAGCACTGCGGCGAAGAGGACGATGAGCAGGGGCGAGGCCATCACGATCGCCGTGATGTTGGCGAGTGGCAGCAGCCCCAGCGCCCAGTTGAACGTCAGTGCGGCCAGCGCTTCGACGATTGCGCGCATGAGCACCAGCGGCCTCAGTCCGAGCGGCAGCTTGCGCCAGTCGCCCATGAACACCACCAGCGCGACGCCGGCCAGAATGGCGAACGCTGTACGCAGCGCCAGCGCCTGCCCGGCGGGGAAGGCCTCGCGCGCGAGCTTCACCAAAGCGTCGTTGCAGCAGAAGAGCGTCATCGCCGCCAGCATGGCGATGATTCCGCGGCGGTTCTGGGCGGCGGTGGCCAAGGCGGGTCCTGTCAGGCTTCGCGCGCCGTCCGCTCGGCCGATCTCGGCCAAACGACAAGGCGTCGCGGCGGATCGACGGTTCAGGCGTCGAAGCGGGAGAGGGAGAAGGGCGAGAGATCGAAGGCGGAGCGGCCGGCGGTGGCGAGATCCGCCAGGATCTCGCCGATCGCGCTGGCGAATTTGAAGCCGTGGCCGGAGCAGGCCGAGGCGAACACCGCCTGCGGCACGCCGGGCACGGCGTCGATGACGAAGTCCTCGTCGGGCGAGACAGTGTAGACACAGCCCTTCACCGTCAGCGGGTCACCATTGGCGTCGGGGAGGTAGCGCGCCAGGCATTCGCGAATCAGCCTGACCTGGTTGGGGCTCGGCGTCCGGTCCGGCTGGCGCGGATCCATCGGCTCGCGCGCGAAATGCGGCCCGCCGAGCTTGAAGCCGGGATGTTCGTAGAGCGGGAAGCCGTAGAAGGTGCCTTCCTCGGCGCTGAGGATGAAGACGGGAAAAGCACCTTCGCGGAACAGCTCCGGGCGGCGCGTGGTGAACCAGCCGATCGCCTGGCGCACCGTCGTCATCGAGCGCGCGAGCTGCGGCACCGCGTCCGTGATCCAGCCGCCCGAGGTGATCACCAGCCGCCCGGCCGAATAGGTGGTTCGTTCCGTGCGGACAGTGACGCCGCCATCGGCGGTCGGCTGCCAGTCGAGCATCGGCTCGCCGGTGCGGATCTCCGCGCCCTTCGACTGCGCCAGCCCGACATGGGCGTAGATCGCCTTCTCCGAGGCGACGAAGCCGCCGTCCGGCTGCCAGAGGCCGAGGTACCCTTCCGGCAAATGGAAACCGGGGAAGCGGCGCATGATCTCGTCGCGGCCGAGCATTTCGTGCTCGAGATCATGGTCGAGGCAGGATTGCAGCGAGGACTCGACCGGGCCGAGCCCCTCGGGCGCAAGATCAAGCGAGCCGGTGACGTGCAGCAGCTTCAGCCCGGCCGCATCGCCGGTCTCCTGCCAGAGCTGATGGGCGCGCTTGACGATCGGCACATAATGCGAGCCCTCGAAATAGGCGAGGCGGATGATCCGCGTCAGCCCGTGCGAGGAGCCCATGGCATGGCCGAGGTCGAAACGCTCGAGACCGAGCACCTTGAGCCCGCGCTTGGCCAGGTGCCAGCAGGCGGCAGAGCCCATCGCACCGACGCCGGCGACGATCACGTCGTAATGCGATGAACTCATCGAACGTCCCTGGAGAGCCCGGCTGTGTCGCCGGTTGAAACTGCCTGCAATCTAGGCGGGCGGACGATGGCGGTCCATCCTGCCCGGCAGGTGAGCGCATCTGCGCCGCGGGCAGGGCGGCGGCCGGAGCACCGGAACATCCGCGCATCGAGTGCCCGGCCACAAGGGCATCGCTTGAGGAAGGCCTTGCGGTCCATGTCGGGCGCTGGCCCTCCCCCCGCTTGCGGTGGGGAGGGTTGGGTGGGGGGCAGTGCCGCTCGGCGCAACATCGAAGGACGGTCGCGCCCAGCTTTGCGGCCCCCCATCCCTAACCCTTCCCCACCGCAAGCGGGGGGAAGGGGATCTCCCGGTCTTTCAAGCGATTGGCCGGTGCCCGGCCGCAGGGGTTTGTTAACCCTGTCGGCGCATGCTCTTGCATCCTGTCTCGCCCCGGGAATGCCTATGCTTGCTCGTTCCGTCTGGCGCCTGTTGGGCCGTGCCGGCCCCGCTGCCGCGCCAGCTGCGTTGCAGGCCGTGGCCGAGGCGCCACAGCAGCTTCCCGGTCCCGCCGAGACTTCGATCAGCGAGGCGATCAACGAGCTGGAGAGCGACGTCGTCGCTGCGATGCGTCGTCTCAATGACGGGCTCGACCAGGCCGAGCATTGCTCCGAGCGTTCGGAAATCCGATCCCGCGAGATTCGCGGCGGCATGGCCGAGCTGCGTGACGCTGCCCTGCAGGCAAGCGATAATTCGTCGGCGTTGGCAACTGCGACGCTGCAGGTGTCGGAGGCGGCCGAACGCGTCGGAGCTGCCATGTCCGGCGCCCGCGACATGCTCGACAACGCCGCTGAACGTGCCGCGGAGGCGACGGCGATGATCAACGGGCTCGCGGCTGCGACCGGCGAGATTCGTTCGATCGTCGACGCCATCGCGGAAATCGCCCGCCAGACCAATCTGCTCGCCCTCAACGCGACGATCGAGGCGGCTCGCGCCGGCGAGGCCGGCAAGGGCTTCGGCGTTGTCGCGCAGGAGGTGAAGTCGCTTTCGCTCGGCGTGCGTGAGGCGGTCGACCATATCCGCAATCAGGTCGATCGGCTGAATCAGACGGCGCAGGGCTCGGCGGCGGTGGTCACCGACGCCTTCCGCCTCGTCGGCGAGGTCAATCCGGTCATGGCGACCGTCGGCGAGGCCTCGCACGAGCAGGCGGCGGCCGCGGCTGAGTTGTCGCGCAGCGCCGAGGCGACCGCCCGCTTCATCGAGACGGTGCGTGACCGCGTCAGCGAGGTCGACCGTGTCGCGCTCGCAGCCGCGCAGGAGAACATCGATGCCAGGCGGGCGCTCGCCGAAGGCGCGCGCCAGGCGGAAGGCTTGCTGGAGCGTTTCGTGCCGACGCTGCGCCACACCGTCTTCGCCGATCGGCGCCAGCACGACCGTTTCCCGGCCGAGTGTCCGGTCAGGCTCGAATTCGGCGAGCGCATCGTCGCCGGGCAGACGATCGACCTTGGCTTTGGCGGCGCCCTGCTGTCGGTTGCCAATTCCGAACTGAGGCCGCGGATGCGCGGCACGATCGCAGTCGAGGGCCTGCCGCCGCTGCCGTGCCGGGTGATGGCGCGCAGCGATCTCGGCCTCCACATCGCCTTCGAGCGCGGCGAGGAGGTGGCGCATGCGGCGCTGCATCGGCGGCTCGCCGAGATCGAGGAAAGCTATCGCCCGTTGATCGAGCAGGCTCAGGAATTCGCACATCGGGTCGCCGCTCTGCTCGAATCGGCGCTGCGCACCGGCCGCCTCAGCGAGGAGGACCTGTTCGATACCGATTATCAGCCCGTTCCGGACTCCAATCCGCGCCAGTTCGCCAACCGGGCGCTGCCGGTCTTGCAGGCGATCCTGCCGTCGGTGATGGAGCAGGCCAAGGCGAGCGATCCGCGCCTCGTCTTCACCTTGCCGATCGACCGCAACGGCTATGTCCCGGTGCACCACCCGGAATACTCGCGGCCGCAACGGCCGGGCGATCCGGATTGGAACCCCGCCTATAGCCGCGATCGGCGCATCTTCGATGACCGGGCCGGGATCACCGCCGCTCGCTCGGCGCGGCCCTTCATCATCCAGTCCTATCAGCGCGACATGGGCAGCGCGGGCGTCCAGCTGATGCGCGAGGTCGACGCGCCGCTGCGCGTCGCCGGCCGCCATTGGGGCGGCGTGCGCATGGCCTATCGGATGGCGTGATCAGCCGCGGCCTGCCGCCAGGATCGCGTCGATCCAGCGCTGCGAGGTCAAGGCTTCCTCACCTGTCACCACCGGATCGCGCCCTTCCTCGATCGCGTCGATGAAGTCGGCGATCACGGCGCGATGGGCGTCATGCGGGAAGTCCATGATGTTGGCGCCGCTGCCGGTATTGCCCTCGGCCTCGACCACCTCCGAGCGGCCGTCGAGGAAGGATAGCTGCAAACGCCCGCCGACCAGCGCCGCATGGCCCCTGCTGCCGATGATCTCGATGCGCTCGGGGTGGCCGGGATGGGCGGCGGTGGTGGTCACCAGCGTCGCCGGCGCGCCGTTCCCCGTTTCCAGCAGGGCGCCGACATAGTCCTCGGTCTCCATCCTGTGCAGCGCGGTAGTATGCACCTGCGCAGCGACGACCTTGGATACCCCGACCAGCGAGCGGAACAGGTCGAAGGAGTGGATCGCCTGCGTCAGCAGCACGCCGCCGCCGTCGCGCGCCATCGTGCCGCGGCCGGGCTCATCGTAATAGCTCTGCGGCCGCCACCACGGAACCTGCAGCAGGGCAGCCTCGACGCTGCCGAGCTCGCCGCCATCCAATGCCGCCTTGAGCCGCCGACTCGCCGGCCGGAAGCGGTGCTGCAGCACGACACCGAAGGCCTTGCCGGCCCGCCGCGCCGCCGCGACGAGTTCCTCGCTGCGCGCGACAGTCAGCTCCAGCGGTTTCTCGACCAGCACATGCTTTCCAGCGGCAAGGCAGCGGACACCGACATCTCGGTGGCTCGCCGGCGGCGTCAGCACGATCACCGCCTCGACGGTTTCGTCAGCCAGAACCGCGTCGATGTCGGTGCTGCCGGGGAAAGGGAACTGGGCGCGATAGGCGTCGAGCCGCTCCTGCGAGCGGCTGGCGACGTAGCGGACATCGACCCTGCCAGCCAGATCGATCAGGCTGCGCGAATGGGGCAGGGCGGCCGGTCCCAGCCCGATGACGGCGATGCCGAGCTTGCGTGTCACTTTGCCTCGGTTCCTCTGACGGGCAGGCGCACGGCCCGATCTTGCGCATGCAAAGCGAGCCGGCAGACCGTGAACATGTGCCGCTGTGTCGCCGCCGTCTCGCTGCGGTCCGCGATGTCGGCGATCAGGTTGCGGAAATAGGTGAGCGGTTCGCCCGAGGCGTCGATATGGCGCGTGCCGGCCTTGTCGACCAGGAAGACATGGTCGGTGCCGGGCCGGCCGGCGATGTCGACATATTTGCGCAGCTCGATCGTCCCCTCGGTGCCGAGGATGGTGAGCCGGCCGTCGCCCCAGCTCGGCAGGCCGTCGGCGGTGAACCAGTCGACGCGGATAAAGCCATTCGCCCGGTCGCTGCGCAGCAGGATCTCGCCGAAATCCTCGAAATCGGGCAGATCCGGCACGCCAAAATGGCCGGTACCGGAGGCGGCGATCTCGGCATCGGGCGAGCCGGTGAAATGCAGGAACTGGTCGATCTGGTGCGAGGCGATGTCGGTGAGGATGCCGCCGAAATAGCGCCTGTCGAAGAACCAGTCCGGCCGGATCGTCCGGTTGAGCCGGTGCGGGCCGAGGCCGACCGTCTGCACGACGCGTCCGATCGCACCGTCCGCGATCAGCTTGCCGGCGACGATGGTGGCCGGGACGATGAAGCGCTCGGAGAAGCAGACCGAGAAGATGCGGCCCGTCTCCGCGACGACCTGCTCGACCTTGGCGAGCTGCTCGAAGGTCGTGACGCCGGGTTTGTCGACCATCACGTCCTTGCCGGCCTGCATCGCCCTGACGGCGAGGCCGGCCCGCTCCGAGGGGATGCCGGCGCAGACGATGAGGTCGATCGTGGGATCGTCGAGCAGCGCCTCAGCCGGCGCCTCCCGCAGTTGCGGGAAGCGCTCGCGGAAGCCGGCGAGCACGCGCGGATCGCTGGTCGCAGGATCGAAGCCGGCGCACTCCGCGCCGGCCTCCAGCAGGCCACCGACCATATGGTAGATATGGCGGTGGTCGAGGCCGATGGCAGAAAAGCGCATCTTACTTCGGCGCGTGGCCGACGCCGATCTCCTGGTCCCAGCGCCGGAAGGCGGCGACCAGGCGCGCGGGCGTCAATGGCGGGCGGGTCGGCAGACTTGAGATCAGCCCGTCATATTCGGGCCGGCCGAATTCCTTCAGCACGTCCTGGCTCTCCTTCGGCGCCATCGCCAGCGTCACGCCCTTGATCGCGGGGCCGGGATAGAAATAGCCCTTGTCATAGGTCGCCGCCTGCGATTCCGGCTTCAGCAGATGCGACATCAGCGCCAGGATCACCGCGATCTTGTCTGCCGCGACACCCTTCGGAATGCACATGAACTGCGTGTCGGGGATCCAGTGCGTGTTGGCGAGAGTGAAGACCTTCGCCTCCTTCGGCACGATGCCCAGCGCCCGCGGGTTGATGTCCCAGCCCAGCGTCGAGACGATGCAGTCGCGCGTGCCGTCGCCGAGCTCCTTCATCGTCGCGGCGGTGCCGGTCGGATAATAGTCGATCGCGGTACCGAGCTCCTTGAGATAGGCCCAGGTCTTGGCCCAGCCGTTCATCGGGTCGGTCGGATCGCTGTCGCCGAGGATGTAGGGCATGCCCTGCAGGAAGGTCCAGCCGGGGCCGGAGTTGAGCGGGCGGGCATAGGTGAAGCGGTTGGGGTTCGCCTTCACATAGGCGAGGAATTCCTCGGCCGTCTTCGGCACCGTCTTGAGCTTGTCGGCCATGTATTCGAACAGCGGCCCGGAGGGCGAATAGACGACGGCGACGCCTTCGTTCTGGCCGAAATTGCGCTGCATCATCAGCGCCTGCTCGTGATAGATCTCCTCGGCCTTGGGCAGGCTCGCGGTGTGCGACTTCCAGACATCGACCCACAGGCCCTGCTGGATGCCGTCTGACATCGCGCCCGGCCCGGTCAGCACCATGTCGATGTCGACGCGGTTGGCGTCCTGCTGCGCCTTGAGCTTGGCCGGCAATTCGGGCGAGGGCGCCCGCGAGAAGTTCAGGCGCGAGATCAGCTTCGGATTGTCCTTGGCGAACTTCTCGATCGAAGCCTGCGTCAGCTGCAGATTGCCGGCGACGTCGATGATGTTGAGCATCACCGGGCTTGCAGGCGCGCTCTGGGCGAAGGCTCCGCCGGCAGAGAGCGCGGCGAGGCTGGAAGCGCCGGCGATCACGCCGCGCCGTGTCGGATGGGTCATGGTACCTCCCTATGGCGGCCTGCTTTGCTGCGGCCTTGCCGGTATACTAGTACACAAGATGCAGCCGGCAAGATGCGACGAAAGCAGGGGGAGGGTTGCGTAAGACGGGAGCATTGCGTGGCCACGGCAGGATCGACCTCTGCCGGTCGGCAGGAATGCAGCACAGGGCGGCCACTATGAGTGGTCAAGCCGCTTTATCCAGCTTGGCGCTGAAGCTGGACGTTTATTGCCCGCGTCGCGCGAGGCTGCAGTCACAACGCCGAATTGGTTGCTCGCAGCCGGTCCACGACTTCCGACAGCACATACCAGACGAAATTCGGTGTCGTTTCGACCATGAACCGGAATTGCTTCGACGTGACCAGGGCGATTTCGGATGACTCCGCCGCTTTTGCAGTGGCGGATCGCGTCTTGTTGTCGATGAGCGAGATAATGCCGAAGGCTCGCCCCTCTCCGACCTCTTCGATCAGCTTGCCGCGGCTTCTGACTTCGACCCTGCCGGAAAGAACGATGTAGGCATGGGCGGGTTCGTCGCCCTCGCGAAAGATCACGTCCCCGGCGGCGTAAGTGATCACCGTTCCCAGACCGCGCGCGAGCTGGCGAAAGTCCATGGGTGCAGGAGCAGGCCTAGCCGCGGCGGAATGCTCGTTCATCGCTCGAACTCGCTCTCTGATCGGTGGCGGCTTACTGTAGCGCAGGAACCAGGACGCTCCAATCGATCCAGCAGCTCGCAGCCGACAGATACGGGGTCTTTGGAGGCTCCCCCAAAAGGTGGTGAACGCAAGCCCGCGACCGGCTTTCGAATGTGCCTCAGACCCCTGCAATGTCGACAGCGTTCGAGATGAACGATACGTCATCGTCAGGCTGGCTAACGGGTGGGGGAATGCGCGACATCGGAGCTGGCCTGGCTGGCGCGCTCATTCTGTTCTTCGCCCGCTTCATCACGGCGGTGCGCGGGCGCTGGGACGGCGTCGCGCCGACCGATGAGCAGCGCATCTACTTCGCCAACCATGCCAGCCATGGCGATTTCGTCCTGATCTGGACCGTGCTGCCGCGGCGCATGCGCTTTTCGACCCGGCCGGTCGCCGGCAGCGACTACTGGCTGAAGAGCGGTCTGCGTCGCTTCATCGGCCGCGACGTCTTCAACGCTGTCCTGATCGACCGCGACCCCGCGACGCGAACGGCTGATCCGATCGTCCAGATGACCGAAGCGCTCGATGCCGGCGCCTCGCTCATCGTCTTCCCGGAAGGGACGCGCAACACCACGGAGGTGCCGCTGCTGCCGTTCAAGAGCGGGCTGTTCCATCTGGCACAGGCGCGCCCGAACGTGGCGCTCGTGCCGGTCTGGATCGACAATCTCAACCGCGTCATGCCGAAGGGCGAGTTCGTGCCGGTGCCGCTGGTCTGCACCGTCACCTTCGGCGCCGCTCTCACCCTTGCCGAGACCGAGACGAAACAGGATTTCCTGGCGAGAGCGCAAGCGGCGCTGCTCGCTCTGTCACCGAAGGCCAGCGCGCCATGACGATGCCGCATCCCGATCTCCTCGCCGTGCTGGCCGGTCTGCTCGGCGTCCTGATCGTGGCCTCCACGATCGGCTACCTGCTGCAGCGCCGGCTGTCGCCGGATGGCTCGAACGCCATGGTCGAGAACCTGAACGATCGCATCCGCGCCTGGTGGGTCATGATCGTGCTGATGGGCCTGGCGCTGATCGGCGGCAAGACCGGCGTGACGCTGCTCTTCGGCTTCTGCTCCTTCGCAGCCTTGCGCGAGTTCATTACGCTGACGGACACGCGCCGCGCTGATCATTGGGCGCTTGCGGCCGGCTTCTTCGTCGTGCTGCCGGTGCAGTTCTATCTGATCTGGACCGAGTGGTACGGTCTCTATTCGATCTTCATTCCCGTCTACGCCTTCCTGCTGATGCCGATCATCGCGTCACTGCGCGGCGACACCGAGCATTTTCTCGTGCGCATCGCCGAGGTGCAGTGGGCGCTGATGATCTGCGTCTTCTGCATCTCGCATGTGCCGGCGCTGCTCAGCCTCGACATCCCCGGTTTTCAGGGCCGGAACGTCCTGCTGATCGCCTTCCTCGTCATCGTCGTGCAGATGAGCGATGTCTTGCAATATGTCTGGGGCAAGCTGCTCGGCCGCACCAAGATCGCGCCCAGGCTGTCGCCGTCCAAGACGGTCGAAGGCTTCATCGGCGGCGCGCTCAGCGCGACGGCAGTCGGGGCGGCCCTGTCCTGGATGACGCCGTTCACGCCGCTGCAGGCCGCCTTCCTGGCGCTGGTCATCGTGCTGATGGGCTTCTTTGGCGGGCTCGTGATGTCGGCGATCAAGCGCGATCGCGGCATCAAGGATTGGGGCCATCTGATCGCCGGCCATGGCGGCTTCCTCGATCGGCTCGATTCGGTGGTGTTCTCCGCCCCGATCTTCTTCCACCTCGTCCGTTATGGCTGGTCGACCACGTGAGCCCGCCGCTCGCGCGCCTGATGCGAAGCAGCATCGTGCATGTCGGCTTCGCCTTCCTCGCCATGGGCAGCTGGGCGGCTTTCGCCAACCGCGCCCATCCGATGCCGGCGCCGCTTCTCGCCGGGTTGATCCAGGGCACGTTGTCCGCTCTCATCACCCTGCTGCTGAAACGGGGCATCGAGTATCTCGCCAGCCGTTTTTCCGGCCTGGCCGCGTTGCTGGCGCCGCCGGTGATCGCCGGTCTGGTTTCCGCCAGTCTGCTGACCCTCATCCACACGATCGGCGGCACGCCCGAGATCGCCAGGACCATCGCCGTCCCGCTCACGGTCGCGACCAGCTATGCGGCGCTCTACAATTTTTCGCTGTGGCGGATCAGGAAGGCGATGAACCATGGCGCAGAGTGACGACCGCCGACCGCTTTCGAGCCGCGACACCGGCTGGGCTCGGGCCATCGCGCGCCGGCTGAGCGCCAGCGGCATCACGCCGAACCAGATCTCGATGGCGAGCATGGCGATGGCGGCCGTCGCCGGCGCCGCCTTCTGGCTCGCGGGCGGGGCGGCTCCCGGGCCGCGCATTGCGCTGCTGCTTGCTGCGGCCCTGTTCTGCCAACTCAGGCTGCTCTGCAATCTCTTCGACGGCATGGTCGCGATCGAAGGCGGCAAGCAGGCCGCCGACGGGCCGTTCTGGAACGAGTTCCCCGACCGGGTCGCCGATATCCTCATCCTCACTGGCGTCGGCTACGGGATCGGCGCCCCGGCTCTGGGCTGGGCGGCGGCCGCTTTTGCGGTGCTGACCGCCTATACCCGCGAGTTCGGCCGCAATTGCGGGCTGCCGGCCGATTTCTCCGGCCCGATGGCCAAGCAGCACCGCATGGCGACGATCACGGCGGCGGCGCTCCTCTCCCTGCTGGAGCCGCTTTGGCGGGGCCAGAACGAGGTGCTGGTCATCGCGCTCTGGCTGATCGCGGTCGGTACTGCCGTGACTGCTCTCAGGCGGGCGGCGAACATCGTGCGCGGCTTGCGCGCCCGCTGAGCCTGCCTGGCTCCGGTGCGGGCGCGCTCAGTGGTCCAGCTCCTGCGAGAACGTCTTCAGGTACTTCATGCCGGTATCGCACATGATGGTGACGACGGTGGCGTCCGGCCCGAGCCGTTCGGCCAGCCGCAGCGCGGCCGTGACGTTGGCGCCGGTCGAGGTGCCGCAGAACAGGCCTTCCTCGGCCGCCAGGCGAAACGCCATCGCCCGGGCCTCTTCCGTCGAGACTTGTTCGATCTCGTCGGCGATGCCCTCATGCCAGAGCGGCACGACATAGCCCGCGCCGATTCCGTCGATCTTGTGCGCGCCCGAAGGCCCGCCTGATAGCACGGCCGATTCCGCCGGCTCGACCGCGACGAAGCGGATCTTGCCGTCGTGGCGGCGCAGCGTCTCCGAGATGCCGCGCAGCGCCGCCGCCGTCCCGACACTCTGGACGAAGCCGTCGAGCCGGCCTCCGGTCTGCTCCCAGATCTCATCGGCGAGCCTGGCATAGGCTGCAAGCTGGTCGGTGTTTTCCATCTGGGCGGTGATGTAGGCGCCCAATTCGCCGGCGATGCGATGCGCCTCGGCGATCATGTCCCTGGTCAGCTTCGCGGTCTGCTTGCCGCTTTCGCTCGGCACGATGGTCAGTTTCGCGCCGAGCAGGCGCATATGATCGAGCTTCTCCTTCGAGAAGGCATCCGAAGTCACGAGGTGGAGCGGATGCCCCTTGACCGCGCAGACCAGCGCCAGCGAGACGCCGGTGCTGCCGCCGGTGTATTCGACGACCGCGCCGCCCGGCTTCAGCCGACCATCGGCTTCCGGCGCCTCGATCATCGCGAGCGCCATGCGATCCTTCATGCTGCCCGTCGGATTTCGGGCCTCCAGCTTGAGCAGGATGTGGGCGCCACTGGCCGGGACGATAGTGCGCAGCGCCAGCAGCGGCGTGTTGCCGATCGTGTCGAGAATGGTGGCGGGCGGATGGCTCATCGATGTCTCGCAGATTGTCGGTGGGAAGGCGTCTTGGACGTGCGCTAGCCGGCCTGGCCGAGAAGTGCGCCGACGAAGACGAGCGTCGCGCCGAAGCCGGCTGCGAAGGCGATCGTCCGGACGATCGGGATGCCGGCGGCGTAGACCACGTAATGGACCAGCCGCGCTGCCAGATAGAGCTTGGCAGCGAAGACCGTCGCCGCCGTGCTGACCCCGGCCAGGGCCGCGATCAGAACCAGTGGCGCGAACACCGCGAGGTTTTCGACGGCGTTGGCATGCGCCCGCCGGGCACGCTCGGCCCAGGCCGGGTCCGGCGCAAAGGACGGGTCCGGATTGGCCATCGCTGCCATGAGGCCACGCGTCGTGATCCGCGCAAGCATATAGGGGATCCACATCAGGACCGTCGCGGCGGCGGTCAGCGTCAGGCAATAGAGTTCCGGCGTGAGCTTCATGGCGCGTCCCCTGATTACATCGATAGGGCGAGTGGCAGTCCGACGAGGACTGTGAGCGGACGCTAGACCGGTGCAGGTGCAGCCACTATCGTCGCAAATGACAATCTTGAGGTCATTTGCGCCATGCGCTTGACGATACTCGTCCTCGACGGCGTCTTCGATACCGGCTTGACGGTACTGCTCGACACCTTCTCGACCGCGAACGAGCTGGCGGTGATGCAGGGGATCGATCAGCCCCTGTTCGATGTGCAGCTTGTCGGCGTCAGGGGGCAGGTGCGCACCGCGCTGGGGCTGGCTGCGAGCGTCGCCTTGCCGGATCCGGCCCGCAAGCCGGACTGGGTGATCGTGCCGGCCTTGAACGCTAAGCAGCCGGAGCGGCTGGTCGAGGCGCTGGGGCGGCCTGACGTTGCCGAGGGGCTCGCTCACCTGCGCGGCTGGCAGGCCGGTGGAGCGGGCATGGCAGGGGCCTGCATCGGCACCTTCCTGCTGGCGGAGGCCGGGGTTCTCGACGGACGCGAGGCGACGACGACCTGGTCGCTCGCGCCCTTGTTCCGCCAGCGCTATCCGCAGGTGAGGTTGGACGATTCACGCATGCTCATTCCGTCCGACCACCTGGTCACGGCGGGGGCGATGATGGGGCATCTCGACCTGGCGCTATGGCTGGTGCGTCAGGCGAGTCCGCAAATGGCGGCGCTCGTCGCGCGCTTCATGCTGATCGACAAGCGTTCGTCGCAGGCGCGCTACATCATCCCCGACCATCTCGCCCATGCCGACCCTCTCATCGAGCGCTTCGAGCGCTGGGCACGCGCCAATCTGGCCTCCGGCTTCTCGCTCCAGGAGGCGGCGAGCGCGCTGGCGGTCAGCACGCGAACCCTGCAGCGGCGCACCGAGGCCGTGCTCGGGAAGTCGCCACTCGCCTTCTTTCAGGACATGCGGGTCGAGCGTGCCCGGCATCTCGTCTCGATCGGGCAGAGTCTGGACAGGGTCGCGGGAGAAGTCGGCTATGCCGACACGGCGACCTTGCGGAGCTTGCTGCGGCGCCGGCTGGGCCACGGCGTCCGGGAGTTGCGGGCCGAGATGCGGTCGTAAGGCTAGAGCAATTCCAGCAAAAGTGCGCAGCGGTTTTGCGTCCGGAATTGCGTGAAAACAAAGAGATAGGGCACTTCAGGCGAACCCGTGTTCGCCGGAAATGCTCTAGCCCCCGGTCACGCTCATATGCCGGCCGACCGCGGCGCGTGGCTGGCGCCGGTCGATGACGAAGTCGTGGCCCTTGGGCTTGCGCGAGATCGCTTCTTCCATCGCCCGGTAGAGCAGGGCGTCGTCGGCCGAGGCGCGGATCGGGGCGCGCAGGTCCGCCGCATCCTCCTGGCCGAGGCACATATAGAGCGTGCCGGTGCAGGTCAGCCGCACGCGATTGCAGCTCTCGCAGAAATTATGCGTCATCGGCGTGATGAAGCCGACCAGCCCGCCGGTCTCGGCGACCCGGACATAGCGCGCCGGCCCGCCGGTCCGGTACGGATCGTCGGTCAGCGTGTAACGGTCCATCAGCTTGGCCCGCACCATCGAGAGCGGCAGGAACTGGTCGAGCCGGGCCGGCTCGATCTCGCCGAGCGGCATCACCTCGATCAGCGTCAGGTCCATGCCGAGGCCGTGGGCCCACTGCATCAGCCCTTCGATCTCGTCCTCGTTGACGCCCTTCAGCGCCACCGCATTGATCTTGACGCGCAGGCCAGCCGCGCGCGCCGCCTCGATGCCGGCGAGCACCTTCGACAGGTCGCCCCAGCGCGTGATCTTGCGGAATTTGTCGGGATCGAGCGTGTCCATCGACACGTTGACGCGGCGCACGCCGCAATCGGCCAGCTCCTGCGCATAGCGGGCTAGCTGCGAGCCGTTGGTGGTCACGGTGAGTTCGTCGAGCGCGCCCGAGGCGAGATGGCGCGAGAGCGAGCGGAACAGGTTCATGATGTCGCGCCGGACCAGCGGCTCGCCGCCGGTGATGCGCAGCTTGCGCGTGCCACGCGAGACGAAGGCAGTGGCGACGCGGTCGACCTCTTCGAGCGTCAGCAAATCGCGCTTCGGCAGGAAGGCCATGTCCTCGGACATGCAGTAGACGCAGCGGAAATCGCAGCGATCCGTCACCGAGATGCGTAAGTAGGAGATGTCGCGGCCGAACGGATCGGTCAGCGGCGCACGCATCAAGGGCTTGATCGGGTCATGCAGCACGGCGGCTGAAATCCTCGGGCGATCGCGGTCTTGCGGCGCAGTGCGCCTGCCGTTGCTCTGATATAGGAAGCGAGCATTGTCGGCGGCAAGCCCGCGGTCAAGCGGGCTGATGGTCGCAAGCCGTTCTGGAGAAACACGAAGATGTCAGATTGGCCGAGCGAGATCCGTCTGTCGAAGGACCGCCGCACGCTCCACATCACCTTCGAGAGTGGTGAGAGCCATGCGCTCCCGGCCGAATTGCTGCGGGTCGAGAGCCCGTCGGCTGAGGTCCAGGGCCATGGTCCGACGCAGAAGCAGACCGTGCCGGGCAAGCGCGAGGTCGAGATTCTGAAAGTGGAGCCAGTCGGCCATTACGCTGTCCGCCTGACCTTCGACGACATGCACGACACCGGTATCTATGGCTGGGACTATCTGCGAGAGCTCGGCCGCGACGGCGAGGCGAAGATGCAAGCGTATCTCGACGAGCTCGCCGCGAAGGGCCTGTCGCGGGAGCGGCTGCGGCGGTGAAAGACAGGGGATTATACGCCTGGATTACCGTCTTCGCCGTGGTCGTGGGCATTCTGATCTGGAACCTCAGCCCCAGTTCTTCAGAACACCCATCGATCGGAGGAGGCGGCTATGACCTCTCTGGCCCGGTCTATACCCTGGCGCTTCTGGGATTCACGGGCCTCTGGACGCTGGCAGCACTGCTGACCGGCTTGAACCACGGCAAGGCACGGATCCGTCGTTGCGCGCTCGTCCTGGCGGCCATGGGCTTCGTCACCTTCTCCGCGTCGTTCATGATCTGGGGCAACAATCTGAGTTAGCGGGCACGCGCGGGCAACACTGAAAATCGGCTATTCGCGCCAAAGAAAAAGGCCGGCGAAACGCCGGCCTTACGCAATCCTTGAAGCGTGTCGCTGCTCAGCGGGCGACGACGACGCGGGTGCCGACCTTGGCGCGCTCGTAGAGGTCGATTACGTCCTCGTTCAGCATGCGGATGCAGCCTGAGGAGACCGCCTGGCCGATCGTCTCCGGCTCGTTCGAGCCGTGGATGCGGTAGAGGGTCGAGCCGAGATACATGGCGCGGGCGCCGAGCGGGTTCTCCGGGCCGCCGGGCATGAAGCGCGGCAGGTCGGGACGGCGCTTCAGCATCTGCGACGGCGGGGTCCAGCCCGGCCATTCGGCCTTGCGGGTGATGGTCTGCGAGCCGGCCCAGTCGAAGCCCGGACGACCGACGCCGACGCCGTAGCGGACGGCCTTGCCATCGGGCAGGACGAAATAGAGGCGGCGCTCGCTCGTGTTGATCACGATCGTGCCGGGGCGGTAGGTGCCGCTGAAGGAGACGACCTCGCGCGGGATCGCGGTCGCCTGCGCCTTGGCAGGGTCGACATAGGTGACCAGCGGCTGACGGGTGAGCGGGTCGATTTCGGCGACGGCGGCGGTCGCCGTGGCCGCGACGGCCGTGCCGGCGATCAGGGCCAAACGGAAGGAGCGGAGCATTGCGACCTCGGAAGGGGATTGCAGGATGGCGGGCACGAGGAAAGGTGACGGAAAAACGTCAACAATTCCCCAAATCTCTGGCAGAGCAGCGGCTGCGGTTCAATCGATCGACGTTCACATCGACGCGACCTTTCGAGCTTTGAAGGCGCCCGTTGCGGGGCTGCAACAGGCGTAGGCGTCTGGATGTCTGCTTGCGGTGATTTGGGCGATTTTCGGACGAAAACGCGGCGTCGCAGAAAAGTCCCCCGCGGCAAAATGTGGCCGGAACGGGATCGGGCAACGTCTGCGGGAGTGCGGAACCTCGTCGTCAGGCTCGCGTTGTGATGGCGACGATATCGAGGCCTGCCGACCAATGATTCCCGAAGACCACGAGGAACAGCGCATCATCCGGATCGCGCGCGCACTTTGTCGCTCGGCGCGCATCGACCCCGATGCTGCGATCGACGAGTGCACCCGCTCGCTACTTCCTCCGTCCAACGATGTCGGCTCTGTGCCATTGCCCGCCTGGGTGGCTTTCCGCGATTCGGCCCGCGCCTTCGCCGCCCGTCATCCGCGCGAGATCGTGAGCAGCCTCTGACGGCTTGTCCGGTTGCCGTTAACCGATCATTCGCCTAGTCTTCAGATTGAGGGGCAACTTCCGATTGCAATGCCGGGCCGGCTCTGGTCCGCTCTGCAAAATGACGGGAGGTTCGCCATGCCTGCCTGCCAACTCAATGCAGGGCCTGAAGAGCTCGCTGCCCTCGGAACAGCCTTTCACGAGGCCTGGCGGCATGTCGGCCCGATCTATGGACCCTTCGAGAATCCGCATCGCGAATGGCTGGCGCGCCTGATTCTCGGGCTGCGCCGCTCCGGCCATTCCGGCGACATCGCCCTGCTCGCGATTGAGCAGTTCATGGCGACCGCCCCGCTGGCCGAATGGGCGAACGGCGCGCAACTGCGCGTGACAAAGAACTAAACGCGCTCGTTCGCAGCACCGCGCCCTCGACTCCGCCAGCCTGTTCCGGGGCGTGCCCATTTCACGGGCAACGTTGCTGTAATCTTCGCACGCAATCTGCGCCGTGCTGACCCGCTCCGATGCCCGGATGCGCGGTCGCAAGCCTGATGCGTCGGCGGCAACCAAAGCCGCCGCAAGGAGCCTTTGATGAAGCGTATCATCCCGATGGTCGGTCTTGGCCTGCTAGCGGTCCCGGCCATTGCGGCCGACCGGCCCGCGCGCGTGCAGCAATACCAGCCGGCCTATTCCCAGCCGCGCGCCTACAACTGGAACGGCGTCTATGTCGGCGTCCATAGCGGCGCCAGTTTCGACCGCTTTCAGGGTATCGGCAAGAAGAACCGCAGCGAGGTCCTGCTCGGTGGTCAGGTCGGCTACAATCTCCAGATGGGCGGCCTCGTCGCTGGCCTAGAGGCTGACATGTCGATGAACGGTTTCGGCAAGGGCGCCAAGCGCACCGGCGGAACCAGTGCGGACATGCGCTATGTCAGCACCCTCAAGGCCCGGGCCGGTATCGCCTTCGACCGCGTGCTGGTCTACGGCCTCGGCGGTGTCGCCTATGGCAGCCTGAAGGCCAGCGACGGCCTGGTCTCGAAGGAGAAGAGCAAAGTCGGCTATGTCGTCGGCGCCGGCGCCGAATACGGCATCACCGACAATCTCTCCGCCAAGCTCGAATACAACTACGTCTCGCTCGGCAAGCAGAACTTCCAGTTCGCCAATGGCCGTACCCGCGTCGGCGTCAACGAGCATCTCGTCAAGGCCGGCCTGAACTACCGCTTCTGACGTCGAAATCCCGGGCCGGGAAACCGGCCCGGTCTGCCCTGCGGCCTCATGGCCGCGCCCTGGCATGGATGGAGCGTGATGCGTCTGGATATTTCGCCCCTACTCCGGCATCACGTTCCATCCGTGCACCCTGACCCCCTTTTTTCATGCGCGCCCTGATCGTCGAGGACGAGCCACAACTGATGGCTTTCCTGTCCTCGCTCCTCACCAATGCCGGACTGATCGCGGATCGCACGACGACGATCGACGCGGCGCTTGCCGCCTTGCGCTCGACTCCGTTCGACATCGTGATCGTCGACCGGCGCCTGCCTGACGGCGACGGCCTCTCGATCGTCAAGGCGCTGAATTCCGCCGAGCCGCGGCCCGCCTTCCTCGTCCTGACCGCTCGCGACGCAAAAGCCGACGTGATCGAAGGCTTGAACACCGGAGCGGACGATTATCTGGTCAAGCCCTTCGAGCCGGAGGAGCTGCTGGCGCGCCTGCGCGTCATCCTGCGCCGGCGCAATCCCAAACGCTCGCTGGTGATCACCGCCGGCAATCTCTCGCTCGACCTCGAAGGACGCAGCGCCAGCGTCGGTTCGGAGATGCTCGATCTGCGCCGGCGTGAGGCGCTGATCCTGGAGGCGCTGGTCCAGCGTGTCGGCCGCGTCGTCACCCGCGACGTCCTGATCGAGGCGGTTTATGGCTTCGACGACCTGATCGAATCCAACACCCTGGAAGCGCAGATCTCGCGGCTGCGGCGCAAGCTCAAGGAGGCCGGCGCCAGGGTCGAGATCACCTCGCTGCGTGGCATCGGCTACATGCTGCGGGTGTCGGAGCTGGCGCTGTAGCGCGGCCCCTCAATCACTCGCCCGCGGCGGGAAGACGAGACGCACCATCGTGCCGCCGCCCGGCCGGCCGAGGATGGTCAGCGTGCCGCCATGGGCGGCCATGATGTCGCGCACGATGGTCAGGCCGAGGCCGGCGCCGGTCGAGTTCGGCGACATCCGGTTGAACGCCTCGGTCACTTGCGGGCGGTCGGACGGCTCGATGCCGATCCCGTCATCCGCGACCTCGAGCACTGCGCCGTCGATCACCTTGACCAGGATCGTCGATTTCGCCCGCGCATGCCGCAATGCGTTGTCGACGAGATTGGCGATCGCCGCCCGCACCGTCGCTTCGTTGGCCTCGATCAGCACGCGGCGTTCCCCTTCCTCTTCCAGTGCGACATCGGCGCCGTTGCTCAGGATCAGCGGCGCGAGATCGGCCAGCACCGCGCGGGCGATGCCGTTGAGCTGCATCGCCTCGAACGGCAGCTCGGTGCTGTGCAGCCGGGCAAGTTGCAGCATCGACGAGACGATCGTGGTCAGCCGGCTGACATCGGTGGTGAGCGCGAGCCGCATCTGGTCGTTCGGCAGCGCGTCGATCCGGCCGCGCATCACGGTCAGCGGCGTGCGCAATTCATGTGCGACATTGTTCATGAAGCGCCGCTGCACCTCCATGTTGCCGGCGATCTTGTCGAGCGCGGCGTTGAGCGCCGTGGTCAGCGGCATCAGCTCTATCGGGATCTGCTCGGTCGGCAGCAGGCCGCGCGGCGCCTTCGGGTCGATCCTGGCCGCGGCTTCGGCCGCGCTGCGCAGGCGATCGCCGATATAGGATACCGACATCGCGATCGCGCCGGCAATCAGGAGGCCGAAGACCACCGAGATCGCCAGCGCCGAGCCTGCGATCGCCCGCAGATAATAGCCGAGGATCAGGTCCCAGCCCGGTTGGCCGCCGCGGGTGGCGACGATGATCCTGCTGCCGTCTTTCTCGATCACGTCGAAGGCGAGCGCGTTCTCGCCGCCGATCCGCATCTGCGCGGCGATGGTCGGCCCGTCGAGCCGGATGTCGATCGGCAGGGTCGGCCGCAATTCTGGCGCATACTCGACGAGGGAACGTCCATCGGAGACGAGATACCAGAGCGAGGAGCTGGCACGCTCGATCCGGGACAATCCCGCGGTCTTTTCGACCTGCACGGCGTTGCCGGAGGGGGCGCGCACGCTCTGCTGGATAATTTGGGAGGTGACGTCATTGCGCAGGACGCCGGGATCCTCGGTGATCAGGGCAAATGCGATGACGGCGCCGATGAAGGCGGTGAACAGGACGATGCCGAGCAGCGACAGGCGGATGGTGAGCGCGCGAGACAGGGAGGTCATGGCAGGGCCTCGCCGCCATGCCGCGACCGGCGCGAGGACTCGAGCGGCCGGTTCGCGGGGCGAGCCTGGCGCAGGACTGGTGCAACGTTGCGAGTCGTCACGGGACCTCGATGCGGGTATGGCTTGCGGAACCGGGCTCTCGCCCATTCCTGTCTCTGCATGGACCGTATCGCCATTGCCGTTCAACTCTCTTCCGGAGCTGCCGGCCTGATGCATGCGCTGCGCGCCATATCGAGGTGGCCGGGCTTTTGCCTCGTGCTGGCCGCGCTGCTGGCCTTCGTGCCGAAACTCGCTCTCGGGCAGGGGGCCGTGACGAAGGGCGAGGTCCGGGCCGGCCAGCTGCCGACGACCTCGCGGCAGGACATCTCCAGGCTGGTCGAAAGCGTGTTCGACGCGGCCTCCAAGACGGTCAGCATCCCGATCGAGCGCTCGCTCGCGCTCTTCGGCGAGCCGAACGCCTACATCATCGGCGGCGAGCTCAGCGGCTCCTTCGTGCTCGGCGGGCGCCATGGCAGCGGCGAATTGCGCTTTTCCGACGGGATCCCGACGCCGGTGACCTGGTCGGCGCTGTCGGTCGGCATCGGGCTCGGCGCCGATTACGGCCGGGTGATCATGCTGGTGTACGGGCTCGACCGGCACGAGGACGTCTTCGGCACCTATGCCAGCCTCGGCGGCAGCGCCCATTTCCTCGCCGGCGCCAACGCCACCATTCTGGCCTCGTCCCGGGCGCGGATCGTGCTGATCTCCTCCGGTCTCGGCCTGCGCTTCTCCGGCGATCTCAGCCGCATCGTCATCGAGCCGGCGGGGCCGCAGGAGCAGTTGCGCCCGCCCGGCATGATCTGCGCCACGCCGGCCGAATGCGCCGCGCCCGGTCGCTGAATTCCCGATAAGCAGGATCGTTGCCCTAGCGGCGACGGTCGAGGAGGCGATGCGCCGTGGCATGGAGCTCGTCGAGCTGGGTCGAGATGTCCAGCGCGATCAGGCCCATCTCGCGCTCATCGGCGGCCCGGCGGACATAGAGCGGCTCCGACCAGAGCACGCAGCCGCGGCCGAAGGGCAGGGCGATGCTGGCCCTGTCCCAGTTGTCGAGGTCGACCCGGGCGCTGGTCACCGCCGCGAAGAGGTAGATCGGCCGGCCGGTGGCGCGCGCGAGCTGGATCGCCCCCTTGCCGGCGACGCGTGCGATCTTCGGGACGTCCGCCGTGAGCACGAGGCTGGTGCCTTCGCGGAGCGCCTCGCGCATCTCGAAGAAGGCAGGAATGGCGCGTTTTGTCTTGATCTTGAGGGGGCTTTGGGCGCCTGAGCCGCGAATGGCGCGGAAGCCCGCCCGTTCCACCACCGAGGCGACCACCGTCCCGTCGAAGTGCAGCGACGTCAGGATCGCGACCTCGGCCGCGCCGTCGAGCGCCGCAAGGCTCAGCATCTGCTGGCCGTGCCAGGTCAGGGCGATGAAGGGTTCGCGGCTGCGCTCCCACGGCCTGACGCCGGGGATCGCCTGCTTGAAGCGCGTCGTCCGCTGGACGAAGGCGAGGTAGGCGTGCAGGGCGCGGCCGGCGAACGCCGCAGATTGCCCATTGCCGAATCGCATGATCCGATCTCCACGGTGATTCCGGTGGAGGGATCGGCGCGTCGGCTTGCTCCAACATTGCGCGGCCCTGCGGCCGCAGCGTGCATTCCGTGCGATCGAGCGGAAAAAACGCGCGCAGCAGCGAAAAAAGCGTCAGCGCACCATGAACTTGACGATGCGGGTGACGAATTCCTCGTCCTGCCCCGCGAAACCGTGATGCCCGCTGGCGCGGCAGGGATTGCCCTCGTCCGCCTGCCCGCCGCTCATCCATTCGACCTGGACGCGCCCGCCCGCCCAGGCCTGGAACGGCGCGACGCCGGCGGGCAGCGTCCAGCGGCAGCGATCCTCGCGATGATGCAGCGCGAGTGTGCGCGGCAGCCGGTTCGGCGTCCCCAGGATGCTCTGGACGGTATCGTCGGGACCCGATGCCTTGCTCAGGAATCCCGAGGTCAGCACCAGCCTGTCCGGCATGGCGCCGCCCACGATCCCCTCTGCGGCGCGCTGTGTGCCCTTGCTGGTGGCGATCACGATGACCGGGCGCTTGATCGCGGCCATGTGGTCGACCGCGGCCGAGAGGTTGGTGCCGATCTCGGCGAGCAGCACATTGTAGCCCTGCGCGACGAAGGCGTCCCGGTTGCGGATGAGGATGTTGTCGCCGGCCTTGCCGAAGCGCGCGCCGCTGCCGACCTCGAGACGGCCATCGCCGCCTGTCAGCAGGATCACGCTGCCCTTGGGATGCGGAGCGCGAATGAGGATGCTGCGGACGCCGGCGATCGTGATGGTCTCGCCGCCCTTGACCGTGATCGGCGTCTCCGCCCGGCCGGGTGACGGGATGGCGAACGACCATAGGACCGCAAGCACGCCGAGGGCGCGCAGGACACGCTGCTGATATCCGATCATGTTGTTAAGTCACCCATTCACCTGAAGCGGCGCAGAACTGCGCGCGCCACCGTCACCGTGTCGCGCCTGCGCCTGCCGCCTAGGATTCGGTGGCTACATTGCACGAGATGTGCAGCCGGTTTCATGGCCATTCGTCAGGGGAGTGGAGATTTGATCGCCCGGCGGCAATCGGGGTTGCCCGACAGGATCCGGCGGCCGAGGCCGGCGAGGAAATCGACCTCCTCGGCCTTCAGCGTCAGCTTGTTGTGCAATTGCAGGATGCGGCTTCGTTCCGTGGGCGATTGAAGGTCGGACAGGGACAAGCGCACGATCGCGACCTGCAGCTGTCCGCACGGCGGCTGCGAGGCCGCGAGGGCGCAGCGCCAGCGGACCAGCCGCTCTCGCCAGCTCGCAGCCTCGCGATCCAGCGCGTCGAGGCTGGCCCGGCTCGCATTGTCGATCATGGCGTCGACCGAGGCGGTGATCGTCTCCGGTGCGTCCGGGCCGTCGATCGCCTGGGACATCTCGCCGCCGACCCGCATCGACGCGTCGGCCACGATGATGATAACGCGGCGCAGCCGCTGCGCGGCCGTCGCCGACACGAGCGCCGGTGCCGGCCCGTTCATGGCCCGGATCAGGTTGCGCACTGCGAGATTGTCGACGAGGCCGCCATCGAGCAGCTTGAGATAATGCAGCTCCGGCTCGCGCGCATAGCGCGCCTGCGACGCGCCGAGATGCCGGGCGAAGGCGGAGCGCCCCGCCGATGGCGCGCGGCTGCCGCCGGCGGATGGGCAGGTCGGATTGAAGTTCTCGAGCACGACCGGCGCGAACAGCACCGGCACCGCCGACGAGGCCACGACGGCATGGGCGAGCGGAAACGCGTCATAGTCGCTGCAGATCGCCTGGAAGCTGTCGCGGTCGAAGGGAAAGGGCGCGCGATTGTAGAGTTCCGTCGCATGCAGCAGCAGCCTTGGCCGCCCGGGCTGGTCGAGGTCGCCGAGCGTTGCGCCATGATAGAGATGTGTGTCGAGCCAGTCGGCGAGGCCCGAGAGGTCGTTGATGCCGCCGCGATAGCCGCGCAGCAGGTTTACCGGCGTGAAGCTGGTGCGCAGTGCGCCTTCCGGATCCTGGTCGAGGAAGTCACGCCGGAAGGCTGGCAGACCCTGCGGGCCATGCAGGGCAAAATGCGCGGCGAGGATGCCGCCGCCGGAGACGCCCGCGACCGCGACGATCTCGTCGGCGAGCGAGCGGCCGGCATGGTCGGGCGCACGCTGCTCCGCCAACGCCGACAGAACGCCGTATCCGAAGGCGGCTGAGCGCGCGCCGCCGCCGGAAAGGGCGACCACGACCGCCGTGGAGCCGCCTTCGTTCGCCGAGGCAAACGAGCGGGCAGCCGAGATCGTCAGGGGGCGGCGCAGGTTCGAAGGCGGGTTGCTCGGGCTGGCGCAGGCGGCGAGACAGAGGCCTAGCAGCGTGAGGAGGAACAGATTCGCCACCGCTTGCCGGGAAGGCGAGCCGATCGGATTTGTCCTCTGCGTGGGGGCAACCGCCATGTCGCGCGCTTTCCGCCGCGCGACGTCGAATCGCCTGATGTCCCGCGAGCGCAGGACGTTTCGTCACCGCTCATTGTCCGAGCATTGCCGCCGTCAATTCAGAAAGCGCGGGGCACGCAACCCAACGCACAACGGCTGATCCTGCGCAGGATAGCGCGGCTCATTGCGGGGCAGTTTTGTGGAAATGGTGGGCGGCACAGGGATCGAACCTGTGACCCCTCCCGTGTGAAGGGAGTGCTCTACCGCTGAGCTAGCCGCCCGGACCGCGCTGTTCCTAGTGGGGTGCGCCGTCGCCGTCAAGAATGAGTAGCGAGGGCGGGTTCGCCGCCGGTCAGTTGCCGCACCGCCTGCGGCAGCTCGCTGAAGTGCTGGATCACCAGGTCGGGCGCGAGCGCCTCGACCGGCACGTCGGTATAGCCGAAGGGCACGCAGACCACAGGGATGCCGGCCGCGCGCGCCGTGTCCACATCGGTGCGCGAATCGCCGATCATCACCGCGCGGGCCGGATCGGCGCCGGCCTGTGCGATCGTCTGTGTGAGATGGCGCGGGTCGGGCTTGCAGAAGGCGAAGCTGTCGCGCCCTGCGACTGCCGCGAAGCGCTCGGTCAGGCCGACCGCATCGAGGAAGAGCTTCGTATGCAGGATCGGCTTGTTGGTGCAGACAGCGAAGACGAAGCCATCGGCAGCGAGCGCGTCGAGCGCCGCGACGACGCCGTCATGGACATAGCTATAGTTGGCGGTCCCGGCGGCATAGATCGTCAGGAACTCCTGGAACAACTGCTCCAGCGTCTCGGGATCGAGCGGCCGGCCGCTGACCTTGAAGCCGCGCTCGATCAGCGCGCGCGCTCCCGCGCCGACCAGTTCGCGCGCCCGCTCGACCGGAAGGGCTGCCAGGCCCTCCTGTTCGAGGATGACGTTGAGCGTGCGCATGATGTCGGGGGCGGTCTCGGCGAGCGTGCCGTCGAGATCGAAGACGACGATCGGGGGAAGCGACATGATCCATCCTGTGACGTGGCCATCCGCATAAAGGCCGGCCGGCGCGGCTTGGCAAGGCCTACCGGCGGGGCGCTTGCGCAACAGCGATGTCATCTCGTCGTGACCCTGCCGCAATCGCGATGATACGGCTCGGCCGGCATGATAGGGTGCGGACGAATCGTCAAAGGGGATCGTAGCGGTGCCGAAACTGTCGAGCTGTTCCAGAAGCTCCATTGGCCGTTCCTTGGCCCGGGCGCTGGGCGCCGGCCTGTTCCTCTTGCCGGCTTTCGGCGCGGCGCTTGCCGCGCCCTACGAGTTCGCGCCGGCGCCGCAGACCGATCTCAACCGCGTCTATCGCATCGACAAGGCGACCGGCGAGGTCGGGGCCTGCCAGTTCCAGCTCAAGGAGGGCGGTGTCGGCGTCACCGTCTGCTTCCCGGCGGGCGAGGGGGCCGGCCCGCAGGCGCCGAGCGACTATGTCCTCGTGCCCTCGCGCCATGAGCGTGAAGGCGGCATCTTCCGCGCCAATGTCCGCACCGGCGAGCTCAGTGTCTGTTACGTCTTCGACGACAAGGTCGTCTGCACGCCGATGGTGAAGTAGCCCCGCCGCCGGGCTGGTGGCGAAACGGTAACTGCAATTTATTCACGGCGGCGATGCGGCGTTTGCTATCGGCAAGCGCTTGCGCCGCGTGCTAGAGCCCCGGCGACCCGCTCACCACGCCGGAGGCTCGCATGCTGACGCTCAAGGATCCCTCGCTGCTGCGCACGCAGTGCCATGTCGACGGCGCCTGGATCGGCGAGGGCGTCGACGTGGTCGATAATCCCGCGACCGGCGAGATTCTGGCCAAGGTGCCGCGCTTCGGCGCTGATGAGACCACCGCTGCGGTCGAGGCCGCCTCGCGCGCTTTCAAGCCCTGGGCGAAGAAATCGGCCAAGGAGCGCTCGCTCATCCTGCGCAAATGGTTCGAACTGATCATGGCGAACCAGGAGGACCTGGCGCAGGTCATGACGGCCGAGCAGGGCAAGCCGCTGGCCGAGGCGCGCGGCGAGGTCGCCTATGCCGCCTCCTTCGTCGAGTTCTACGCCGAGGAAGCCAAGCGCATCTATGGCGAGACCATTCCCTCGCCCTTCCCGAATTCGCGCATCATCGTGGCGAAGCAGCCGGTTGGCGTCTGCGCCGCGATCACGCCCTGGAACTTCCCGGCGGCGATGATCACCCGCAAATGCGCGCCGGGCCTCGCCGCAGGCTGCACCTTCGTCGTTAAGCCGGCGCCGGACACACCGCTGACCGCGCTCGCCCTGGTCGAACTGGCCGAGCGCGCCGGCTTTCCCAAGGGCGTCATCAACATCGTCACTGGCGATGCCCAGGCGATCGGCGGCGTGATGACTTCGCATCCGGCGGTGCGCTTCATCGGCTTTACCGGCTCGACCCCGGTCGGCAAGCTCTTGATGCAGCAGGCGGCCACGACGGTGAAGAAGGTCGGGCTCGAGCTCGGCGGCAATGCGCCCTTCATCGTCTTCGACGATGCCGATCTCGACAAGGCGGTCGAGGGCGCGATCATCGCCAAGTTCCGCAACATGGGGCAGACCTGCGTCTGCACCAACCGGCTCTTCGTGCAGGACGGCATCCATGACGACTTCGTCGCGAAGTTCGCCGGCGAGGTCGCCAGGATGAAGGTCGGCAACGGCGTCGAGGTCGGCGTCGTGCAGGGCCCGCTGATCAACGAGCGCGCGGTCGAGAAGGTCGAGCGCCATGTCGCCGACGCGGTCGCCAATGGCGCCAAGGTGATGGTCGGCGGCCGCCGTCACGCGCTCGGTCGCACCTTCTACGAGCCGACGGTGATCTCCGGCGTGACGACCAAGATGCTGGTCACCACCGAGGAGACCTTCGGGCCGATCGCGCCGGTCTATCGCTTCACGAGCGAGGACGAGGTCGTCGCCATGGCGAACGATACGCCGTTTGGTCTGGCAGCGTACTTTTACACGAAGGATCTCGGCCGGGCCTTCCGCGTCGCCGAGGAGCTCGAATACGGCATGGTCGGCATCAACTCGGCCATTCTCGGCACCGAGGTTGCGCCCTTCGGCGGTGTCAAGGAATCCGGCCTCGGCCGCGAGGGCTCCCTCCACGGCATCGAGGAATTCGTCGAGATCAAGTACATGCTGATGGGCGGGCTCGGGGCGTGAGCGAGGATCTGAAGAAGGCGGCTGCGCTGGCGGCGCTGGAGCTGGTGCGTCCGGGCATGCGGCTCGGCCTCGGCACAGGCTCGACCGCCAGGCATTTCGTCGACGGCCTTGGCGCCAAGGTCGGTGCCGGGCTCAAGGTGATCTGCGTCGCCACCTCCGAGGTGACGCAGGCGCAGGCGCTGAGCCTCTCGATCCCGATGTCGACGCTCGACGAGACGCCTGAGCTCGATCTCACCATCGACGGTGCAGACGAGCTCGACAACGCCCTGCGACTGATCAAGGGCGGCGGTGCTGCGCTGCTGCGCGAGAAGATCGTCGCCGCCGCGTCGAAGCGCATGATCGTGATCGCCGACACCGGCAAGCAGGTCGAGACGCTCGGCCGCTTCCCGCTGCCGATCGAGGTTGTGCCCTTTGGCTTGGGGGCGACGCGCCGGGCGGTCGCAGCCGCCATCGCTTCGTCGGGCGCGCATGGTGAGATCAAGCTGCGCAAGCGCCCGGACGGGTCGACGCTGCTGACCGATGGCGGCCATTACATCCTCGACGCGCATCTTGGCCGGATCGAGCTTCCGGAGGTGTTGGCGCTGGCGCTGAACCAGGTCCCCGGTGTCGTCGAGCATGGCCTCTTCCTTGGCCTGGCCACCGCAGCTTTCCTCGCCGGAGCCGACGGCGTGCGTGTCCTCGGCGATCCGATGGCTGAGCGCCACTGACGGCTTGTCGAGCGACAGACTCTGGCCGCAAAAGTGGTTTCCACTTTGGCTGCACATGCTCTAAGAGCGGCCGGCGGCTGCGCCAGTCAAGGTCGTTGCCGCGCCGGAACACATGGACATCGCCGCCTGGCGCGCGATCGACGAAGGGGTAACCGCATGATCCGTCACAGCCTGGCAGGTGCACTTCTGTCGCTGGCGTTGTTCGCCGTGCCCGCGCTCGCGCAGCAGGTGCCGACGCCGGAGCATCTCAAGGCTGCCCGCGAGGTCGTGATCTCCTCCGGCCTGTCGGGCTCCTTCGAGTCGATCTATGCCGAGTTCGTCGGCGGCGTCCGCCAGAACATCGGCTCGACCCGCCCCGAGCTGAAGAAGGACATGGATGAAGTCCTGACCGCGCTCAAGGCCGAGGCCGATCTGCGCCGTGACGAGATCGTCGATTCCTCGGCCCGGATCTTCGCCAACAAGATGACGGAAGCCGACCTCAAGGAGGTCGCCGCCTTCTTCAACTCGCCGGTCGGCCAGCGCTACAATTCCTATCGTCCGCAGGTGATCGACGAGATATTCGGGCTGCTGCAGCCCTGGAGCACCGCGACCAGCAACCGGCTTTTCGACCTCTTCCAGGCCGAGATGCGCAAGCGCGGCCACCAGCTCTGAGCCTGGGAAAGCTTCCTCATTGTAAAAAAGGCCGCCGGTGAGAACCGGCGGCCTTTTTTTGTATCGGTTGGCGGCGTAAGCCCTCAGTCCTCTGCCGCTTTGAACTTGTTCAGCCCATTCATCACGAAGGGCGCGACGAGGGCGATGAAGGCGATGCCGAGGAGGGTGGCCGAGATCGGGTTTTCCAGCAGGATCATCGGGTCGCCCAGGCTGATCTGCAGGGCGCGGCGCAATTGCTGTTCCGCCATTGGCCCGAGGATCAGCCCGACCACCATTGGCGCGACCGGATAGTCGTAGCGCCGCATCAGATAGCCGAGATAGCCGAAGGCGAAGAGCATCATGAGCTCGACCGGCGAGCCGTTGACCGCGAGCGTGCCCATGGTCGCGAAGACCAGGATGCCGGCATAGAGCCAGGGCTGCGGCACGGCGAGCAGCTTCACCCACAGCCCGATCAGCGGCAGGTTCAGGATCACCAGCAGGACGTTGGCGACGAAGAGCGAGGCGATCAGGCCCCAGACCAGATCGGGCTTCTCGGCGAAGAGCAGCGGGCCGGGGTTGAGCCCGTATTGCTGGAAGCCGGCGAGCATGATCGCGGCGGTCGCCGAAGTCGGCAGGCCGAGGGTCAGCAGCGGCACCAGCGTGCCGGCGGCCGAGGCGTTGTTGGCGGCCTCGGGGCCGGCGACGCCCTCGATCGCGCCCTTGCCGAACTCATCCGGATATTTGCACAGCCTCTTCTCTGTCGAATAGCTGAGGAAGGTCGGCACCTCGGCGCCGCCGGCCGGCAGGGCGCCGATCGGGAAGCCGAAGGCGGTGCCGCGCAGCCACGGCGCCCAGGAGCGCTTCCAGTCCTCCTTGCTCATCCAGAGCGAACCCTTGATCGGGATGATCTCCTCAGGTTCGCGGAAGCGCTTGGAGGCGACGTAGAAGGCTTCGCCCACCGCGAACAGGCCGACGGCGAGCGTCGTCACCTCGATGCCGTTGAGCAGCTCCGGCACGCCGAAGGTCAGGCGCGCCTGGCCGGTCAGCTTGTCGATGCCGACCAGGCCGAGCGTGATGCCGAGGAACAGGCTGGTCAGGCCGCGTAGCGGAGAATCGCCGAAGGTCGCCGACACCGTGACGAAGGCGACGATCATCAGCGCGAAATAGTCCCACGGCCCGAACTTGACCGCGACCTCGACCAGCCAGGGCGCCAGGAAGGCGAGGCCGATCGTGGCGATCAGGCCGGCGACGAAGGAGCCTATCGCCGACGTTGCGAGGGCCGGGCCGCCGCGGCCGGCCTTGGCCATCTTCGAGCCTTCGAGCGCGGTCGCGAGCGAGGCGCTCTCGCCCGGGGCGTTGAGCAGGATCGCCGTGGTCGAGCCGCCATACATGCCGCCATAGTAGATGCCGGCGAACATGATCAGCGAGCCGGCGGGGTCGAGCTTGAAGGTGACCGGCAGCAGCAGAGCGACGGTCAGCGCCGGTCCGATGCCGGGCAGCACGCCGACGGCAGTGCCGAGGAAGACGCCGACCAGGCAGAACAGCAGCTTCGAGGGTGCGAGAGCGACGGAGAAGCCGTTCAGCAGGGAAAGGAGAGTGTCCATGATTTACCCGCCTTCGGCGTCAGAGGAAGAGCTGCTCGAACGGACCCGACGGCAGGATCAGCGTCAGGAGCTTGGCGAAGACCAGGAAGATGATCAGGCCGAGCACGAAGCCGATGGCCGCATCGACGAGGAAGGCACGGCGGCCGAAGCCGCGAGCGGTGCAGGCGAAGATCAGCGTGGTCGCCAGCACGAAGCCGCCGCCGAGGCCGATCGAGGCGATCAGCCCGACAAGGCCCGCCGCGATCCAGAGCAGGGCGCTCTTGTCGGCCGCTTCCGGCTTGGGCAGGCCCTCGCGGAAGGCGACGAACAGATGCGCCAGCCCGAGAAGGACGAGCCCTCCGCAGATCACATAGGGCATCGCCGTCGGCCCGAGGCCGTAATTCGAGGTGATCGTCTGGGTTGAGGCGTCATGGCCGACGATCGCCGCGACGGCGAGCAGCAGCACGCCGACCAGGAGGGCCGGCTTGTCCGGTCGGTGCGCGAGAGGCTCCTGGCTCATCGGGTGATCCGTCGTTGCCCGGCATGTTGGAAGCCGGGGAGGGCGAGAGGAAAAAAGGGGGCCGGTTTCCCGGCCCCGCATTCAGCTGTGCTGTGGCCAGCTCACTTGACCAGGCCGACCTCGGTCATGACCTTGGAAACGCGAGCGATCTCTTCCTTCAGGAAGCTGTCGAAGGCGGCGCCGGCGAGGAAGGAATCGTCCCAGCCGCGAGCCTTGAGGATCTCCTGCCACTCCTTCGACTTAGCCATCTTCTCTGTGGCTTCGATCAGCGCCTTGGTCTGGTCGGCCGACAGGCCCGGAGGTGCCACGACCGAGCGCCAGTTCAGCAGCTCGAGATCGATGCCCTGCTCCTTCAGCGTCGGCGCATCCGGCGCGTTCTCGAGGCGCTTGGCCGAGGAGACGGCGAGCACACGCAGCTTGCCGGCCTTGATCTGGCCTTCGAACTCGCCATAGCCGGAGACGCCGGCGGTGACGCGCCCGCCGAGCATCGCGGCCAGTGCCTCGCCGCCGCCCGAGAACGGGATGTAGTTGATCTTCTTGGCGTCGGCGCCGACGGCCTGGGCGAACAGGGCCGCCAGGATGTGGTCGGTGCCGCCGGCCGAGCCGCCGGCCCAGGTCACCTTGGCCGGGTCGGCCTTGAGGCGCTCGGCGAGGTCCTTGGCCGATTTCAGCGGAGAATCGGTCGGGACGACGATGACCTCGGCTTCGGCGGTCAGGCGCGCGATCGGGGTCACCTGGGTCAGGTTCACCGGCGACTTGTTGAGCAGGATGGCGCCGACCATGACGAAGCCGTTGACCATCAGCTGGTGACCGTCGCCCTTGGCGCCGATCAGCTGGGCGAGGCCGATCGTGCCGCCGGCGCCGGTGACGTTGTTGACCTGGACGCTCTTGGAGATGCCCGCAGCCATCAGCACCTGCTGCATCGAGCGCGCCGTGCCGTCCCAGCCGCCGCCGGGCGCAGCCGGGGCCATGATCTTCAGTTCCATCTGCGCGAAGGCAGCCGTGGTAAGGCCGGCGAGGGCGACGGCGGCCACGGCCCCGCGCTTGAAGAAGGACGTGAGCATAGTTACCTCCCGAGTGGCGCGCTTTGCGCACCGATTGTCGACGCTCGCCAGTGGCACCGCATCGGACCGCGGATCAATTGCGCCTGATTGCATAATCACAAGTCAAGATGTTTCGCTTGAGGGGCCTGTGCACGCAGGAAAATTCGACGAGAGGCGGCCGGTGACATCGCCGAAGGTCGTAGGTCCCGATGGAGTTGGAACAGCTCGGGACGGGTTCGGGCGATCTCGTCCAGGTCATGTCCGGCTGCCCCTCAGCCTCTAGGCGACACTTCCCGCATCGCGTAAGCCGCAGCGCATGAGTCAGATTTCTCCGCCAGCCAGTTCGACTGCCTCGAAAGCGCTGCCTGCCGCTCCGTCCGCGCGAGCAAGCGAGTCTGCGGCGGTTCGGGCCCTTCGCACTGCCGGTGCGGTCTGCCTGGTCTTGCTGCCGCTCACCATGTGGCTGGCGAACCGCTCGGCCCCGCTGATGCTGGGCCTTGCCGCCGCGGCTTTCCTGGGGGCGGGGCTGCTGGCCGAGCCGGCGGTGGCGGCGTTTGCGCGCTTGCGCGCCCTCTTGGCCACGCCCCTGGCTCTGGCGATCGCCGCATTCCTCGCCTGGGCGCTGGTCTCGATCGGCTGGAGCAACAAGGCCTCCGTATCCCTGCAGGCCTGGGCGGAATTGGTCCTGCCGATCGTGTTCGCGCTGACGATCGCGGCCTCCGGGCAATGGCGGCCGACGCCGCTGCTATTGCGCGCACTCGCCCTGATGATCATCGCTGCGGCCATCCTCTCGATGATCGAGCTCGCCTCGGGCCTCTCGCAGCGCGCCGCGCTGGGCTCCGGCAAGATGATGGCCTTCGTCTTCAATCGCCCGGCGATCACCTGCTTCCTGCTGGCGGTGCCGACGGTCCACGGGCTCTGGTCGCGACCGGGCGCTCATTGGGCTGACCGGCTGCTGGCCGTGCTGCTCATGCTTGTGGTCGCTGTCTTCGCCGTCCGCTCGGAGAGCGCCTCGGTGCGGCTCGGCCTCGCGGTTCTGGTGCTGTGCTGGGCTTGCGCTGCGCTCGCCCCGCGCCTTGCGCTGACGGCGGCGGCGCTCGCCTTCGTCGCCACCATGGCGCTCGCCCCCGTGCTGGGCGTGACGGCGCAGCGCTGGCTGCCCTCCATCATTCTCGATCGCTTCAACAGCATGACCGGGCAGGCGCGCATCGATATCTGGCAGAGCTTTGGCGAGGTGGTGCGAGTCCGGCCGGTTGCCGGCGCCGGCTTCGGCACATCGGCCGTCATGCGTAACCACCCGGTAGCGGCCGAGGTTCCCGCCGCGGAGCGGGAGCTGCTGGGGGTCGGCCATCCGCACGACATGCCGCTGCAGGCCTGGGCCGAGACCGGCGTGATTGGCGCCGGCTTGCTGACGCTCGCCGGGCTGCTGCTGCTCGCGCAGCTGC
This sequence comes from Bosea sp. 29B, assembly GCF_902506165.1. Taxonomy (NCBI): domain Bacteria; kingdom Pseudomonadati; phylum Pseudomonadota; class Alphaproteobacteria; order Hyphomicrobiales; family Alloboseaceae; genus Allobosea; species Allobosea sp. 29B. The sequence continues at coordinate 4,211,252 of NZ_LR733817.1, forward strand.
GGCGCCTGCCGCCGGCTGAGCTGGCGCCGCGCCTCGCTTTGTTCGCGGCAGCCTTCTCGATCGCCACCGTCGGGCATGGCGCCTGGCAGGGCTGGTGGATCGCGGGGCTTGGCGCCGCCATTCTCTGGTTTGGAATAAATGCCGCCTCGCGGCAGGGAGAAAGCCATGGCTGAGTTCGACGTCGATCTCTTCGTCATCGGAGCGGGGTCGGGTGGCACGCGCGCCGCCCGCATCGCCGCAGGCCATGGCGCCCGCGTGATGATCGCCGAGGAGGACCGCATCGGCGGCACTTGCGTCATCCGCGGCTGCGTGCCCAAGAAGCTGTTCGTCTACGCCAGCCGCTTCGCCGACGAATTCGAGGATGCCGCCGGCTTCGGCTGGAGCGTCGGCAAGCCGGAATTCGATTGGCCGACCCTGCGCGATGCCGTCGCCAGGGAGGTGACGCGGCTCTCCGGCCTCTATCGAAAGGGCCTGGACGGTGCCGGCGTCGAAATCCGCGAGGAGCGTGCCGTCGTCACCGGGCCGCATGAGGTCAAGCTGCTAAAGAGCGGGCAGACGATCCGGGCCCGCCATATCCTGGTCGCAACCGGCGGCCATCCGGCCTTCGATCCGCCGATCCCCGGCGGCGAACTCGGCATCTCCTCGAACGAGGTCTTCCATCTGCCGAGCCTGCCCAGGCGCATGCTCGTCATCGGCGGCGGCTATATCGCGCTCGAATTCGCCAGCGTCTTCGCTCGGCTCGGCGTTGCCGTCACGCTGCTGCATCGCGGCGACAATGTCCTGCGCGGCTTCGACGAGGATCTGCGCACCCGTCTGCGCGATGCGCTCGGCCATGCCGGGATCAGCTTGCGCCTCGGCTGTACGGTCAATCGCATCGAACTGCTGCCTGACGGCACGCGCCGGGCCCATTGTGCCCATGGTACGCCGATCGACGCCGATGTCGTGCTGGTCGCGACCGGCCGCCGCCCGAACACGGCTGGGCTCGGCCTCGAAGCCGCCGGCGTCAAGCTCGGCCCGGCCGGCCAAGTCCTGGTCGACGCCGCCTCGCTCTCCAACGTCCCGTCGATCGCCGCGGTCGGCGACGTCACCGATCGCGTCAACCTGACCCCGGTCGCGATCCGCGAGGGCCACGCCTTCGCCGACTCGACCTTCGGCGGCAAGCCGTGGACGGTCGATCACGCGCTCGTCGCCTCCGCGGTGTTCACCACGCCGGAGCTCGGCAGCGTCGGCCTCACCGAGCAGCAGGCGCTGGCGACGGGGCGTGAGCTGCGCATCTTCGAGGCCGGCTTCCGGCCGATGAAGGCGACGATCTCCGGCCGCGACGAGCGCATCTACATGAAGCTCGTGGTCGACGCGCAGACCGACAAGGTGATCGGCGTCCACGTTCTCGGCCACGATGCCGGCGAGATCGTCCAGTCGGTCGCCATCGCCGTCACCATGGGCGCGACCAAGGCCGATTTCGACCGCACCGTCGCCTTGCACCCGAGCGCGGCCGAAGAGCTCGTCACCATGCGCACACCGCGCAAGAGCGCGCTCTAACGGACATCAGCTGCCGCGGTCGGCGCGGCGGCTGTCATAAATCAGGCTTGCGTCACTGAGCCCGACGTCGCGCGCCATATGGGGGCTCAGGCCCTCCTGGTCTAGATGGCTGTCGAGTGCGACCAGCCGGTTGCGCTGGAACTGACGAATGCGAGCCAGAACCGCGCGCAGTGCCGGCATAAGGCTGACATATCCATTATTTCTGCTAACTTCGGCCGACATGATGCGGCTCCCGGGGTAGATGTCGATTGCGCCCAGGGATGCTCTCGATCGGCTTCGCGGACAAACTGGATTTGGCGCCACACACATAAGGTCAGCTGATGAATGATCTGGTGACAGGCCTGCCGCCTCTCAGCGCGATCAGGGCCTTCGAGGCGGCGGCGCGCCATGGCAGCTTCACCCGCGCAGCGGCCGAGCTCGGTATGACGCAGGCTGCGGTGAGCTATCAGATCAAGCTGCTGGAGGAGCGGCTCGGCCTGCCACTGTTCCAGCGTCAGGCGCGACGCGTCGTCCTGACCGAGGCGGGCGAGCGCCTGGCGTCGTCGGTGATGGATTCCTTTGACGGCCTGCGCGCGGCCTTCGCCGCCGTAACCGAGACGGCGGAAGGCGTGCTCTCGATCCAGGCGCTGCCGACCATCGCCTCGAACTGGCTGGTGCCGCGCCTCGGCCTGTTCCAATGCGCCAATCCGGGGCTGGCGGTGCGAATGGTCACGCAGGTCGGTCCGCACGATCCGCAGCGCGACGATTGCGATGTCGCCATCCACCGAGGTGGCGGCCAGTGGCCGGGGCTCGAGGCGCATTGGCTGATGAAGAGCGAGTTCACTCCGCTTTGCGGGCCGAACCTGTTCCGCGATCTTGGCCGGCCGCCGCAACCCTCGGACCTCCTGCACGTGAAGCGCATCGGCAAGACCGAGGCCTGGGATCGCTGGTTCGCCGCCGCGGGGGTCAATTCCGAGGCGACGCCGGTGGAGGCAGGCTTCGATCTGGCCGTGCAGCAGCTCGAAGTCACGGCCGCGCTCGCCAGCAACGGCGCAGCCATGTGCTCGCCGATCTTCTTCCTGCGCGAACTCTGCGAAGGGCTGTTGGTCCAGCCCTTCGACTTGATGCTTCCCGGCGGCAACGACTACTGGCTGACCTACCCGGCAAGGCGCCGGACCGCGCGCAAGATCAGCCTGTTTCGCGACTGGCTGCTGGAGCAGGCGCGCGAGCCCGAGCCTATTTCGTCAACCCCTTCTTCGCCAGCCAGTCTTGGATCAGCTGAGCGACAGCCAGATTATTCTTGTCCATCATGAGCATGTGCGAGTTGCCGGTGATGCCGACGGCCGGCAGGTTGATCACATCGACCGAGCCGCCGGCTGCGGTGATCTTGTCGCCGAAATCGGTCGCGGTCTTGCGGATGGTCGGCCAGCGCGCGTCCTGCTCGATATAGTCGCCGAACACCATCAGCACGGGCACATCCTTCAGCGCCGCCGCCTTGGCCGGATCGCCGATGCCGGCCGGCTCGACCGCGATCAGTGCCTTGACCTTGTCCGGGCGCGCCTGCGCCACCTTGAAACCGAACTGGCCGGACTGGCTGTGGAACGAGATCACGCAGGGGCAGACCTTGTCGACCTCGGCGATATAGGCGTCGATGATCATCTGGTCGGTCGAGGTCCAGCGCGGCACGATCTGCTTGACGAAATTGTCGTAGCCCTCGGCCGGGAACTGGCTGCCCGGCAGGTATTTGCGCTTGGCCGGGTCGGCGTCGTAGCCGCCGCCGGCGCCGATGCGGAAGCGCTCGAACGGGTTCGCCGTGGTCAGGAACAGCGGCTCGCCGGGGATGACCTCGGGATACATCGCCCAGCTCGAGCGTCCGCGCTCGACCGCGTCGGAATTGTAGACCGACCAGCCCTTGCGCAGGAAGAATTCGAGCCAGCCCTGGCGGCCGTCCGGTGTCGACTCGTAATTGACGCCGGTCATGCCGCCGCCATGCCAGAGCAGCAGCGGCACCGAGCCCTTCTCGTTCTGCGGCAGGAAATATTGCACATACATCTGCCCGGTCTGGTAGGTGCCGTTGGGGTCGACGCGGGCGGGCGTGCCGCCCGGCGTGAACACCACATCCTTCACCGGCCGGCCCGAGATCTCGACCAGCTTGCCGCCGACATGGAAGGAGCCCATGCCGCGCAGCGAGATCGGCTCCTGCGTCTGCTGGGCCTGCGCCGTACCGAGGCCGCAGGCCAGGCCGAAAGCGGCCGCCAGAACGTGACGTCTCATGGTTCCTCCCGTCGCCGCGACCGGCGTTGTTGGTTGCGTGGCTATCTTCGGCCGCGCCGCGCGAGGGAGACAATGGCCTTTGCAGGCGGGTGTGAAATGCAAATGCTGGGGAGGTTGATGCGAACAGCGCATCAAAGCCTGCTCTGCTTCAGCCCTCCTTGCCGAGATAGGCGGTCGCGTCGATCTCGACGAGGCAATCGGGCGAGCCCAGCCCGTTGACGATGCAGGAGACCCGGTGCGGCGGTTCTTCCGCGAAATTGGCGAAGTAGACCTCGTTCATCGGCTGCCAATAGGCGCGGTCGGTGACGTAGGCCGTGCACTTCACCACGTCCTTCAGGCTCGCCCCGGCCTCTTCGAGCAGGGCCTTGATGTTGTCGATGCATTGCTGGGTCTGCCGCCTGGCATCGCCGGTCGCGTATTTGCCCTGCAGGTCCGCGCCGACGCAGCAGACGAACATGAAATCGCCGGCGATCGTCGCCTGGGCGAAGGGCAGCCGGCTCTTGTAGACGCGGTTCGAGGAAACGATGCGCTTAGGCATGGGGCGTCCTGTTCTGCCGGATCTGGTTGAATCAGGATCCGAACCTGTTGAATCGGCCTCTCAGGGGCTTGAATCGAGACGGCAGGGCGACACGCCAACTGCCTGATTTGATTCATGCTTTCACGCCGCGGCGGGAGGCGCGGCATGCCGCCCTTGCCGTAACGGTGGCCAGCGGCCATCTGCGGGTGTATAGGCCCCCCTTCGCGCCAAGATGAGGTTAACGCAGGCGCGATGCGTGAAATCAGGAGCAAGACCCATGTCCGAGCGGTGGACGCCCGAGAGCTGGAGGGCAAAGCCCGTCCAGCAGATGCCGGAATATCCGGATCAGGCAGCCTTGAAGGCGGTTGAGCAGCAGCTCGCCGGCTTTCCGCCGCTGGTTTTTGCAGGCGAGGCGCGCAAGCTCAAACGGGCGTTGAGCAAGGTCGCGGCCGGCGAGGCCTTCCTGCTTCAGGGCGGCGATTGCGCCGAGAGCTTCGCCGAGCACTCGGCCGACAACATCCGCGATTTCTTCCGGCTGTTCCTGCAGATGGCGGTGGTGCTGACCTTCGCCGGCGGCTCGCCCGTGGTGAAGGTCGGCCGTATCGCCGGCCAGTTCGCCAAGCCGCGCTCGGCGCCGAACGAGAAGATCGGCGATGTCGAGCTGCCGAGCTACAAGGGCGACATCATCAACGATAACGAGTTCACGGCGGAGTCGCGGATTCCCGACCCGCGCCGGCAGCTCGAGGCTTACCGGCAGTCGGCGGCGACGCTGAACCTGATCCGCGCCTTCGCCACCGGCGGCTATGCCAATCTCGACAACGCGCATCGCTGGATGCTCGGCTTCGTCAAGGATAGCCCGCAGTCGCATCGCTACCAGGAGCTGGGCGACCGCATCACCGAGTCGCTCGACTTCATGCGCGCCATCGGCGTCGATCCCGAGACGCATCCCGAGATGCGTACGACGGATTTCTACACCAGCCACGAGGCGCTGCTGCTCGGCTACGAGCAGGCAATGACGCGCACCGACTCGACGACCGGCGACTGGTACGCCACCTCCGGCCACATGGTCTGGATCGGTGACCGCACCCGTCAGCTCGACCACGCCCATGTCGAGTACTTCCGCGGCATCAAGAACCCGATCGGCCTGAAATGCGGCCCGTCCCTCAAGCCGGACGAGCTGCTCAAGCTGATCGATGCGCTCGATCCGCAGAACCAGGCTGGTCGCCTCGTCCTGATCGGCCGCTTCGGCGCCGACAAGGTCTTCGACCACCTGCCGGCTCTGGTGCGCGCCACCAAGCGGGAAGGGCGCAACGTCGTCTGGTCCTGCGATCCGATGCACGGCAACACGGTCAAGGCGGCGAGCGGCTACAAGACCCGGCCGTTCGACCTGATCCTGACCGAGGTGAAGAACTTCTTCGCCGTCCATCAGGCTGAAGGCACGCATGCCGGCGGCCTGCATCTCGAGATGACCGGCAAGAACGTCACCGAGTGCACCGGCGGTGCCCGCGGCATGACCGACGCCGATCTCAACGACCGCTACCATACGGTCTGCGATCCGCGCCTCAATGCCGAGCAGGCGCTGGAGCTGGCCTTCCTCGTCGCCGAGCTGGTCAAGCGCGAGCGCTCCGGCCGCACCCGGCCTGAGGTCGAAGCGGCCGAGTGATACCGGCAGTACCGCCAACGAAACAGGGCCGCAGCAGTGCTGCGGCCCTTGTCGTTTGGAGGATTGTGTTCGTCAGAACTTCAGCGCGGCGGCGATGCGGCCGGTGTTGACCGTCGTCGTCGTGCCTTCGATCTCGGCGAAGCGGACGATCTGGTACTCCGCTCGCAGGAACAAATTGTCGGTCAAGGCCCAGTCGACGCCGACGCCGCCGGCAAGGCCGAAGGCATAGGTGTTGTTCTTGATGTTGCCGACACGCAGCGGGTAGCCCGCGCCACGCGTGCGGGTTTCACTGGCCTGGCCGGCATTGTTGACGATCGCGATGTCCGCATCGATCGTCGAGGTCGTGTTGAAGCGGCCGAGCGCCGCGCCGATCGTGGCGAAAGGCATGATCCGGCCATAGGCCCAGCCCATGCGCAGGCGCAGCGTGGCATAGTCGTTGAGCTTGGCCGCCTGGTCGGTCGCCATCGACCAGTCGTAGACACGGCCGCTCGACATGGTGCTGCGCCGCGAGATGAAGTCGGTCACCCGGTATTCATGTCCCGAGCGGGTGTAGTCCGCCTCGATGCCGAGGACGACATCGTCGAAGAGATAATTGTAGCCGGCGATGCCGAAGAACTGCGTGCCGCTGTCGCGCTTGTCGGGCAGGTCGTTGATGAACGAGCCCATGTCGCGTTCGGCGACGAGATCGGTGTTGCGGAAGGCGGAGTTGGCGAGAGCACGCAGGCCTTCGCCCGGCTTGAACTTGGTCTCGCTCAGGCCCGCGCCGCCGCCGAAATAGAAGCCGGACCAGTCGAAGCGGCCTCCGCCGAACATCGGCGCCGCCTCCACCGGCTGCTCGATCTGCGAGCCCCTGAGATAGTCGGCGCCCTGCGCCGCCTGCGGCAGCGCCAGCGTGCAGGCCATCGCGACGACGGGGGCGAGGGCGGCGATTGATGCAGCACGCATCGCGTGTCTCTCCGAGCAGCGGCCGAAGCAGCGGTTGCAACGGCCCGGAGACGATTCATGCGCGGTTAACCCTAATGTCGGGTTAATGCGGTTGCTGATCTCGTAGGGCTCTGAAAAGAGATCGTCCGCATTGAGAGGTGAGCCCGGTTGGGCTGGCCGGAGGAGGGCGGATGATCCGGCATATCGTGTTCTTCACGGTCAAGCGGGCTGAGGATCTCGAAACGGTCCAGCGCCTGCTGGGCCGGCTGGGTGAAATCCCGCACGCACTCGCCTTCGAGGTTGCGGCCAATGCCAGGATCGATCCGATCGGCGATGCCGCCGATATCGTCGTCTACGGCGAGTTTGCCGACGAGGCCGGGCTCGCCGCCTGGAAGGCGCATCCGATCTACGACGAGACGACGAAGGCGGTGCGGCCCTTGCGCGAACTGCGCTGGTCAGCCGATTTCCGCTCGACGGTCCGCTGACCTGACCTCGCGAAAACGCAGGGGCGGGCCGGACGCCGGCCTGTTGCTGGCGCGCGGGCCGCAAGCTACATCGAGATCATGACCGCGACCTCTCTCCGCCTGGCGCTCGCCCAGCTGAACCCGATCGTCGGCGATGTCGCTGGCAATGCGCAGAAGGTGCGCGCCGCCCGCCGCGAGGCGGCTGCCGGCGGCGCCGAGCTCGTGATGTTCCCGGAGCTCTTCCTCTCGGCCTATCCGCCGGAGGACCTGGTGTTGAAGCCGGCCTTTCAGGATGCCTGCCGCAAGGCCTGCGAGGACCTTGCCCGCGAGACCGCTGACGGCGGCCCGGCAGTGCTCGTCGGACTGCCCTGGCTTGAGGACGGCAAGCTCTACAACGCCTATGCGCTGCTCGATGGCGGCCTGATCCAGTCGGTGCGCTTCAAGGTCGACCTGCCCAATTACGGCGTCTTCGACGAGAAGCGGGTGTTCGAGCCCGGCCCACTGCCCGGCCCGGTCGTCTTCCGCAACCATGTCCGCCTGGGCATTCCGATCTGCGAGGACATCTGGGGCGAGGAGGTCGTCGAGTGCATCGCCGAGACCGGCGGCGAGATCCTGCTGGTCCCGAACGGCTCGCCCTTCCGTCGCGGCGTGATCGAGGAGCGCCTCAACGTCGCCGTCGCCCGCGTCGTCGAGAGCGGCTTGCCTCTGGTCTATCTCAATCAGCTCGGCGGCCAGGACGAACTCGTCTTCGAGGGGGCCTCGTTCGTCCTCAATGCCGACCGCAGCTTCGCTCATCAATTGCCGGCCTTCCGCGAGGCGATTGCGATCACGCACTGGGAGCGTGGGCCCGATGGCTGGCGCTGCTTGCCGGGTGAGGTCGCCGCTATCGAGAGCGGCGACGAGGCTGACTATGCCGCCTGCGTGCTGGGCTTGCGCGACTATGTCGAGAAGAACCGCTTCCCCGGCGTCGTGCTCGGCCTCTCCGGCGGCATCGATTCCGCCATCTGCGCCGCCATGGCGGTCGATGCGCTGGGCGCTGAGCGCGTGCGCTGCGTGATGATGCCCTATCGCTTCACCTCGCAGGAGAGCCTCGACGACGCCAAGAAATGCGCCGACGCGCTCGGCGTGCGCTACGAGATCGTGCCGATCGCCGAGCCGGTCGAGGGTTTCGAGCACGCTTTGGCCGAGCTCTTCGCCGGCACCAATCGCGGCATCACCGAGGAGAATCTGCAGAGCCGCGTGCGCGGCACGCTCTTGATGTCGATCTCCAACAAGTTCGGGCCGATGGTGGTGACGACCGGCAACAAGTCGGAGATGTCCTGTGGCTACGCCACGCTCTATGGCGACATGAACGGCGGCTACAACCCGATCAAGGACCTCTACAAGACC